>CANQLX010000060.1 GCA_947624835.1 uncultured Clostridia bacterium
TATGGTGATATAATATGTACATCGAAATAAGAAAAAATCGCTTGTGGATTTTGTTTTCAACATAATGTCGATTATGTCACCAATGAAATATTGGTGCTTTTTTTATAGTATTAATCGCATATTTTCTATCTGTCTGCGATGCTCTGCACCTGTGGAAATAATATAAATGCGTGTTGTGTTGATACTGCTATGACCGAGAATGTCGGCTAATTTCGCAATATCTTTCTCAATATTGTAAAATATTCGAGCGAACAGGTGCCTGAGATTGTGGGGGAAAACTTTTGAAGGATTTACTTTTGCATCTTCACAAAGAGATTTCATTTCCCGCCATACGGTAGTTCTGTTGAGCGGCTTTCCGTTTCTTGCGGTAAAAACAGAACCCGATTTTATCCCATGTGCCGCAATATAGCGAAGTAATTTTTTTTGAAGCTTACTGACAATGAATACCGACCTTGTTTTACCCTTGCAGGAAACAACCGCTTCACCTCTACGGACAGCTTCCTCCGTTATATACTGTAATTCACTCACACGAATACCTGTGCTGCAAATAGTCAGTAAAATGAGATACAGCCTGTTATCATTTTTTTTCTGTGCTGTCCTGCATAAACGCTCATATTCCGCTTTGGTAAGCTCCTTTTCCTCGGAACAGAAAATCTTACGCTGAACCTTGATTGTTTTAGCTTTGAGGTCGTGCCTGCCGAGATAGGTAAACAGGCTGTTAAGTGATGCAAGCATGGAATTGACACTGCACACTGTATAACCGCCCTCAATAAGTCCCTGCTTGTATTCAATAACCGATTCCTTGGTAATTTCACCGCCCGAAAGGAATAACATAAACGCCGTAACATCCCGTATATACTTTTGAATTGTCGATAAGCTTTTTTCCTCATTTTCCAGATAATTCCGGAAATGGGATATAATTTTGTCGGTTAATTTTGTTTTTTTCATTTTATATACCCCCTGCTGATTCTTATTATATTTTACCCCAAAAGCACAAATAGGAGTACATATTTATAATTTTTTTAGACGAGTACGAAATTACTTTTAGTATTAATATTTTACAGGCAATCAAGGAGGGAAAAATATAATCCCGGAGCCTGTAATTTGAAAATTCTTTATTAAAAAGGCTTGCACAAATACAGCATACCGTTTATAATTCATATTGTAAATGCTTTGTCATAGCAATACCGTACAGCTAATATGTTAATGTGCTGTTTGAAAAAATTCAAATAAAATCGGGAGTGCAGTTTATGAATGAAATACTTAAAAATTATGTAACAAATATTCCGGATTTTCCGAGAAAGGGAGTAATGTTCCGTGATATTACATCCGTTATTCAGAGCAGCGAGGGGCTTAGCCTTGCTATCAATGCCATGACCGAATCTGTCAAGGATTTGGAATTTGACAGAATAGCCGCCATTGAATCAAGAGGATTTATTTTTGGTTCGATTTTAGCCGAAAAGCTGGGAAAGGGTCTTGTGCTTGTGCGTAAGAAAGGAAAGCTGCCGAGGGAAACCGTTTCCGCTCGCTATGATCTCGAATACGGAAGCGAAGTTATTGAAATACATAAGGATGCAATAAACGCAGGGGATGGGGTATTAATTATAGATGATCTGCTTGCCACGGGCGGCACTGCTAAAACAGCGGCACATCTTGTTGAAATGCTCGGAGGAAAGGTTGTCGGTGCGGCTTTTCTGATAGAGCTTACCGACTTGGGCGGACGCACCGCACTCAGTGATTATCCCGTCCGCTCAATAATAACCTACTAAGAATAATAAAATATATAAAAGAGAGATTTTTACCGGCTTCTGTTGAGCAGTAAAAAATCTCTCTTTTTATTTTACGTCAGTAAAAGCTTATTACATTAGACAAAGAGTTACTTGTACCATTGATAATACTTTTTATATCCAAACTATAATTATAACACATTATTTCCCGATTTTATTGGGATTTTTTTATCTTGATATTTTATTGTACATTTTATTGTATATTGCTCACTTAAATTATATATTTGATGTTGTAATTTCAAACATAATTTGATATAATGGTAATATTGCATGAAATATCAGGAAAAATAGTAAATATTTTATAAAAGTAACGAACGGAAGTGACGGAAATGAAAATTTCACATAAAAATGAAGAAACCGGCGAGGAACAATCGATAGCTGAGCATTGTAAAAACACGGCGGAAACAGCAAAAAATTTTGCTATACCACAGTTAAAGCAACTGGTATATAATATGTCGCTATTGCACGATATAGGAAAATATCAGGAATCCTTCCAAAAAAAAATATTGCTTAACAAAAAGATAAGGGTGGACCATTCCACCTGCGGTGCGATTGAAGCCGGAAAGCTTTTCGAAAGCGGTGTGGCTGCTGCTATTGCTCAGTACTGTATAGCCGGACACCATACGGGAATACCGGACGGAGGTACAGCCGCCGATACATCCGAAGACAAAACCTTACAGGGCAGACTGTCGGACAGCAATGTAAAAAAGTTTGAAGATTATTCCGACTATAATAATGAACTGGATGTCAGAAGTGTTGACAACAACAGTATAGTGTCTTTGTTTAAGGATGTAAAGGATAAAAATGATTCGTTTGAATGTTTTGCCTTTCTGACAAGGTACTGCTTTTCCTGCCTGACAGATGCGGATTCACTCGACACTGCAAAATTCTGTACAGGTAGGGAGGACACGGAGTTAAAAAGTAATTTTGAAGAATGTCTGAAAAAAATCAATAACAGACTTTCCTCATTCAGATGTGTGACGGATCTTCAAAAAGCACGTTCTGTCCTGCAACAGCAGGTATACGATAAGATAAAAACAGATTCTAAAATATATCTTATGAATATGCCGACCGGAAGCGGAAAAACACTTTGCAGTATGAAATTTGCACTTGAAAGAGCATTGAAAACAGGTAAAAGACGAATTATCTATGTTATCCCGTATAACAGTATCATTGACCAGACGGTTGCCGTTTTTGAGGATATTTTCGGAGAAAGTGCGGAAATTCTGCGGCACCAGTCCTCGTTCTGTATTGATGATTCCGATCGTGATGAGGATTATAAGACACTTATAAAAAACGTAACGGAAAACTGGAACGCACAAATTATAGTTACAACATCGGTACAGTTTTTTGAATCCGTCTATAAAAATAAGAGGAACAGACTGAGGAAAATGCATAATATGGCAGACAGCATTATTATTTTTGATGAGGCACACCTTATGCCGGTTGAGTATTTACAGCCATGTCTGCGTGCCGTATCGTTCATCACAAAGCTTCTGGGAAGTGAAGCGGTATTTCTTACGGCTACCATGCCGAATTTTGAGGAGCTTATATCCAAATATTCTCTGCCCTCAACAAAGGTTGAGGATCTCGTACAGGATAAAAGCAGATTTTCAGCTTTCAAAAAGGGAGAGTTTATCAATATAGGTGATATGAGTGAAGAACAGCTTGTTGCCCGAGCAGGTGGGAATCCCTCCGCTTTGATTGTGGTTAATAAAAGGGCAACGGCGGCAGAGCTTTATGATATGGCTGTTGGCAGAAAATTTCACCTTTCTACATATATGACAGCCTATGACAGAAAAAGGACAATAGATGAAATTAAACGGGAGCTTGAGGGGCTTTATCGGGATTATCCTGATTTGACCGATGTTCCCGAGGACAGAAAAATTATTGTTATATCCACCTCACTTATCGAAGCAGGTGTAGATCTTGATTTTCATACTGTTTACAGAGAGCTTACCGGACTTGACAGTATATTGCAGGCGGGGGGAAGATGTAACCGTGAGGGTAAGAGAAAAAATGCGAGAATTTGTATTTTTGATTTCGGCGAACCTCCAAAGGATGCAAGAGTAAATATAACCAAAGGACTGCTTGAAGAATACGGAGACATTTCATCCAATGAATGTATAAGCGAGTATTACAAGAGGGTTTATAATTTCAGTGATGAGCAAATAAAGAAAAATACAATTGCCGATGATTGTTCGGGAATATACAATGTAGCATTTTCTTCATATGCAGATAAATTCAAGATGATAGATGACAATACGGTTTCCGTTGCCGTTGAATGTGACAGTGAAAGCAGGGAGCTTATAGAGCAGCTCAGAAATACAGGATATACCAATCATAGGAAATTACAGAAATATACATTTTCAGTATATAATTATGAACTGAAAAAACTTATTGAACAGGGTGTTGTCACCGAATACGGAGGGTTGTGGTGTCTTACAAATAATGATTATTATGAAAGTGATAAGGGGATAGGCTTTGAAGCTAAGGATTATTATTGTTGACGAGGAGGTATATTATGAGCAGAGGCTTTAAAATTATTGCAGAGGGAGATTATGCGCTTTTCACAAGACCCGAAATGAAGGTCGAAAGGGTAAGCTATGATGTCCCGCCGCCGGGAGCACTTGAGGGTATGCTTAAGAGTATTTACTGGAAACCGGCTATACGCTATGTTATTGACAGGATCATTGTTTTTAATCCGATTAATTTTGTCAATATCCGCAGGAATGAGGTTAAAAATAAGATATTGCTGCGAAATGTAAAAGCTCAGATGAAAGGCACCGGAGCAGATCCATGTATTTATACATCCGAGGACAGGACACAAAGAGCTTCAATGCTCCTGAAAGATGTGAAGTACGGTATAGAGTTTCATTTTGAAATGACAGGACTTAAAAGTGATAAGGCTGATGAGGATGAGAAAAAGCATTACAACATTATAAAACGCCGCCTTGAAAACGGTCAGCATTTCCGTACCCCGTGCTTCGGATGTTCCGAATTTCCCGTGAGAAAGCTTGAACTTGTTGAGGATTTCGATTTGAGCCTGATTGACAGCGATATCCTTGCTATGGGTGATTGTGATTTGGGATATATGAGCTATAGGGTAAATTTTGAGGATCATGGCAAGCCGATTAATGATGATTGGGATAATCCGCAGTTTTCGGACAGAGCTACAACAGAATATTACCGACCGCATATGATAGGCGGTGTTATTGATGTCGGTAAGTACAGGGAGGTGAAAAAATAAATGCTGATAAATGCACTTTGTGATTATTATGACGATCTTGAAAGGGACGGGAAGCTTATCCCTAAAGGATATTCAAAGCAGGATGTTCATTATCTTATTTGTCTTAAGCCTGACGGAGTAATTGATTCAATTATTTCTGCTGTCGATGTGGGTGGTGATGAGCAGACAAGCGAAAGTCCTGAAGTAAAGAATGCTAAGGGCAAGAAATCAAAGAGGGCACAAAGTATAACATTTCCGCAGAGAACACAAAAGTCGGGAATTGAATCAAATATAATTGAGCACAGACCTCTTTATATTTTTGGTTTAAACCTTGACGGTGATACGTTCACGACTGAGGACAAGACCGGAAAGGCTAAAAAATCCAATGCTGCCTTTAAGGAAGTTAATCTCAGTTTTATTGAAGGACTTGATTCTCCGATTATAAATGCATACAGAAACTTCATACAAAACTGGATACCGGAAAATGAAACCGAAAATCCATATCTTAAAGGTATTGGAAAGGCATATAAAAATTCATATTTTGCGTTTTGCCTGAGCGGTCAACCCGGTGTACTTCTGCATGAAGATCCGCTTATAAAGGCAAAATGGGAAAGTCTTAATACGGATGAGGTATCCAATGATGCTGTATTGGCTCAATGTGCGGTGACAGGAAGAAAATTGCCTATTGCAAAATTACATAAGAAAATAAAGGGTATAAACGGAGGACAGCCTTCGGGAACTATTCTTGTGGGGTTTAATGAAACCGCTTACTGTTCTTATGGAAATGATCAATCATATAACAGTAATATTTCCGAGGAGATAATGAACAAATATACCTTTGCATTGAATAGCCTTTTAGCGGATAAAAAACACTTTAATTTGATAGATGATATAACGGTGATTTTTTGGGCAACAGGGGGAAAGAAAAATACTGAATGTTCCGATTGGGCAAATGTTTTAATGTTTGGCGGTAATGACGAGATTGATGATAAAAAAGTAGATGATATGCTCAAAAGCATTCTAAACAGTGCAGAGGACAGTACGGTCACCGAGGATAAGCTTTCATCTTTATACAAGATAGATAAGAATATAGATTTCTATATTGTCGGTCTGAAACCGAATGCATCCCGTGTATCGCAGAAATTTATCTACCGGAGAAAATTCGGTCAGATACTTGCGTGTATTGCTCAACATCAAAAGGATATGCAAATAGGAGATGAAACACGCTCCGTACCGTTAAAGGAAATTAAAAAAGTGCTTAAATATCCGAAAAGCAAAAACGAAAAGATTGATGCATCGCTTATGTCAGCAATATTCAAGTCCATTGTTTTCGGTACACCCTATCCGGATTATCTTCTTTCAACTGTTGTTAGGAGAATGAAGACCGATAAATTCGATAAGAAGGATGAAAAGAAGGATAAAGCATGGATAAACCGTATTCGTGCAGGTTTAGTCAAGGCTTGTGTGAACAGATGGTTGAGAAATAATAAAAATTATAATAATAAGGAGGAATTAAAATTGGCACTTGACAAAGAAAACAAAAATGAGGCGTATCTCTGCGGAAGGCTTTTTGCTGTACTGCAAAGGATACAGGAAAATGCGGCAGCTCCGGCAAAGCTTAACCGCACAATTAAGGATACCTATTTTGCATCAGCGGCATCTAAGCCGGCATTGGTATTCCCGAAATTGCTTGCTCTTTCACAAAATCACATTAAGAAAATCGGGGAAAAGTTGATTAATGGCATCCCTGGTGAGAAGCTTGAAATATACTTCAACAAATTGGTTGAAGAAATTATAGGTAAGCTTGGTGTAGGTTTCCCCGAAACGCTTACACTGACAGAACAGGGAAAATTCATGATCGGATATTATCATCAGGATCAGGATTTTTATAAGAAAAATGAAACTGAAACAGAGGAGGAAAATTAATTATGGCTATTAACAACAGGTATGACTTTGTCATGATTTTTGATGTGGAAAACGGAAATCCTAACGGGGATCCGGACGCAGGTAATGCACCGAGAATTGACGCAGAAAGCGGGTACGGATTTATTACGGATGTTTGTCTTAAAAGAAAAATCAGAAATTACGTTGAGCTTGTCAAAAACGGAGAGGCAGGATATGACATTCTTGTTAAGGCAGACAGGTCGCTGAACTCGAAATTCGAGGATGCGTATGATGCGGAAAATCTGAAAAAAGGGCAGAAAGGAAAAAATCCTGATGATGTCAAAAAGGCACGGGATTATATGTGCAGGAATTATTATGACGTACGTATGTTTGGTGCTGTTATGTCAACAGGAGATAATCCGTGCGGCATTGTAAGGGGACCCGTTCAGATTAATTTTGCGAGAAGTATATCAACCATCAATATACAGGATATTACAATAACAAGACAGGCTCGTACAACCAATGACAGAATGGAAACAGGTTCTACCGAGATGGGCAAAAAGAGCATAATCCCCTATGGTCTGTACCGTGCCGAGGGTTATGTATCGGCAGCACTTGCCAATAAGGTAACGGATCTTACTGAGGCAGATATTGAGCTTCTCTGGAAGGCTATTATCAATATGTTTGAGGATGATCACAGCGCCGCAAGAGGTAAGATGTGTATGAGAAAACTTATTGTTTTTAAACATGATAACGTACTCGGAAACTGCCCGTCTCACTTGCTGTTTGACAAAGTGAAGATCGAGGAAAAATCAGCCGTACCGAGGAGCATTGATGATTATGAAATAACAGTAGACAAAGAAATGCCCGAAGGTGTTGAGCTTATCGAAAAGCTATGATGACGGAAAGTATTCCCATAAGGTCAATACAGCATTGGCTTTATTGTCCTCATCGCTGGGGTCTGCTTGAAATAGATTGTGCATGGGCGGAGAATTACTATGTTACTAAGGCTAATCTTATGCATACAAGAGTCCATACGAACGGTTCGTATATGTCAAGAAATAAAGAGGTATATACATCAGTCAAAGTTTATAACGATTTGCCGCAGTACGGAATCTACGGAGTGACGGACTGTATCGAGGTTAAGGACGGCTTATATTCTATCGTTGAATATAAGCCGACCAAACCTCGAAAATACGAATTCAATTATGAGGATCTTATGCAGGTATTTGCACAGAAGCTCTGTGTAGATTATGTGTTTGGTTGTAATTGTAACGGATATATTTATTATGCCGATGTAAAAAAGAGAGTCAGACTGCCTCTTGCGGAAAATTTCAATGAATATGACGAAAATCTTAAGGATATACTCAGGCAAATAAGGGAGTATATAAGCAGGGGTGTTATTCCGCCTGTAAGAAAGGGGCAGAATTGCAGCGGTTGCTCAATGAAGGACATATGTATGCCGAAATATAAGAGCAAAAAAAGCTTTTGCAGTTCTTTGGAGTCCTTGTTAGAGGAGGTTATATGAGAAAGCTGTTAAATACTCTTTATATTACAAAAGAAAATGCTTATCTTACGCTTGACGGCGAAAATTTGGTATGTAAGGTTGAGAATGAAATAAAATTCAGGATACCTTTTGATAATATTGAGAATGTAGTGTGCTTTAGCTATCTCGGCTGTTCTCCGGCACTTATGGGGAAATGTGTCCAAAAATGCATACCTATCAATTTTGTATCCCCTCAGGGGAAGTTTTTGGCTAAGGTCTGCGGAGAAACCAAGGGAAATGTTTTTCTGAGAGTGTCTCAAATTGACAAATTTCGAAAGAGCGGACTTGAACTTGCCCGAAATACAATGGCTGCAAAATTCTGTAATTCCGTTCGCACAATAAAAAGAACTTTACATGACGTACCGGAACTGCGTGATGATACACAAATACAGGAAACCATAGATATTATTACCGGAGGAACAAGAAAACTTCTCGAAGCGGTAACGGCGGATCAGATACTCGGAATAGAAGGAAGCTGTGCTCACAGTTATTTTTCTGTTTTTGACAAATTGATTACAAATAAAAGTGCAGGAATACATTTTAAATACCGCAACAAAAGACCCCCGCTTGATGAAGTAAATGCTTTATTATCTTTTGTATATACACTTTACACTAATGAATTTGCTGCCGCTCTTGAAACTGTGGGTCTTGACAGCTATATAGGTTATTGCCATGCCCTGCGAAGCGGAAGAAATTCTCTTGCCTGTGACCTTGTTGAAGAAACAAGATGTCTTGCCGAAAGGTTTATTTTGTCACTTATCAATCTACGTGTGATTTCACAGAATGATTTTGATAAACAGATTTCTGGTGCTGTATTGCTTAATGATGAAGGCAGAAAAAAGGTGCTTACACGCTGGCAGGAAAAGAAACGCACCGATTATATGCATCCTCACCTCGGGCAAAAAATACAGTTTGGACTTATCCCTTATGTTCAAAGTAATTTACTTGCAAAATATGTTCGTGGTGATATTGAAGAATATCCTTGCTTTTTGCTTAAGTAGGTGAAAATTTATGATGGTCATTATAAGCTATGATGTTTCAACCTCCGATGCCGGAGGGAAAAAACGTCTGAAAAAGGTTGCTAAGGTATGTCAGGATCATGCCCAAAGAGTTCAAAATTCTGTTTTTGAAGCTGACCTGAATTATTCTGCATTTCTTAAGCTTAAGTCTCAGCTTCTGGAAATAATTGACAATGATAAGGATAGCCTGAGATTCTATTATCTCGGAAACAACTGGGAGCGGAGGGTTGAACACATTGGCAGCAAAAAAACCTATAATCCCGAAGGTGTAATTATTATTTAAGGGCGAACCTTTGACGATACAGAAATTCCAGATAGGTTCGCATCTAAAAAGTATTAATTTGTTTATATATTATTCTGTTATAGAATGATATTAATTTAAGTCCACCCCATTTAGTGGTGTATGACAGCAGAACTACAATATTTTGCCGTCGCACCTCGCATGGGGTGCGTGAGTAGAAACACCCAATCTGTAATATTTTTTTATTTTTATTTTGAAGTCGCACCTCGCATGGGGTGCGTGAGTAGAAACTTGTTAGTTCACTCATTTCTTCAATAGCAATCTGTCGCACCTCGCATGGGGTGCGTGAGTAGAAACTGTATGATAAATTTATATAATCCCCTGCACTTTGTCGCACCTCGCATGGGGTGCGTGAGTAGAAACGGTTTTCCATAGACCTTAAAATTAAACGTCATTTCGTCGCACCTCGCATGGGGTGCGTGAGTAGAAACGCTTTTTGCGAAAGGGCATCTGTTTCGCTGTTGCCGTCGCACCTCGCATGGGGTGCGTGAGTAGAAACCTACTCCGTGCGTTATGTTATACCCATGCCATTGTCGCACCTCGCATGGGGTGCGTGAGTAGAAACCGCCATTGTACTGTTCGGTAAATTCGGATAGATTGTCGTCGCACCTCGCATGGGGTGCGTGAGTAGAAACAGTATTATAATAAATGTACTTATACCGATAACAGGTCGCACCTCGCATGGGGTGCGTGAGTAGAAACCGTTTTGACATCGGCTGTTAGTAAAACGGTTTGGTCGCACCTCGCATGGGGTGCGTGAGTAGAAACTTTCATAAAAGAGGTAGGATATACCTACCTCTTATAGTCGCACCTCGCATGGGGTGCGTGAGTAGAAACGTATCTCGCTCTCCGTCAGACGGGTATAACCACGTCGCACCTCGCATGGGGTGCGTGAGTAGAAACGAGTTGGTTCTTTTCGGTGACGGTATGGCAATCTGTCGCACCTCGCATGGGGTGCGTGAGTAGAAACTGAAATAAGTAAAGAAAGGAGGTATACTGATTGGTCGCACCTCGCATGGGGTGCGTGAGTAGAAACTTAAACACTGCCCAAGGGTTTCCATAAAGTTTTGTCGCACCTCGCATGGGGTGCGTGAGTAGAAACTACACAAACAGGTAAAGCGACAATAACGGTAGCTGTCGCACCTCGCATGGGGTGCGTGAGTAGAAACCGTTTTGACGTCCGCCGTAAGTAGAACTGTTTGGTCGCACCTCGCATGGGGTGCGTGAGTAGAAACGCGAAAATTTCAGATTTACAGAATACACCGCCACGTCGCACCTCGCATGGGGTGCGTGAGTAGAAACTCAACAACTTTCAACAATCAATGCTCACTCGACAGGGTCGCACCTCGCATGGGGTGCGTGAGTAGAAACCGTTTTTCCAACTCATTGTAAGTGTCCGTCAAATGTCGCACCTCGCATGGGGTGCGTGAGTAGAAACTTTGGGATAAAACGTCTGTTTCGCTATCACCGAGTCGCACCTCGCATGGGGTGCGTGAGTAGAAACTCATAGAATAGCACTCCAGCCCGTAACGTTTTCCGTCGCACCTCGCATGGGGTGCGTGAGTAGAAACTTGTTAAAATTGTTTTGATATCGTTATACCCTTGTCGCACCTCGCATGGGGTGCGTGAGTAGAAAC
>CANQLX010000061.1 GCA_947624835.1 uncultured Clostridia bacterium
ATATATCTGTCAGATTGTTCATAATTTCTCCCTATTCCTTTTTAAACAAATCTTCATGTTACAATTATTATATTAAACATCTGTCATTTAATCAAGTGTCTGTCGGAATGGAATACTGTTTTTTCTCAATGTCAAAGTCATAGTCCGATATAAAATTATTCGCTATACCCTCTGTTACGGTTATATTCCTCTCATTATCAATAATAATCATATCAAATTTATCACTGTTTTTTTTCCAGAAATTTAATGCTTTTTCCTTACCCATAACAAAGCAGGCGGTTGAAAGACCGTCCGCAAGTGCTCCGTCACTGCTTACAATAGTTACAGACTTAAGACCGCTTTCGGCGGGATATCCTGTTTTCGGGTTCATTATATGATGATATGTCTTACCGCTTTTTGCATCCGTGAAAAATCTCTCATAGCCCCCCGATGTAATAACCGCCTTATCCCTCACACTTATAACTCCAATAAGACTGCCCGTATCCTCGTGATTATCGGGGTCGGTTATCCCACATTTCCACATACTTCCGTCTGTTTTATTCCCAAGGCACTGAACATTTCCACCGAGTGATACAATACCAGATTTAATTTTGTATTCCTCAAAAATATCCATTATTTTATCACTTGTATAGCCCTTTGCAATACCCCCGAAATCTATACCCATACTTTCTCCGAGCCTGACAGTGCTGTTATCGTATGTAAGCTTATCAAAGCCGCTGTCAGAAATAACCTTTTTTATGTCCTCTCCATCAGGTACTGTCTGATTATCTCCCGTAAAGCCCCAAAGCTTCATAAGCGGATATACTGTTATGTCATACGCTCCGTCTGTATTTTCATATATCCATTCGGATTTTTCCATGAGCCTTTTGGTATCCTCTGAAAGACTTCCCTCTCCTGTGCTGTTTATTTTATATACCTCACTGTCGGTATTTCCCACGGATAGGAGATTATCAAGCCTGTGTATTTCCTTTTCAGCCTCATCAACAGCACTATCCGCATTTTCACCGTATGCAGTAACAGTCATATAAGTATCCATGGCGAAAATTTCCCTTGTTGCCGAATGAATATTATTTTGACTACCATACCCAATGTTTTCATCAGTCTGTCCCTCTTCGCAAGCAGAAACGCCTAATAAAATATTTAGTACAAATAATATGCTTAAAAATTTCTTCATAATACTCTCCTATTCAAAAGGCTTATCCGGCAGACGTTTTACAATAAGAGAAGCAAGTATTCCTATAAGCGCTCCCGATGCCGCTCCTGTAAACCATAATACGGCAAGATACCACAAAATACCCGTTGTATTCATCATAAGCATAGCGATAAGTATCTGTCCCACATTATGAAAGATACCTCCTGCAATACTTACAGTCACCGTTTTAAACTTTCCTGTCCATTTCAGAAATATCATTACAAGCGTTGATAACATTCCTCCCGACAGACTGTAAAGCAGTGCCGAGGGACCTCCGAACAGAAATGACACTATAACAATTCTCAGAACATTTACAGCCATTGCACTGCCGCTTCCCATTTTATACAGTGCTATTATAACTATGATATTGGTAAGCCCTATTTTCATACCCGGCACAGGAAAAAACGGCGGTATTTGTGATTCAAGCCAGCTCAGCACAATAGCAACTGCCGTTATCAATCCATATACGGATATTCTTTTTACATTTACTTTACTTTTCTTATTCATAGTTTCACTTTACAATTACATCAATTTCGGAATTGTCTTTCTGCCCCTCTCCGGTTATTTCTACAACTATCCTGTGCGGCAGGCAGATCACAGACTGCCCTGTCATACTGATTTTTCCTTGATTAACACATAGCTTATCAGGACAATCTGCTTCACCTATGTATGCTTCACCATTCTCAATCACAAGTAAATTCGTACCATTTATTCCGTTTATTGTAACGGTTCTGTTTTCTGCAAGCGGGCATACGGCCGTTACCCTTCCGTCTACCTTTATCTGAACATAGGCTCCGCCCTGTCCGTTGAGAAACGCAAACAGTAATACAACAGCCCCTACCGCAATAAGTACACTTATAAGCAAAATATCAAACTTTATTTTCCCGAAAATACCTTTTCCCTTTTTCATTCAGCCCTTACCGCCGTCTTTTCCGTAATACTGAAAAACAGTTCCTCAAGGTTTTCTCCGCTTTCTTCAACCTGTGTTCGTGTACGCTCAGCTTCAATTCTTCCGTTCATCATTATAAACACCCTGTCCCATACCCCCTCAACGCTGTCGAGCATATGAGTGGAAATTATGATCGTCGTACCCTTTTCTTTCATTTCCGCAAGCATGAGTTTAAGCTCCTTTATTGCATGAGGATCAAGACCTACAAGAGGTTCATCAAACAAAAGTATTTTTGGTTCAATAAGCATAGCACAGCATATGCTTATTTTTTGTTGCATACCTTTTGATAATTCCTTACCGAGCTTATCTCTTTTATCCGTAAGCTCCAGTCGGTACATAAGCTCCTCTGCCCTGTCTTTCCAGTTTTCAAGGTTATATGCACGGGCGATAAATTCCATATGCTCCCACACCGTCAAAAGCTCAAAGGGTGCAGGAATTTCAGGAACATAGCCCAATATTTTCTTAGCCTCCGTACTTTTATTTTTATAGCCACACAGTTCAATTTCACCCTCGAATCGCAAAAGACCGGCAATGCATTTTATTGCCGTTGATTTTCCTGCACCATTCGGACCGGCAAGCACTGCTGTTTCGCCATCATTTACCATAAACGAAAGATTATCATTTGCAACAAACTTATGATATTTTTTTGTCAGATGAGATACATTAAGCAAAACAATCACTCCGTCAGATTTTTGTTTGTATTCATTATAGCATAATTTTTAAATATATTAAAGTGGAAACGATAATTATTGTATCAGGATTTATTATCACGGAAATTCAATACAGTATGAAATGAAAAGTCCGATTGCCGCACATATTCTTATGGACAATCGGACTTAATTATAAAATTATATTTTATTCAGCTACAAACTTTATATTTTCTTCCTTTGCATATTCCTCCGCAGCAGAACCGCTTTTACCGTGTATAGTAGTAATATTATCACATCCGGCAAACGCCTTCTCTATACATTCGATATCTGAAATACCTTCTGGAACAGTTATGTCTGTAACACCTTTACATTCTGCAAAGGCATTGTTTCCAATCTTCGTAACACTGTCTGGTATATCTAAACTTGTCAGATTTTCACATCCATAAAATGCGTATGCACCTATTACCTTAACACTGTCCGGTATCTCTAAATCTATCAGATTCGGACAGTAAAACTCCTTTAGGCTGCCATTCTGTATATTTGGTGAAAATCGTGAGGTTATTTCCGTTGTTCCTTCTTTTATGGATATTATTGTATTTTCGGGCATTTCTCCCTTATATTTATAGGCCACTTTTCCAATATATACCACACCGTCAGGCTGAGAAGCATACCATGCGGTATCGGAGAATGTATTCTCCTCGAAAACACCTGCATCTATAGCCGTTATGCCATCCGGATTATTTATATTTGCCAAAGCAGTACAACCTTTAAATGCTCCATTTCCTATCTTTAAATCATTACTCAAAATATCAATACTTATTAAGGCTGTACAGTTTGAAAAGGCATTATCCCCTATCACTGTAACACCGTTGGATATTACTATGTTTGTAAGGTTCGTACAATCAGAAAATGCACCTTCGGAAATGCTTGTCGTATCAGCTTTTAATTGTATACTTGTATTTGCAGGCATTTCACCTTTATATTTTATAGCCGCTTTTCCGGCATATACAACACCGTCAGGCTGAGAATCATACCATTGTGTATCGTCAAATGCTGTCGGAGCTACTTCTGTATAGTTTCCTGAAATATTTACACTTGCCAATGACGTACACCCCGAAAATGCACTGCTATCTATTATTTCAACACTATCGGGGATAGCTATACTTGTTAATGCCGTACAGTTTGAAAAGGATTCATATCCTATATTCGTAACGGTGCTGGGTATATCTATGTTTATAAGACCCGTACAATTGGAAAATATACCGTTTCCAATCGCCGTAATACCATTTTCTATCTTTACGCTTGCGAGTTTCTTACAATTTTGAAATACATCATCTCCAAAACTCTTGATACTGCCGGGGATAGTTATATCTGTAAAGCCCTGACATCCGGAAAATGCACCATTTCCTATTTTTGTCACCGTATCGGGAATTGTTACGTTTTTCAAAGCCATACAACCTGAAAATGTACTATTTCCAATTTCGGTAACACTATTAGGTATATTTAATTCCGACAGCTTTGAACAGTATGAGAATGTTTTATCACCTATTGTCGTAACACTATCAGGTATATCTATACTTACGATATCGGGTTTATTCTGAAACACTCCCATATCATTGTTTCCATTCTCATCTTCACTGATTTCCCCAATTTTTAAAACAGGCTTACCCCCAATTTTATCGGGTATGACAACCTCGGTATCTTTGCCATTGTACCTTGTTATAACAACACCATTGTCAACAAATTTGTATTCATAGTCTTTCGCCGTATCAACTGATACCTCTGATGCTTGACTGCTCTCCGGTTTTTCCTCTGTGGAGGTCTGAGAAACTTGTGAAACCACAGAATTTTCCACAGGTACTGAATTATTATTGCTTATCAGAACAGCCGCCGTTGCACCTCCTCCGACAACCGCCGCTGCCGCAACAACAGCAATTACCTTTGATGCTGTTGTTTTTAAAATCACACTTTTCCCCACTGATGAGGTTGCAGCAGCCGAAGTCCCGCCGCCTGCGTTTACTCCTGCCATTACCTTTTTGGAAACAACAGAAAATACCGGGGCATTTGCATTTCCTGCCGCCTGTCCTATAAGTGAAGGAAAAATCGTAAACGGAATGACAGCATAAAGCCGAGTGCCTTCCTTGTCGAGCTTTTCAAGACCTGCCTTGATTTCCTTTCTTGCAGCCGATAAGTAATACTTTGTTGTGGATACAGATATTTCAAGAGCTTTCGCTATTTCCGTTGTTGTCATATTGTTATAATAATACATCATAATAACAAGCCTTTTGTTTTCATCAAGACCGTTAATAATTTCCATAATAAGCCGGCTTGCTTCCTTCTTGTCAACGGATTCGTGAGGAATAAGCTCTGTATCTGTTTCTTCATCAAACTCATCAATTTTAATATCATCGGAAACCTCTGAAAATAATAAAATCTTTTTCCGTTTCAGAAAATCATTACAGCAATTTACTACTATCCTCTTGAGCCAGCTTTCAAATGATTCGGGCTTATCCAAGGTATTCAGACGGGTAAAAGCCTTGATGTAGCTATCCTGCAAAATATCCATTGCATCTTCCTCATTATGCGTCATGCTGAGTGCAATAAAATAAGCTGAATCCTTTGTCATTGTATAAAGTTTCTCAAATGCCGACTCGTCACCCGAAAGGGCAGACTTCACAATGTCATTATACTTTTTGTCCATATTTTTTTCCTCCGATTTTAAATTTCAGGGTTATAATTGTTTTTTATCATCACATTATTTATCTTCTATATATCAATGTCATAATATGGAATAAAAAAACACCCCCTATACAATATAGACGATTGTAAAAACTAAACGGACAGTAAAATAAAATATTTTTTATATTTTTTACTCAAATATAGTACCCCTCAAATAAAAAAGTCTGAAACCAGGCACAATCAAACCGATTTCGGATACATTATATCTATCATTTATGAATATCGTTTCCAACGTTTCAAGATTGATATCATCTACAATCACTGTGGTATCCTCGAAATGAAGTGATTTATACAATTCAACATCAGCCATTGGAATCACCTTACATCTCACTTATATTATATATTTTACGCTGACTTATGTCAATACTTTTGTATTGCAAACGGTACATAATGGCAATTTTGAAAAGTGGCTCATTCCAGCAAAAAAGCACCCGTCATTACAATATGACAGATGCCTTTTGTTAATTCAGTTTTTGTATACAAGCGCAACACTGTGTGCCGCTATTCCCTCAAGATGTCCGGTAAAGCCGAGTCTTTCCTCTGTTGTAGCCTTAACGCTGACCTGTGTTATATCAATACTCATAGCATTGGAGATATTAAGACGCATTTCATCAATATACGGTCTGAGCTTAGGTGCCTGAGCTACTATTGTAGAGTCTACATTGGATATCTCATATCCCTTTTCACGAAGAATAGAACAAACATTTTCAAGAAGCAAAAGACTGTCCGCACCCTTATACTTCTTATCGTTATCGGGAAAATGCAGGCCGATATCTCCGAGTGCTGCCGCACCTAAAAGTGCATCCATGATCGCATGGACGGCAACATCTGCATCCGAATGTCCTGCAAGTCCTTTTCCGAAAGGAATATCAACACCTCCCAAAATAAGCTTTCTTCCCGATGTATAGCGATGCACGTCATAACCGTGTCCGACTCTGAAATTCATAATACCAGCCACCCTAAAATCATTTCGGTATGCCGTACAGCAACCTGTTCATTCAGTCTACTATATATTTATGAACACAATATGAATACGGGAATTTTTGTCTTCCGTATAAAGCTTATTCAGAGTCACTTACATCAAAGCACAACTTACCGTCCCTGTAATCTACCGTAACACTTTTTCCACCTTTAATCGTTCCCTCAAGCATTTTCTCGGAAATCGGATCTTCAATCTTGGACATAATAGCCCTCTTAAGCGGACGTGCACCGTAAAGCTCATCAAAACCTTCCTTTGCAACTGCACTTACAGCTTCGTTGGTAAATACAGCATTGACGTCAAGCTCTGCAAGTCTGCCCCTAAGATTATCAAGCAGATTTTTTGCTATATTTTTGATATCATCTTCGCTTAGCTTATTGAATACAATTATATCATCAACTCTGTTGAGAAATTCAGGTTTGAATAATTGTTTAAGTTCTCCGAGTACAGCCTGTTTTATTTCGTCCTCATTTTTGCCGCCCTTATCATCACCGCCATAGAAGCCAAGGCTTTTCTGCTTTTCGGTTATAAGTCTTGCACCCACATTTGAGGTCATAATAATAACTGTATTACGGAAATTAACGTGTCTGCCCTGTGAATCCGTAAGTCTGCCCTCATCAAGAATTTGCAGAAGCATATTGAATACATCAGGGTGAGCCTTTTCTATTTCATCAAAGAGAAGTACGGAATACGGTCTGCGGCGTACACATTCGGTAAGCTGTCCGCCTTCATCATAGCCGACATATCCCGGAGGGGAGCCGATAAGTTTTGATACGGTATGCTTTTCCATATATTCGGACATATCAAAGCGTATCATGGCATTTTCATCACCGAACATAGCTGCGGCAAGTGCCTTGCAAAGCTCTGTTTTACCTACACCCGTAGGACCGAGGAATATAAACGAACCGACCGGTCTTTTCGGATCCTTAAGACCTACCCTTCCTCTGCGTATAGCCTTTGCAACGGAGGATACAGCCTCATCCTGCCCAATTATTCTTTCGTGAAGTATGCTTTCAAGTTTAAGAAGTCTTTGACTCTCTTCCTCTGTGAGCTGTACAACAGGCACACCTGTCCAGCCTGATACTATCTCGGCTATATCCTCAGGTGTCACCTCACCGTCACGACGGGCATTCTTTCTTTCCCATTCCTCACGCTTTTCCTCAAGCTCCGACTTAATCTTTTTCTGCTCATCCCGAACCTTGGCAGCACGTTCAAAGTCCTGAGTATTGACAGCTTCGGACTTTTCCTTTTCGAGCTCCTTTATCCTTGCTTCAAGCTCCTGCAAATCATCCGGTGCCGTATATGCCCTTAGTCTTACTTTTGATGCGGCCTCATCAATAAGATCTATTGCCTTATCCGGCAGATAACGGTCGGCTATATATCTTGAGGAAAGCTTAACAGCCGCATCAATAGCCTCATCTGTGATTTTGACCTTGTGGTGTGCCTCGTACTTGTCACGCAGACCTCTGAGTATTTCCTTTGCTTCGTCCTCGGTAGGCTCTCCGACATTCACAGGCTGGAAACGGCGTTCAAGTGCCGCATCCTTTTCTATATACTTGCGGTATTCATTTACCGTTGTAGCGCCTATTACCTGAAAATCTCCCCTTGCAAGCGACGGCTTAAGAATGTTAGCCGCATCTGCCGATCCTTCTGCCGAACCTGAGCCGATTATTGTATGAAGCTCATCTATAAACAGTATTATATTATCGGATTTCTTGACCTCATCAATAACCGAGGTAATTCTTTCCTCAAAATCTCCTCTGTATTTTGCACCTGCAACCATACCTGTGAGGTCAAGTGAAATTATCCTTTTATTCTTAAGCGGCTCCGGCACATCACCCGATACAATTTTAAGTGCAAGACCTTCTGCGACAGCAGTTTTTCCGACACCCGGTTCACCTATAAGACAGGGATTATTCTTTGTACGGCGGGAGAGTATCTGTATTACTCTGTCTATCTCATCACGTCTTCCTATAACAGGGTCAATATTTCCCTTTTCGGCTTCCTTTGTAAGATCCCTGCCGTATTTGTCAAGTGAGCCTGACTTTCCCTGACGAAAGCTTCCTGATTCTCTTTGCTCGTTTTCCTGAGATCCGAAAAGCTCACGAATTGACGCTATTACAGTGTCCTTTGAGCCGCCTGCCTGTGATATAAAACGGTTTGCATAGCTTCCGCTGTCGGCGATAAGTGCAAGGAGAAGATGTTCTGTTCCTACATAGCTGCTGTTCATTCTTGCTGCCTCTGCAACAGCCGTCTGAATAAGTCTTTTGGTTCTGGGAGTGAACTGCTCAGGTGTCAGTCCCGATATCGGGGAGCCCGTGCCCTCAGTTTCCCTTATAAGTGCCTCAACGTCATCAAATTTAACTCCCGCTTTTTCAAGAATATTGCTTGCAGCACTTTCCTCCTCCTTAATCAGTCCGAGGAGAATATGTTCACTCCCGATATAGTTATGCCCCATCTCCTCTGCAAGGGCAATAGCTGTATTTATGGAATTATTAGCTTTTTCCGTAAAACCACTGAATTTAAACATAAAACTGCCTCCCTCATTTGTTACCTTTTATAATTTATTTCAGTTTTCAAGTCTCCTGCTTGCAGGAACCTTTTTTCTCATAAGTGCTGTTCGTACAACCTCGGCACGGATGCGATCCCTTTCTCTGGGTGTAAGCTTTTTGCCTATATTTTTCATAAGTGTTGCAGGCTGTACCTCGATCATGAGATTATTTACAGTATCAAAATCAATATTATCAAATATTCCTATCTCAATACCAAAACGCAAGTATGAAAGAAGCTTCATACATTCATCATTGCTCAGAAGCTTTGCATATTGTAGTATACCGAATGAACGGTATATATTGTCAAGAACCTCCTCGTCTGTTGACATTGCCTCTCTTGCCGCTCTTTCCTGTGCTATAAGCTGAATTGCGATATCTCTCAGATTATTAATTGCCTCCTTTTCGGAAATTCCGAGGGTTACCTGGTTTGAGAGCTGATATACAGAACCTTTAGGGTCGGAACCCTCTCCGTACATTCCCCGGATAACAAGACCTAATTTTGCAAGTGACGAGCTGATTTTGCCCATTGCCCCACTTTCCCTCAGTGCCGGAAGGTGAAGCATAAGAGATGCCCTCATTCCTGTTCCGATATTTGTTGGGCATTGAGTCAAATATCCAAGCTTATCGTTGAAAGCGAAATTAAGCTGTTCATCAAAAAGGGTATCAATTTTGTCTGCAAGATCATATGCACCATCAAGATCCATAGTCGGTCTTATAACCTGTATGCGGATATGATCCTCTTCATTTATCATTATGCTTACGGATTCATCGTCAAGGAGCAAAAGACCCCTTCCCTCTCTGTCCGATATAAATTCCGGACTTACAAGATGTCTTTCTACCAGTGATACAGCCTCCTCCTGTGTAAGCTCCGACATCTGTATATAACGGAACCTGTCGGAAATTGAACTGTGTCCGCCAAGGGCTGCTTCCTTGACTATTGTTGCAACACGACATTTCTGTTCAATATTCATTCTGCACGGAAAAGGATAATCTCTGAGATTTCTTGCAAATCTTATCCTTGTGCTGATAACAACATCGCTTACGTCCTTATACTGCTTTATCTTCTCACTCATAATTATCCTTCCTTTCTTTGATTGCTGTCTTTAGTTTCATTGAGACCCTTTTCAAGATCTCTTATACGATCCCTGAGTTCTGCCGCCCTTTCAAATTCCTGTGCCTTAATTGCTTGTTCAAGCTCATATCGGCACTGTGCCATTTCATTTTTGATTTTCACCTCGGCACCGGCGGAGCGTGCAAGTTTTCCCGCATGGCTTGTTCTTCCGTGTATTCGCTGTATAGACGGCAACAGTTCCTCATAAAATTCATCATAGCACTGTGCACATCCGACCTTGCCGGATTTTGCAATATCCTCAAAGCTGCTTCCGCAGAATTTGCAGCGTTTTGAGGTCTTTGTCGGACCGAAGCTTTCCATAAAACTTCCGAAAATCTTGTCAAGGTCAAATCCGAAATTCCCGAAAAACGAACCGTATCCAAGTTTTGCGGCACATTCGGGACAAAGGCTGAATTCCTTGAGTTCCCCGTTAAGTATAGTTTTGATGTGTGTTGTAGCCTGCCTTTTTTCGCATGATTGACATAACATGATTGTTACCTCCCGTTTTCTAATTTATTAATATAAGTGTCATAAGCATATTTTTCATTACGGATGCCCTGAGCATATCTCTATGTTCTCTTGTTATCCCTGTATATACTTTGTCCGATATTGCCGAAGATATAAGTGCAAAATCATATTCGGATATCATATTCTGCGATAACATATTTCTTAGTATTATATCTGCTGTTGAATATGATATACTGTCACCTATCGAATTTACAATATGCATAACAGCAACACGTCTGTCGGTGGTGACACGGGTTATTCTGATATATCCGCCCCCTCCCCGTCTGCTCTCTACAATATACCCCTGTTCCGGTGTGAAACGTGACGTAATAACGTAGTTGATTTGACTTGGCACACAGCCTAAAAGACTTGCAAGCTCATTTCTCTTTATTTCCGCATTTCCACCACTTTCATCAAGCATTCTTACTATATATTCGGCAACAAGATCACTCATTTTCATCATATCACCTCTTATTTGTCTTTGACTTTCTTTGACTTTACAGTTATTATTATAAAATCAAAGTCAGGCAAAGTCAAAGTCAAATAAAGTCAAAAATGCAAATTCATTTGTTCGTTTTCTTTAATTTTCTAATGTTTTCTCCTAT
>CANQLX010000062.1 GCA_947624835.1 uncultured Clostridia bacterium
TAGGTCTTGTTTGAAAAATAAAATTAGTGTCATGCCCGACACACATGACCAACACGGGCAGACATTCATTTTTAGAATGTCTGCCTGTGTTTTTTTATAAAATTTTCAAAAAGACTGTAACCAATCGTGATAAAATACGAGTAGTTATATAGAAGGACTTTTGAAAGGAGGTCTTTACTATGACGGATGCACAGATCGTTGAAATGTATTTTAACAGAAATGAGCAGGCTATTTCCGTTACATCCGAGAAATATGGCACTTACTGCTATTCAGTGGCTTACAGTATTTTACATAATGAGGAAGATTCCAAAGAAAGTGTTAATGATACCTATATGTCCGCATGGAACAGTATGCCGCCCCATAAGCCAAGTATTTTAAAAACTTTTCTCGGTAAAATAACAAGAAGGCTCTCTATTGATAGATGGAGACGAAAAAATGCAGAAAAGCGTGGTGGTGAGATAGCAGAGGTTCTCAATGAGTTATCGGATTGTATTTCTCCGAGCGGTGATCCGATAGCTGAAATAGAAAAAGAAATGCTTGATAAAACTATCAATACTTTTGTCAGAGAGTTAAAAGACACGGAACAGAGAGTGTTTCTTTGCCGTTATTGGTATGCAAAATCCGTAAAGGAAATAGCAAGGATTTTTGGCTTTTCCGAAAGTAAAGTCAAGGTCATGCTTATGAGAACAAGGAACAAACTGAAAGCAAGACTTGAAACGGAGGAGTTGTTATGACAAAATTCGATTTGTTTGACAGCATTGGTAATGTGGATGATAAGCTTATCGACAAAGCAATGGAACCTAAGGAAGCCAGTAAAAAAGTATTTTTAGCAATAACATCTGTGGCAGCCTGTGCCGTTGTTGCGTGTGCGGCTGTTTTGATCGTTCAGAATATGATCAAAAGCAGTAATGTGATTGTTGATTCAGGTGCTTCCTCTAAGGTTGGTACAAGCTCGGTTAAGCCTGTCAACGAAGAATCCCCTGAAAACGGATTAGCCGGAGGAGCAAGCTCGGAAGATCCCGTGCCTGAAGATTCGGACGAAAAAACTCTTGAACAAATGCCATTTAAAATTTATTATATTGCAAATGGTAAAACGGAACAAAAAACTATTGTTACAAATGCTTCTCCTAAAAATCTCTTTGATATTTGGAAGGCAGAAAACAAAATCGGAGATGAAGTTCGTTTTATCTCTGCAAAATTATCTGACAATGGTATAACAGATATTTGCGAATATAGTGGCATAGAAGTTGCAACACATAAAGTTGGAGATCATACGGTCTACACCCTGACTATAACAAAGAACCTCGAACAATACTATGGCAGCATCGGGAAAGAGCTTCTGCTTGATTCCCTTAAAAAAACAATGATTGGTATGTGTGATCCGAAACCTGATGAATATCAGCTTATCCTTTCCGATAATACAGAAAACGAAAAGACTGAAAGCAAAAGCAGTGTTTCTGATAACAAACAAAGCAACGATGATGTCGTAAATTCGGTCGCTTATTCTGATCCGGAAACAAGACCGACAAATCCCGAAGCAAAAGAATCTTTTGAACAGGAAGCAACATCAGGTGTCAGTCAGGAATATACACCTCATGAATCTGAAACGGATCAGGCAAGCTCAAACTATGCCGAAGAATCCGAAAGCAACCGCATTGATCCCAATGATATTCAGTACAACGATCAGGGAGAAATACTTGAATGAACGCTATTTCAAAAACTTTCAAAAAATACTATCCACTGTTTCTTCCGTCTTTACTGACTTTAGCGGTATTGTTGTATGTGTTCAAAAGCTATAATATGTACCCGTTTGGACAGGGCAGTATTGCTTGGTGTGATATGAATCAGCAAGGTATCCCCCTGCTGATGGACTTTAAGGATATGCTAAGCGGAAAAGACAATCTGCTTTTCAGTATTTCCAATGCAGGCGGTATGAACTTCTGGGGTGTGTTCTGCTTTTTCCTTTCAAGTCCGTTTTCTCTGCTGTCGGTTTTTGTGCCAAAGGAAGAAATCATATATTTTGTCAATATCATGGTTATCCTGAAGCTTACATTATGTTCCTTTACGGCGGCGATTTATTTCAGATTTTGCAAGAAAACAACAGGTGCAGCGATTACTGTTTCACTCAGCCTGATGTATGCTTTATGCGGATATGGTATGCTGTTCTATCAGAATATCATGTGGCTTGATGTGATGTATCTGTTCCCTGTCCTTATGATCGGACTGGAAAAACTGACAAAGGAACGCAAAAGCATATTATTCATTATTTCTTTATCAGCGATAACGATCATGAATTTCTACCTTTGCTACATGGTTGTTATGTTTATTCTGCTGTATATGACGATTTTTTTAATCGGTGAACGACAGTCGGAATATCGCCGTGAGGTCTGTGTTAAATTCCTGTACGGTTCCGTTCTTGCCGCAATTATGACAGCCGTGATATGGCTGCCGAGTCTGATACAAGTCATGTCATCCGGCAGGCTCAGCTCTGTTTCTGACACAATAAACAGTGCAAGTTTTCTGTCGCACTACGAAACCGTATTACCTCTCTTGTTCTGCACCGGTTTCATTTTTGTTGTGCTGTTGATGCAGATGTTAAGCAGAGAGAAGAAAACTAAAGAGCATAGAAGACACCTGTTGTTATTCTTGCTGACACTGATACCGTTTTTTATTGAGCCTGTCAATATTATGTGGCACACGGGAAACTACATGTCCTTTCCGGCACGATACGGCTTTATCACTATATTTATCGGCTTGATTTGCTGTGCGGATTTTTTGAAGGATACAGGTGAAAATAATTCTGAAATAAAGTTAAAAATACAATACGTATTGATACCTTTGTCTTTCGCACTGATCTATGGATATTATTTCATTTCTCAGAAGTTGGTAGGCAAAGACTTTGAAACGCTTACAAATTATACAGCTACCCTGTGGGGTAATAAAGAATCCCTTGACGGACTGGCAAGACTCTTTGTATTAGGTATGGTTTGTTATCTGATTATTCTGCTGCTTTACCGAAAACGGCTTATTATAAAACAGGTTTTTGCCATTATGCTTGTAACCCTGTGCTGTGTGGAGGGAATGAACAGTATCCGACTCTATATGGTTAGTCCTGCCGTGAATAATCCGAAAAGGACAACAGATTTTGTTTCCCTCTCGGAAATGAGCGATAAGATTCAGGACGATGATTTTTACAGGGTGAAAACCGACTTCAAGGCGGCTGATTATAATATGACAGGAGCATTAGGCTATCCTTCTGTCAGTCATTACACATCCCTCACCGGCCATGATTTTATGGTCATGCAGCGTATTTTTGGCTACAGTACAGTTTGGATGAAATCCGGCAGTACCGGTGGAACCGAACTGACCAATGCCTTGTACTGCATAAGATATAACATCACTGAGGATAAAGCAACAGATGATACAGTTTACACAAACGGCAAATATTCTATCAATAGCATATCTCCATATCTTAGCTTGGGTGTTTTGTGCAGTAGTGATTTTTCAGGCGATGCTGATATTCCTGACGGTATGACAAGAGCAGAAATACAGCAATATCTTTTTGAGAATATTTTTGATACGGATAAAGAATTGATTGCGAAGTATGATTATGACAAGACAAAAAGCACAGGAATTGCGTATTCAAACAACAAGTATCAGCTTGCCAATGCTGCAAAAGTAAGATACGATATTTTTGTATCCGGCAGACAAAGCCTGTATGCCGACTGCTATGACAGGTTTTCCAATTCGTTGTCGGAGGATTATTTTGAGGGCTTATCCGTCAAGGTAAATGGCAGAACGATAAAAAGCAAATATCCCGAAGCAGATGCAAACGGTCTTTTGAAATTGGGCGAATACGAAAAAGAAAAAATCACCGTAGAGATTACATCCAACAAAAAAATAAGCTGTTACAGCTTTGGCGTATTCGGACTTGATCTTGATTTGCTGTCAGAAACTATTGACAAAACAAGCTGTGCTGATCTCCGATATAATGGCAGTAAGATTATAGGAAATGTTCGTACAGACTCCACTAAAATCTGCCTGCTTTCAATACCATACAATGACGGTCTTATTGTAAGGGTAAATGGTAATAGAGTTCCTGTAAAAAGGTCATTGTCCGATCTGACGGCTTTTGAACTGCCTGCCGGAGAAAGCAGTATAGAAATCCATTTGATACCGAAAGGCTTTATTGCCGGAATTATCATTACTGTTATCGGCATTGCGTTATTGACTGTGTATATCAGACTCCGAAGAAAAATACATATTCCGAAAAAAATATCAGGTGCTGTGGAAATCCTGACAGGCTTTGGGGCAGTGTTTGGTGTTATGATGGTTTATATTGCACCAATAATTTTCGCTCTCAGGATTTTATAAACATTCTTTTAAGAAGGAGTTGATTCCAATGAATTAATTAGAGATTGATACATGACGAAACAATCCTATTGAAACAGGGTAATGCCAATGTTTAGACAAAAGTCGAATAACGAATTAATACCAACAAAAAACAGGAGAATCTTGACTTCGTATGTACTCCTTTCCATTCACACAGCTGTCTCAGTATCTTTCCTATTGCTATGCGTTTCTCTTTATAAAAGACCATCCTTCTATATTTTGGTGCAAACACAATATGGTATTTGCAATTCCATTTAGTATGTGATAAACTATGTATGTCATTCAGTCCCATTCTGAATGTCCTCCTTTTGCTGTTATTTTTGTGCAGTTGGCAGACCGCACTTTTATTATACAGCAGAAGGAGTTTTTATTTCTGCTTTATCGCTTAAGCTTTTCTGAACCACTCGCCTAGCAAGTGGTTTTACTTATACAATAAAGGAGAAAATGAAGTTTTCCCCTGTTGCTGATTGCGCTTATCATATTGATATGCATCTTTTTTGCTTGTATTTTCAATACAGGTGTTTGTCCTTTTGGAGAATATCCGCGAGCATAATTTGCTACATTCTGAACAGTTGTTTCATCACACCAAAATATCTCTGCACCCTCATTTTTAGCAGTATTATAAATATCGGGATATTGCTCATTATTATAGCACAAATTTTAGCGTAACTGAAGTGTTTTTTACGATTATTTAGTTGCCGTGTTAATAGTAAGTCAAATATAAATCATTTGGTTACTTAATTTCATAGATATTTCATATTGCAATTTAGAAAGTTTAAAATTAATTACTAAAAACGGTTGACAAAAAACTCGCTTTATGATATCATAGTAGAGCAGTCATTTGGCTGTGATATAAATGGTCCGGTAGTTCAGCTGGTTAGAACGCTAGCCTGTCACGCTAGAGGTCGACGGTTCGATCCCGTTCCGGATCGCTCTTCGGCTCTCTGAAAGGGGAGCCGAAAAGTATGCTGGTATAGCTCAGCAGGCAGAGCGCATCCTTGGTAAGGATGAGGTCGGCAGTTCGAATCTGCCTATCAGCTCTCTTTTATAACGAAAAGGCAAGGAATTATCAGGATTTCTTGCCTTATAGTTATATTTAGGATTATCCTCTGATAGATACACAAGTTATCCTATCCTGATGTTGGGTGCTATCGGGTGCTCGCCGGTGGTTTCACCACATCGTATTAAACAGATTTGCAATCCTTACCAAGTAGTCAAGGTAGCAACAGAATGGTACTCTGTTGGCTCGCCCGACCAATGAAGTTTGGTGTCGTGGCAAAACTGTTATGATACCATTGTACTTTCGCTTGTGTTATGTATTCAGTTGTAGGCTAAGAGCAAAAAAGACGAAAATGTTGCTTGTTACTCTTATGTCAGGACACAGACAGTGGTCTATGCACTGACATTAAGGCAAGTGTAACAAAAAAGGATATGCCAATCCAATACCGAGATGTTTCTACGCAAAAGGCATCGACTTGACACAATATCCAAAAGGCATAAAAAGCCTGTTTGGGCATCAGAAATTCGTTAGAGGTACTTGGAAGACCTTTGCGAGTGGACCTGTCGTTTAATTTGCGGTTAAGCGACGGGCTCTTGGTGTTTACTTTTTCAACATACATTACAGCATCGTTTTTTGTTTGTCAATACTAAACTTTTAGAAATTTTTTATTCGTTTCTATGTAAGCCATTGGCAATTATTCAGCCTTTTTCAAGGTATAATAACGATTTTTAGGTTATTCTCTCCCCTAAGTATTTTTTTTCATTTACCAAAGTGCTATAATTTATGACAGAAATCTTAGGTTTAATGGAAGTGAGCAAAATGAAAGAGTATATTTTGATAGCAGGAGTCAATGGAACAGGTAAATCAAGTTTCAGAGGTGTGTTAGAAGGACAAGGTGTTCCTCTCGGACATATCATTGATCCTGATCTTATCGCTAAGCAAAACAGTTTCAACGAAATATCCGCAGGAAAGCAGGCTGTCAGAGAAATACAGAATTGTTTGAAGAACGGCGAAACTATTACACAGGAAACCACTTTGTCAAGCCATCAAATTAAAAAAACGGTGATGAAAGCCAAAGAACAAGGTTACAAAATAATTATGTATTACATTGGCTTGAATACGAAGTATGAAAGTATATACCGCATTGCCAACCGTGTAAGAAAAGGTGGACACGATATTCCACCCGATGATGTAATCAGAAGATTTACACACCGTTTTGAAGCACTCGACAGAATTGTTCCGTTATGTAATAAAGTTGTATTTTATGACAACGACAATGGATTCGTCAAAGTTGCAGAAATAACAGACGGAACATTCCACTGCACAAACGATTATCGTCCTGATTGGATAGTGGAGTATTATAACCGTTTTATATCAGAATAAACTTCAAGAAGTTAAGAGGTCAACAGGTCAGGTTATATTGTCTTGTTCTACTGTTGGCTTCTTTTTTATGCCCTTTAACCATCAGAAAATGAAAACTATTAGTTATCTGCTATGTCAGTCTTATATTCAAGCAGTTCACCCGGTTGTATTTCAAGCAGTCTGCAAAATGCTTCTATATTTTCCCAAGAAACAGGTTTTCCCTCTCTGAGTTTCTGCAAAGTCGATTGGCTCAACAACTTTTCATTTTTGATACGGTATGTTGAGTAGCCTTTGTCTTTCAGAGCTTGCAGAACATTGATTTTAAATACCATTCCCATCAAAACCGGTCCTCCCGAATTTAGTAATTCAAGTTGACAAAATACAATTCTTTGTTTATAATCTAAGTAACGTTTTTAAATATATGTTTTCATAATATAAAAAGTTTATTATGCCACCGGAGCCAAAATTCACAAAGGAAGGAAGAAATAATCCATGCAGGACTTCAACAGGATATAAAATTCAAGAGTGTATTTTAAATTTTTTAAATATGATAGCATTAATCAGAATATGCTTATTAACCGTATGTCATATTTCGTATGAATATGTCAATTAAGTATTGTGCTGAAAAAATTGTTTCAATGAAAAGGAGCGTAACAAAATGATTAAAAAAATTACGGCGGCAGTATTTGCTGCGGTTTGTCTTTCATCAGTATGTCTTAGCGGCTGCAAAAACAGTCAGGAACCTGCTCAATCATCTGCCCCGTCACAGACTGAATCTGTCGTCAGTACCGTGAGCGATACGGAATCGAATACAGAATCCTCACAGGCGGATGTTCAAGAGAGTAAGACTGAATCCAAGCAGGAGAGCAAGATTGACCCCGAGCAGGAAAAGATAAATACTGCCATTAAGGAAATTAATATATTGAATGAATATAAGCGTAATATCCCCGAGGAAAGGGATATTGATTTTGTAAGATATGATCTTGATGGCACTGTTGAACCGGACCGGGAGAGGTACAACAAAGGAAAGGTACACTTTGTTGATGCCGTTATTCGTGACATAAATGAGGACGGGCATTATGAAATGATTGTCAAATACGATTGCCGAAGCTTATGGTACATAGCAATGCAAGCAAGAAATGAAGATGTATATCAGCCATCATCATATGTCTATGATATTGTTTCTGTGGCAAATGATAAGGCAGTGGAAACAGAGCATTATATTAACGAGGACGGATGGCTTGACTGCGGTCCACAAGCATAAGGAGATGAGAAAAATGAAATTTAAACGTTTTTTGGCAGGTATTTTATGTTGTACCCTTATAATGGCAGTTATATCAATCCATGGCAATAATGCTGCAGCCTTGAATGATGAATATAGTATTATTAAAGATGAAACTCGTATAATGACGGCAATTTATTATGACCCATCATCAAAAGACATATATATGACAGGAAAGTATCATAATAATCGATCGTTGGGAGAGCAGATTTACAGATACCGGTTCTACAAATTGAACAGTGACAAAACATGTAAAACGGAAAAACAACTTGCTCTTAGCCGTGGAGAAAATAACGATGGCATATTCTATATTAATAATAACAGTTGCAGCAAGTCTGAATTTGACGAGGAGTTTTTTGAATACGAAAATAATTACAAGAGAGTTGATGTAGATGCCGGTATGACAGAATTTAAATACGATGATAATATAGATGTTGATTCTGATTACAGTTTTATTAATAAAATACGATTGTTTGTCGGTGAAAGTACAACGCTTGAGTCAAAGTTTATCCCAACAGATAATAATATAAGTGTTAATTGGAAAAGCAGTGACTCGTCCGTTGCAGAGGTTGACAATAACGGAAAAATAACAGCAAAATCAGGCGGAAGCTGCACAGTATCGGCATATATTTCGGGAGTGGAGAATAATATCACAGAATATACCATAACCGTAGAGGATGATCAGGTGAGAATTAAGGATGCCGCCGTAGAATTTGCAATGAACAAAGGAGCCTTTGACGAAACAGCAGAATATGCAGTTGTTGATATTGACGGTGACAAGAAGCTTGAGCTGCTGATGACAACAGTTGAAGGAAGTTTAAAAACGTTGGAAGTATATGAATATGATAATACTACCGATGATTTTGAATTAAAGGGATCAACAGAAGATCAATACAACATTTGGTATGGAGGTCATCATATTATTACACTGTATAAAATTATAAATGACAAGTTATATGCTATGACCTGTTCCAGCGGTATGGTGTTTTCAAGAGTAGGAAATCATTTGCTTGTCAAAGAATTTGACGGAATTAATTTTAATGAGATTAGTGATATCTTGTTCGTTGCAATTAAAATTCGCGAGACCTCCGATGAGGAAAGAGATTACTACCAAGGACCCGAGGATAATGATGAGCTTGAGAACACCACATGGTCGCCGGATAATGCATTTCCGCCGACATATACTATCAACGGTGAAGAATGTACTGAGGATGAATATAATGCAAAAAGAGACGAATATCTCGGCGGTGAAATGGTACCATCCGAAGATGAAAAGGGAAGAGCCTCGAATATAGTTTTTGTAAGCTGTGATACGGACATAAGAGATAATAATGTGATTGGCGACAGCGATTGTCGTCTGCTTACAAGAGATGAACTGTCAGAATATACTTCAAGTGAGCTTGCCGATGCCATAAACGAAATTTATGCCCGTCACGGACTTATTTTCGAGGATGATACAGTTTCACACTTTTTCTATCATAAACCCTACTACAAACCTCAGATTGAATCTGCAGAAAATATATCGTTTAATTATTATGAGGACGAAAATATCAAAACAATGGTTGATGTAAGAAATTCAATGTAATATACACGGATATAATAGAGCAAGAGGCTACCCATTAATTGAGTAGCCTCCTCACACACCGCCGTGCGTACCGTTCGGTACACAACGGTTCAATAACTTGAGTGCAGTACCTTGTATCTTCCGAGTATGTCATCATACCCGACTGATGCAAGGTATTTACTTTCTGTTTATGGTTATATTTCCTCAGTTTCGACATTCAAAAATATCTTTTCATAACTATTATAATTCATTTTTATATATAACATTATATTTTTCTATATTTATTTCGCTTTTTCTTTTCCTAAATACTTAAATCCGCAAAAATCATATGCTGAAAGAAAAAATCTGTATGCAATACAGCATTTTTCAAAACAATCCGGCATCGTATCAAGGGTTGGAAAGACCTTATCACGATAAAATGAATGTATCTGAGTATATCTCATCAACGGTACAACATTATTCCCCAATGTGTAAAAATCACGATAGCAATACAGCTCGTTTGCTGCAAGAATAAATGCCATTGCAGTAAATCCGGGAGTATCCGTTTCATATTCAAGCTCACTGTATTCACACAGGCGTTTTCCTTTATATGCGGATGTTTCATACAAATACGTTTCAAACAATGGAAACATTTTTTCATTAGGCTTCGGATTCTTACAAACAATATGTTCATTCAAATAATTCAACGGATCGACATTCATTGGAATAAATAGTGCCTTACGTATCACTCCGATTATAAAATCGCAGTAATCGGTTGATCCCTCAGTATCATACAGCTCATGAGCAAGTGAAAGTTCTGATGCAGTTAATTCACGTAACTGCAATTTATACTTTTTGCTTTCAACATAATCGGCAGCTATTCCATAATCATCTGTAATATCAATTTTTGAGAACATAGATTTGGCAGACAATATCATATTCAGCAATGTTTTGAACTCACTCTTCTTTTCGTCATCAAAAAACTCCCCACTATTAGGAAAATAAACCTTACAAATACCTTTGCATATATTATTTTCATCAAACTGAACCAAAAAGCACTCGCTCATACCGTCACCAAAATCAACAGTAAAAATATCTTTATCAATTTCATATGTCCAGTTTTTTGTTACACCTTTCTTTTTAATACTCTTTATCATTTTTTCAAAGACTTCCATAGGCCCCCTTGTACGTTTCAGTTTCAGGGTATAAAATATGGTATCCGGTCCCACTGTGTCGTTCACAAAAATTCCTCCTTAAAAGTTTTTTGAACAACAGTTATTTTTTCTCCTTGGCTTGTTCAAAACAACTCAAAAACTAATCTCAAAGTTCGCCATCGGGTATGTCTGCATTCAATATCTCTTCTGCCTGTTAAATTAAAATGTAAAAAAACACCAATTTCAATACAACCGTATCGAAATTGGTGTTCAGTTATAGTGGACCAACAGGGACTCGAACCCCGGACCAACCGGTTATGAGCCGGTTGCTCTAACCAACTGAGCTATTGGTCCATATTACTCTGACCGCCGATTTTTCGACGGTCAGACGACTCACTCCCCCAACTGGGCTCGAACCAGTGACATCATGATTAACAGTCATGCGCTCTACCGACTGAGCTATGGAGGAATA
>CANQLX010000063.1 GCA_947624835.1 uncultured Clostridia bacterium
GTCGGTTAGGATTTTATTTTTATCATTTATATTATTTCAATTTGTAACACAAAAGCACGGTTGCACTTTATGAAGTTTTCAATATGTGTATAACTATTATAGAAATATTTTTCCCATGAGTAACATAAAATTCAGAGGATAAAGGGGTACAAATAATTCTCAATAAACATAATAATATATTGACTTTTTCGTTATATAATACAATATTTTGCAGATTAAATAGCTCACGATGGCTGTATTTGAGATTTTTAAGAATAAAATCTATATTTTTTTTGTACATTATAACTATGTATAGTATGTATTTCTTCATCAAATTAACGATTTTGAAGAAAATTGTACAAAATATAAGAAAAAGCGTGACATTTCAATTTTTTTGTTATATAATATAACCACAGGGTTGTTTAAGGTATAGTTTAAGAACGCTCGGTTTAAAAGTAAATTTAAAAGGAGGTAGATATCCGTGTACAGCATGATATCTTATTGGTTGAAGTTTTACAGACATGAATGTGGACTCACCCAGCAACAGGTTGCCGACAGGCTGAAGATAGAGAGGTCTACATATACGTATTACGAAACAGGTAAAACAAAACCCGATATTAACACACTTATCAAGATTGCAAAGGTTTACGGTATTAATTACCAGAAGCTTCTCGAGGGAGTTGAGGAAGAACTCGAAGCAGCAGTTGCGGAGATTCATTCCGGTCCCGAGGATGACGAAACATACAAGTACCGTACACACGCAACAACCAAATATGAGGTTGAGCTTTTGTTTGTAGTTCGTAACCTTAACCCGAAGCAGAGAAAAGAAGTTATGAACCTTGCCAAGGATTTTGTAAGAAAAGCAGAAAAGGAAGCTTGATTTAAATTATACTTATACCACCTGTTAATTTATGTGCTTATGATTAGTTCGGCGGCTCATAAGCGTACACGATTATGCAATTTATCCTACAATGCCCGTTTTGCGGTGTTGTAGGATTTTTTGTATTTAAGAGCGTAAAAGACCGTCCTCGTCTTAGGTGAAAGGACAGTCATATATGCATTGAGCGGACCGTAAAAGCATATTATAGAATGACGGGACCGAATTTGTCGTTTGGATATTCAACAGCTTTGATTTTACCCGTTTTCTCATCAATTTCAATTATGGAATAATTTCCGCTGAAGCCGACGGAGCCCGGGTTAAGAATGAGCATACCGCTTTCCACTGTGGTAAGCTGCCTGTGTGTATGACCGAAAAGAACGATATCGCTCCCGTTTTGCCTGCCGAGGTTTACAATTCTTTCGGTTCCCTGTTTCACGCCGAAGAGATGACCGTGTGTCATAAAAATATTCTTTCCCGCAAGCTGCAGAGTAAGAAAATTCGGGTCGCTGCAATACCAGTCGTTATTTCCGCAGACGGAATAAAGAGCTTTGTCATTATATCCCGACATAGCCGCCGCAATGTCACGGCAGCCGTCGCCGCAAAATAAAACTACCTCGGCACTCCTGTGTTTTCTGAGTGCATCTCTCATAGATGCAACATCTCCGTGACTGTCGGAAAAAACCAAAATTTTCATAAATGTACCTCCGTAAGAAATTTTAAAAGCCGAACCTTAAACAGGCAGAGAGCTTCCACAGCGGCCGGTTTCGGCACTGTCGGATCTATATGTACGGTTACAGCGGTTTTAACAGTTTGTAAAATTCAGACATATTCAGATAGGGGGGGTGATTATATGAACAGCAGGGACGCAGATAAGCTTTTCGGGAAGCTTTCGCCGGAGCAGCAGAAAAAAGTAAAGAATATACTGGCTGACAAAGCACAGACCGAAAAGATACTGAAAACGCCGCAGGCTCAGGCCTTGCTTAAAAAACTGATGGGAGAGAATAAAAATGGCTGATATAATGGAAGCTGTAAATTCGATATTAAGTGACCCGTCGGCAATGGAGCAGATAAAGGCACTGGGCGGTATGCTTGGCATAGGGGAGAGCGAGGAAAGCAAAACACCGCCTCCGCAGGTATCGAAGCAAAATTCCGCAGACACTGTCAGCTCACTGTTATCCGCACTCGGAAGCAGTGGTACAAACACAAAAAACACAGCAAATTCTCAGCAGAGCATACCGGACATGAATATGCCGAGTCAGGAAATGTTAGGAATGATAATGAAGTTTGCCCCGATTCTGAGCTCCATGAACGAGGAGAACGACAGCACAAGACTTCTTCATGCCCTTAAACCGTTTCTGAGCGAAAAGAGGCAGAGAAGGGTTGAGCAGTCCGTAAAGCTTCTCGGCATAATGAAGATTTTGCCGATGGTGAGGGAAATAGGATTATTTTAGTTTCGACTTTCAGCTGTGGCGAGGTGGCGGAGATTTGGATAAGAATGAATTTAACCGTATGAAAAGTGATGCGGAGAAGCGGATGAAAGAAATTTATGCCGGATCTCAGCCTGAGCCGCAGGGGGAGGCTGAGGGTACAGAGGATAAGCCGTCCCAATCGCAGCAGAAGCATGAAAGCACAAAAAGCAGCATTATCAACACTCTTTTCAAGGATAAGGATAAAACCGTAATACTTGCACTGCTACTGCTTCTTATGGACGACAGGGACGGCAAAACAGATTACAGTCTGCTTCTTGCACTAATATACATTTTACTTGACTAATCTGCTGCGGTGTGCCGCCGCTGTCGGTTCGTAATTACTTTACTCAAGTCAATTACTCCGACTATCATCTTATTAAAAACAACAAGCGATAAGCTTGTCATTTCAGCTTGTGGGGTGCCGTGCAACAGTCCGACCGCCTACTGAAAATAACAGTTTTTTGATTTCAGCCTGCGGCGGAGTGACACGGGGCGGCACTCTAAGCACGGTATCTATAACTTACCGGCAGGAGAACGCTTTTATTTTTGGGATACATAATTCCGTTGTATTTATACTCTAATCTGCCCGTCACCTTCAACTATGTATTTCATTGAGGTAAGCTCAAAAAGACCCATGGGACCCCTTGCATGAAGCTTTTGAGTTGATATTCCGATTTCTGCACCAAGACCGAACATTCCGCCGTCTGTGAAACGGGTTGAGGCATTTACATATACAGCCGCCGCATCAACCTGCTCCTTAAATATATTTGCGTTTTTATAATTATCCGTAATAATACATTCGCTGTGTCCCGTGGAATATTTTGCAATGTGCGACAGTGCCCCGTCTATGTCCTTAACAACCCTCACAGCAAGAATATAATCATTATACTCCGTGTCCCAGTCAACCTCTACGGCAGGGATAACACTGTCACCGAGAATTTTCCTCGTCTGCTCACAGCCCCTCAACTCAACATTTTTTTCGTCAAGCCTTTTCTTTATAACAGGAAGGGCTTTTTCTGCAATTTTCTCATGAACAAGTATTGTCTCTATTGCATTACATACGGACGGACGTGAGGTTTTCGCATTATAAATAATATCGGCAGCCATATCTATATCCGCATATTCGTCAACATAAACATGACAGTTGCCTGCACCTGTTTCAATTACAGGTACTTTGGCATTCTCTACAACCGCACGGATAAGCCCCTTTCCGCCCCGTGGAATAAGAACATCAAGATAATCCGTGAGAGCCATAAGCTCGGCGGAGGACTGACGTGTCGTATCCTCAATTAGCTGAATACAGTTTCTGTCAAGACCTGCACTTTCGATTGCATTACGCATAATGTCCGCAATACATTTATTTGAATTGATTGCCTCCTTGCCACCCCTTAGTATAACGGCGTTTCCGCTTTTCAAACAAAGCACGGCAGCATCGGCGGTAACATTTGGACGAGCCTCAAATATTATACCGATAACACCGAGCGGAACACGTACCTTTGTAATTTTAAGCCCGTTCGGTCTTGTGCCGCCCGAAATAACCGTACCGATAGGGTCGGGGAGAGCGACCACCTCCATAACGCTATCTGCAATACCATTTATTCTGCTTTCGTTGAGCATAAGTCTATCAAGCAGTGAAGCCGAAAGACCGTTCTCTCTGCCATTATCAAGGTCAATTTTATTTGCCTGAATAATCCTATCGGCATTATCACAAAGTGCTCTTGCTATTGCGGTAAGCGCATCATTTTTCTTTTGTTCACCTGCCGAAGCAAGAGTTCTTGAAGCCGCTTTTGCTTTGGCTCCCATTTCTTCAATAATTGTCATAGTTACAAACCTCCGTACTTTTAAGATTTTTTTAAAGTTACATAACATCAGATAATATTTAGCGTTTTACTTGTAATTACTACCCACCGGGCGGCTCGTAGAACCTCTCACGATATTTGCCCACTTGTTCCGTCAAGTCAAGTTTTTTTGCTGAAACGGACCGACCGTTAATGTAGTCAAAGAGATGCGGTTAGTTGAAAACCGAATGGACGGCGGAGGCACTCCGCCGCCGTTTTCAGATTTTTCCTTCTTCGGCTATGAACATTGTTCCTACCTGCTCACCGTTGAGGAGCTTATAAATGTACTCGGGATCATCTCCCCTCATAACGCAGGTATTTATGCCTGCGGCAGTCGCCGCCGCCGCCGCCGTGATCTTCGTTGCCATTCCTCCGGTTCCCCTGTTGGAAACGGAGCCGCCTGCCATTTCACGGATTTTATCGTCAACATGATATACAGTGCTTATCTTCTTGGCATAGGGATCGGTACGTGGATCGGTTTCGTAAAGCCCGTCTATGTCCGTGAGAATTATAAGCAGATCCGCACCGACAAGATCCGCAACAATAGCCGAAAGATTATCGTTATCTCCGAAATTCGCACCGACAAGCTCATCGGTTGCAACCGTGTCATTTTCGTTGACAATCGGAATTATGCCCATTTCGAGCAGCGTCCGGAATGTATTGACAACATTCTGCTTTGAAAACTCATTAAGCACAATATCCTTTGTAAGAAGTATCTGTGCAACATAATTATTGTACTCTCCAAAAAACTTGTCGTAAAGAAACATAAGCTCGCACTGACCTACGGCTGCGAGTGCCTGCTTATATCGTGTTTCATTCGGACGCTCGCTTAGCTTAAGCTTTCCCACACCTACTCCGATAGCACCGGAGCTTACAAGTATAATCTGTTTTCCGCTGTTATGAAGGTCGCTCAGGACCTTGCACAGCTTTTCAAGATTCCTGAGATTAACTTTGCCGTTTTCGTATGTCAGGGTTGATGTTCCCACCTTGACAACGATTCTTCTTGACTGAAAAGTATTCATATAATTTCCCCGTTTTTTCTTAATTATTCCACATACATAATACTACTTTTACAGGATATCGTCAAGTAATACAATACACATTGCCGTGTTTTTTGAATAGTTTCGTTTTTATTATACCGTATGCTTCAATTACGGTTATTTATGTGCCTATGCCCAATACGGTATCGGGATACTGTACAGAAATTGAGATTTGTAATGCGGTTTTATATAGGGGCCCGGTACGGTAAAACCCGACCCGGCGCACGGCAGCTTTCTTTGAAATTCGGATATAATTATTCATCGCCCGCCTTAAAATTGTAAATCGGCTTTATAATTTCATTGATTTCAACGGTATCCCCGATATTTTCCGTGATATCACCGACAGTCTTATATGCCATTGGTGATTCGTCAATAGTTGATCGGCTCACAGACGTAGTATAAATACCCTCCATCTGCTTTTTGAAGTCCGAAAGAGTAAGTCTTTGTTTTGCTTCACCACGGCTCATGACTCTTCCGGCACCGTGTGGTGCGGAGCAGTTCCAGTCGGGATTGCCCTTTCCGGTACAGATAAGACTCCCGTCCCTCATGTTTATGGGAATAAGCAGCACCTCTCCGTTTTTTGCTGAAACAGCACCTTTGCGGAGTACCATACTGTCTGTATCAATATAGTTGTGTACGGTAGTAAAGCAGTCATCAACATGAAAGCCCATTCCCTTTATAATCTCGTCCATCATAGCCTTACGGTTAAGCATTGCGTATTCCTGAATAATCTTCATATCATGTATATACCGCCCAAAAAGCTCACCTTCGGTGTATGCAAGCTCTTTAGGCACGGAGGTACGCTTTGCTGTATTAAGCTTTTTAAGCTCCTTTTGAATCTGTTTCTCCTTACCCTCGGCTTTGAACCTTGCAATAAGCTCATTGATTTCCTCCTTTGAGCACTGATTAAGCATTTTATATGCTGTATCCTGATAATACTTTGCCGCCTCATGACCGAGATGTCTTGAGCCTGAATGGATAACAACATAGATTGAGCCGTCCTCACCCCTGTCTGCTTCAATAAAATGATTTCCACCTCCGAGAGTGCCAAGACTTTTTTCCGCCCTGATTATGTCAATATGCTCAATGCAATAAAGCTCAAAAAGTCTTGTTTTTTCAATAAAGCGGTGCGGCTTTGAGCGTATGGAAAAGCCCGATGGAATTTTTGCATGGATAAGCTTATCAAGCTTTTGCGGCTCAATAAATTTTTCCTTGAGCCGTACAGTTTCCATTCCACAGCCTATATCGACCCCGACAAGATTAGGCACAGCCTTATCTGTTATTGTCATGGTTGTACCGATTGTGCAGCCTGAACCTGCATGAACATCGGGCATAATCCTTATCTGCTGTCCCTGAGCCATGGGTTGGTTAAGCAGTTTGATTATCTGCGAAATTGCATTTTCATCAATAACATCGGTAAATACCTTTGCTTCATTATATTTTCCGTTTAAAATAATCATAAAATCATTTCTCCTTTTACTGCGTGTCGGTCAAGGCTCGACACGCTCTGTCTGTTATATTTTTCTTAATCATTCAGTGACCTATATAATTGCATTATTTGCAGTTATATATTTTGTTTTTGTAAAAAATATGCACCCCTGTCAGAAAACAGAAGTGCACAAAGGACATATATGAAATTTTCCATAACCTCAAACCGAAATATTCGGAACGGATGCACCGTTTAACGTGTTTTGAGCATATACAGGCAAATTTCATGCTTCTGTTTTGATATTATACTGCATTGTGTCGGCCGGATTATAAGTTTAACTGTCATGAAATTCACCTGCTTTCTTCAAAATATGTCTAATGATAACTTATATTTTACGATTTGTCAAGTATTTTGCTGAAAATTTTTTATTAAGTGTTATTTTTTGCAGATATCGGTAATACTAAAATACAGAAAAGCGGGGGATGAGAAAATGATAAATGTAGTAATATGCGGTGACTGCGGAGAAAAAACACTTACCCGTGCAGTTGTGAATGCATGTACAAAATACGGCGGTGCCGTTGTCTGTGACGGAGATAAGATATACAGTACGCAGAATGACCCGAAATTTCTGATTTTCAGTATGTGCACTCTTGCGGATTTATATCTGCCCGGCAGTATAGTAGTTTTCGGAAAGGCACTTATGCAGATTCAGAAAAGCATAAAGCTTGACAATACCGTTTGTGTAGTCGACACCTGCAATAATGATGCAATAGACCTTCTCGGCGGCTCCTCCGTACCTGCTGTGGGATGTTCAATGTCCGAGCATGATACGCTTACGGTTTCGGGCAATATTGACGAAAACACCTCTCTTGTCAGTCTGAGGAGAAATCTTGAAACAGCGGTGGGAATAATTGAACCGCAGGATTTCCCACTGAGAACAAACAGTACTTTCCCGATTTATTCCCGTCTTGCAGCCTCGGCAGTACTGCTTCTTGCCGGAACGGACTGCACAGAGGGTGTTGAATTTTGATTTGTACTGAGGAAAATTGCACCGTGATGTGAATAATAAATGAACCGATTAGGATAAATAAAAAAACGACTGTGGCAAAATATCACCTGAAGTTCTGCTGAATCGGAGCTTCCAAAAATAATTTTTATGAGATTTATACAAATATTAAAAGGATAATAACAAAAAATAATTATATTAACACGCAAATAAATAAGACTCCGTTAATTTATTGACAAAAATGTATTTATTGGTTAAAATATAAGTTAATACAGAAAGGACGGTAATCATATGGCGGAGGTTATTGAAAAGAATACCGATTTGAATGAACCGATTATTGAATTTAAAAATGTAAGCAAGGTATATACACTGTATAAAGACAGCAAGCAGCAGTTCATTGCACTTTTTGTCAAGCTGAAAAAGTTCAAGCGGCACAAGGCACTTGACGGAGTTACCTTTAAAATTAACAGGGGTGAATCCGTTGCTATTATCGGAAGAAACGGAGCGGGAAAATCTACCATACTCAAGATGATAACGGGAGTTGCATTTCCGTCTGAGGGTGACGTTACCGTAAGGGGAAGAGTAGCTGCACTTCTTGAGCTTACAGCGGGTTTTGTCCCGGATATGACAGGAAGAGAAAATATCAGCTTCAAATGCTATGTTCTCGGTCTGAGTGATGCCGAAATAAAGGAAATTGAACAGAAGGTAATAGACTTTGCCGACCTCGGCGAATATATCGACCAGCCTGTCCGTACATATTCGTCCGGTATGAAAATGCGTCTCGGTTTTGCCATAAATATCAATATGAATCCGGATATTCTTGTAATAGATGAGGCACTCAGTGTTGGAGATGCTGCGTTCAAAAAGAAGTGTAAGGATAAAATCCGTGAAATGATCAGCATGAATATAACCGTGTTATATGTAAGCCACGGAAAGGATATCCGTGAGATATGCGACAGATGCATATATCTTCAAAAGGGACAGGTTATTTTTGACGGATCAATGGATGAAACAATGGAAAAATATCCCGAATTTGCAAAATAATTACAAATTAATACAGTATTTATCAGGTCTGTCGGCAGTTAAATCCGGCAGACCTGATATTGCTGTATGTCATATTATAACGGATTTTTTCATAAGCTGTAACGGTGATGTGTGTGAAAAAGTATTTTCCGCTTATTGGTGCAGCGGTTATTTTCGGATTCGGTGTTCTTCTTCATATTGCGTATACACTCTCCAACAGGGCAGCATGGAGCTATATTGTATCAAGTGTCAATTTCTCTGCATGGGAGCTGTATAAGCCGTTCGGATATTCATATATTTTCTTTATAATTATAGAACTTTCATATCTGCGTCCCTCGCTGCTTAGCTTTATCAGTGCAAAGCTTATAGGAATGTATGTGCTCTGCACCGTAATTCTGTCCGGGGCAATGCTTTGCCGCTTTTTTGCTGTGGATGTGCTTGTTTCTCAGTCTGTCACTGCGGCAGCAGGTGTGATTCTTGCACAGGCAGTCGGTTACAGGCTCTATGCATCACATCTCAGAACCGAATATTTTATTATTCCTCTTATGGCTTCACTTTTTGCAATGATATTCCTTTTGATAATACTTTCATTCTATCCTCCGCATTGGGGAATTTTCTATGATTTTTATTCGGGCGGTTTCGGACGGTACGTGTCTTTGCTTCTCTATAAATAAATTGGTTAATGTAAAAACGGATTTATATACCTTTGCCGAATGGGGGAAAAGGACACATAGAGGGATTATATTGCGGCAAAATATTTGATGTTGATGTAATGAAACAAATAATTGCAGTATTCGGTAAGGCAGAGTAATTAAGTTAAGACTGCATAATTTTTGGCTGAAGAATATTAATTTTTGGTTATACAATGCGTAAATGTTGAAAACTTGGTTTAAAGTGTGGAAAATCAGTTAATTGAATGTTGAAAACTCGGTGGAAAAGTTGAATATATCAGTGTTTTACATATGTTAAAACGGTTAAATGTCTTTCAACAGGGGAATAAATTAAAATATTGATACCAAAAAAATAACAATTTGTAATATTTTATATGTCAAGGTTTTTTAAAACAAAAATTTATTTTTTTTTCTGTTATTGTTACCCTATGTGCAGAATTTTTGATTATTGCAAAATAATTGTAAAATAATTGTAAAACAGTTGTAAAAAATAATACAGAAATCTTGTAATTGCCGTCCAATAATGTTAGACTAAAAAGGGTGAAGCTGTATGAAAAATGAAATAATTGGTAAAAATAGAAGTGACAGCATTATAAAATATGTCGGAACAGGTATGCGTATCCTTGTTGTTATTGTTTCACTTATTATGATATATTGGTACATTGATTCAAGATTTATCGGTTTTGGCAATGTTGTCGGTGTATTATTTTTCTCGGCGGCGGCAGGCTGTGCGGTATTTTATAATTATATAAAAAAATTTATATCCATGCTCCGCAGGAAGAAAGGCGGTAAGACTGTGGTAGGTATAGTTTTGGTGCTTATAGGGCTTTTTCTTGCGTATGTTGTTTGTGCTCTCGGTCTTATGTTTTACGGTTCCGGCAAAACCCCCGAAAAGGGTGCAACCGTGGTTGTACTCGGCTGTGAAGTCAGGGGAGAGGAACCGAGCAGGACACTCAGGAACCGTCTTGATGCTGCCTATGCCCACCTTACCGAAAATCCCGATGCAAAAGCAGTACTTTCCGGGGGACAGGGTGATAATGAAAATATAAGCGAAGCTGAATGTATGTACAGGTACCTTACTGAAAAGGGAATAGATAAGGACAGACTTTACAAAGAGGATAAATCGTCCACAACATATGAAAATATAAAATTTACAAGGGAAATTATAAAGAATAACAGTCTTAGTGAAGATATTGCCATTGTTACCGACTGGTACCATGAATACAGGGCATCACTCATTGCAAAAAGACAGGGAGTTAAAAATGTCGGAGCGGTCGGAGCACCCACGGAAACATATGTTACTGCTAATCTTGTTACGAGGGAAATATTTGCACTTGCAAAGGAACTGATTTTTCCGGATTAGGATTTATCAGCTTTTTTAAAAGAAATATTTCCGTAAACAGGCATTAGCACTTGACATAATTTTGTAGGAATTGTATAATATAGATACAGAGCGAACCGATAGACGGTCGCTCCCATGATTAAGTTGTTAAGAAATAACCGCTTAAGTTTGGTTGCTTGGGGCGGTTATTTCTTTTTGTGGCAGTTGTTGATAATTGTAACAACGTTGCAAACGGCTATGATTAAAGTTAGAAACTCCATCCAAGTCATATAGCACCACCTCCCAATTCCGGGAGCAGACTTACCGCCTACCGCATATGGTACGCTCTGTGAGATAATTATAGCAGATATTACGAAATTCGTCAAATAGTGACAAGGGCTATTTGCGAGGCATATTATTTGACGAAATTTTTCTTGACATAGATTTATTGAAAATGTATAATATAGATACAGAGCGAACCGATAGACGGTCGCTCCCAA
>CANQLX010000064.1 GCA_947624835.1 uncultured Clostridia bacterium
ACAGCAAAAGAAATTAATACTGCAATTTTGAGTAAACAAGTTTTTCTTTTCATATTTATAATCACCTTTCTCGTTTTGCTATTACCCCACACAGTTTTACAAGTTTTTTCTTGTAATTTTTTATTTATAATTCTGTTTATTAGTTTTTTTTGCCTACTTTATATACTGATTAACTGGCGTTATTATATATATGTAATTTTTCTGTATATTCTGCAATTTCTTTATCATAAACTTTTAATGCGGTTTTGTATTTTTTCTTGTTAGGTAAGTAAATAATAAATCCTATAAATTTTGAAACTATGATAGGCAGTATTACTAAACCTATAAATACACATATTGAAACGATGATAGCTGTTTCTATTGACATTGTCATACCAATTATATCTACTGAATTGTTACCTTTTTTGAACATATGATCAATATAATATAATAATTAACTATTGGATTAATAAAATGACCAACAAAAAGAAAAATACCGTATATATAAAATATTACGCAGAATATACAAGAAATAGCCGGCATCTGTATTTTAGGTTTTATCGGAGTGCTAGGTCTATAAGGTTCTTTATAGGGGTTGGGACGTGGAGTTTGTATAATTCTATCTAATTTATCTATTGTTTGCTCCAAAATATAACGATTTTTCTCTGAATCCACAACAACTGCTAAATATTCTTTAAGTTTTCTTGTAGTAAGCATAGTGTCATATCTCTCCTCTTTTGATATATTATACGCCGTTAGTACATATTTGTCAACTACTTATAGTGTATGTTAGAAAATTAAAATATATGTTTTTGTTATATAGAGGTGACGTTTATGGGAAATGAGTTAAATTTGCAAATGGGCAATAGAATTCGTCAACGCAGGGAAGCTATGAAATATTCAAGAGAAGAACTTTCTGAGATGGTAGGTATATCATTGAGATTTTTAACTGATATTGAGCTTGGAACAAAGGGGATGTCTTTTTCAACATTAATACGAATTTGTTCGGTATTGAATACAAGTACGGATTTTATTATTTTAGGAAAGAAGGAAAATGATGTATTTTCCGATTTTCGTGAAACTCTTGAAAATATAGATGAAAAATATTTGCCGCTATTGTCTGAAATTTTCAATTTATTTGTTAAAACAATCAAATATTCTGATAATAAATAGAATAGTTTTCATACTGTCCGCACGGGCGGTATGTTTTTTTGCGTTGTTTATTTTCACGATAATACTCTTGTTTGGAATTGACATTAATTCCTTAATAGAGTAAAATATATGTTATACATATTTTAAATTGAGGCGTGGAAATAATGACTGCTTTTTTGAGAAGAACATGGGCAGAGGTCGATGTTGATGCTATCAAGCATAATTACAACATAATAAGACAAACTGTTCGGAAAGATGCGGATATAATGTGTGTTATAAAGGCTGACGGCTACGGTCATGGGGCGGTATTTCTCGCAAAGCTGTACGAAGAATTGGGCGCAGATAAATTCGCCGTGTCTAATATAGAGGAGGCTATGCAGCTGCGTGAAAGTGGGGTAAAACTGCCTATACTTATTCTTGGCTTTACACCTGCGGAAATGGCAAAACAGCTTGCAGATAATGATATTTCACAGGCAGTCTTTACAGACGAATATGCAAATGAACTTTCACGTTTTGCCGTTAGGGATAATGTAAACGTAAAAATTCATATAAAACTTGATACGGGGATGAGCCGTATAGGCTTTATGTATCAGAATACAGAGCGTGACGCTCAGTCGATTGACCTTATAGAAAGGGTATGTCATCTTCCTAATCTCATACACGAGGGTATATTTACACATTTTGCCTTGTCTGATGAGGGGAATGAGGGAATTGCCCCGACAACACATCAGCTTGACTGTTTTGTAAATGCGGTCGAAAGGCTCAGGGAGCGTGGCATTGAGTTTGAAACGGTGCATTGTTCAAACAGCGGTGCAATAATAGACTATAAGCAGGCAAATTTTGACTGCGTTCGTGCAGGGATAATATTATACGGTCTATCGCCCTCTGAAAAGCTTGCAGGTAAGTTGGATTTACAGCCTGCAATGAGGATAAAAAGTGTTATAGCACAGATAAAGACCGTTGCGGCTGCTACTCCCGTGAGTTACGGCGGTACGTTTGTTACGGATAGACCCACAAAAATAGCTACTGTGCCGATAGGCTATGCAGACGGCTATACGAGAAGTCTCGGAAACCGTGCGTATATGACCGTGAGAGGAAGGAAAGCACCTGTTATCGGACGTGTATGTATGGATCAGGTAATGCTTGATATAAGCGGAATAGATGATGTTAGGGTCGGAGATGAGGTCACTGTTATAGGCAACGGAAGTGATAATGCTCTTTCCTTTGACGATATAGCAAAGCTTACGGGTACGATAAATTATGAGGTGGTATGTCTTGTAGGAAAGCGTGTGCCGAGGGTTTATTTAAAGGGTGGAAAAAATATAGCCATAATGGACAGTTTGAGATCAGATGTTTAATATTAATACGCAAGCGAGTGGGATTTTGAATTTATGATTTTCAGAGGGGAATTTATAATATGAAGCTCTTGGTTCTTGACGGAAACAGTATTCTTAACCGTTCTTTTTACGGAATAAAGCTTTTGACAACAAAAAACGGACAATATACAAATGCAATATATGGATTTATGACAACCTTTCAGAAACTGCTTGACGAAAGTAATCCCGATGCGGTCGCTGTTGCATTCGACCTTAAAGCACCTACATTCCGCCATAAGATGTATGACGGATATAAGTCAAACAGAAAGGGTATGCCCGAGGAGCTTGCACAGCAATTACAGCCGCTCAAAGACCTTATATCGGCTCTCGGCTATAAAATAGTTACCTGTGAGGGATATGAGGCTGATGACATACTCGGCACACTCGCAAAAAAATGTACCGACGAGGGTTATGAATGTATTATAGCAACAGGCGACAGGGATAGTTTTCAGCTTGTTTCACCGACAGTTTCCGTCCGTATGGCTACAACAAAATTCGGTAAGCCCGAAGTGACATTGTATGATGAGGCGAAAATAAAAGAAGTGTATGGTGTAGAGCCAAAACAGCTTATTGACATAAAGGCAATTCAGGGAGATACCTCCGACTGTATTCCGGGTGTACCGGGAATAGGGGAAAAGGGAGCATCAGACCTTATAAAAAGATTCAAGAACCTCGATAACATATATGAAAATCTCGAAACGATTGATGTTAAGCCGGGTATAAGGAAGAAGCTTACCGAGGGCAAGGAAAGTGCATATATGAGTCGCACACTCGGTACTATCAATACCGAAGCACCAATAGATACGGATATAGAACACTATATACCCAAGGAAAAGGATAAATCCGCAGTCGCAACACAGATGGCAAGGCTCGAATTTTTCTCTCTTATGGAAAAATGGGGTGTCGGAGCGGAGGACATAGGACATATTCAGACTGAATCCGAAGATACAAATGGGGACAAGACTCTTGAATATGTATCAGACTTTGAGCTTATGAAGCTTTATGACGAACTTGAAGGGAAAACTGTGGATTTCCTTGCAAAATCGGACGGAGCGGACATAACAGAGCTGAAGTTATGTGTTGATGATAGGGTATATACAGCGGATAATTTTACAGCGGATTTTCAGGATTTTGCAGAAAAATTTCTGAGTAATGGTAATATAAAGAAAAGAACGCATAATATAAAGCCCATATTTGCAGTTGCGGATAAAGTAGGATTTGAGTGTGAGGGAATAGAATTTGATACTATGCTTGCGGGATATCTCCTCAACCCAAATGCTTCAGATTATGTTATGGAAAGGCTTACCGGAGAATACGGAATTTCTCCGCTTAAGACGGATAATGCAACAGGACTTGAAAGCTTTGTGCCGCTTGCGGATAAGCTTGCAAAGGAAATAGAGGCAAAGGAACAGACCAATCTTTTGCGTGATATAGAAATACCGCTTGCCCGTGTGCTTGCATCAATGGAAAATACAGGCTTTGCTGTTGACAAACAGGGAATATACGAATACGGCGAAAGCATGAACGACGAAATAGACAGCCTGAGAGCAAGCATATGCGGATATGTCGGCTATGATTTCAATATAAATTCCCCAAAGCAGTTAGGCTCGGCACTCTTTGAAAAACTTGCCTTGCCAAAGGGTAAAAAGACAAAAAGCGGGTATTCCACAAGTGCAGAGGTTCTTGAGGAACTGAGGGACTATCATCCCGTTATAAATGAAATACTTGAATATCGCACACTGACAAAGCTTAAGTCCACCTATTGTGACGGACTTCTTAAGGTTATTGGCGAGGACGGAAGAATACATTCATGCTTTAACCAGACTGAAACAAGAACGGGAAGAATAAGCTCAACCGAACCTAATTTACAGAATATTCCCGTCAGGACTGAAAGGGGAAAGGAATTCAGAAAATTTTTTATCGCATCCGATGGTTGTAGGCTCGCTGATGCCGATTATTCACAGATAGAACTGAGAGTGCTTGCACATATTGCCAACGATAAGCATATGATAGAGGCATTTGCAAATAATTACGATATCCATACATTAACGGCGGCTAAGGTATTTGGACTTCCTGATGAGATGGTAACTCCGCAGCTGAGAAGCCGTGCAAAGGCTGTTAATTTTGGAATAGTTTACGGAATAGGCGCATTCTCTCTTTCAAAGGATATAGGGGTATCGAGAAAAGAAGCCGATAAATATATAAAGGATTATCTCAGGCTGTACAGCGGCATAGACAATTATATGAAAAATGTGGTTGGGAATGCCAAGAATGACGGCTATGTTACCACTATGTTTGGCAGAAGAAGATATCTTCCCGAGCTTGCTTCGTCTAATCATAATATGCGAGCCTTCGGGGAAAGAGTCGCAAGAAATATGCCCATACAGGGAAGCGCAGCGGATATAATCAAAATAGCCATGATAAGAGTTTATAACAGGCTTAAAAAGGAAAATATGAAATCAAAGCTTATACTTCAGGTTCATGACGAGCTTATTGTCGAAGCACCTGAGGACGAAGCAGAAAGGGCGGCAAAGCTGTTGAGTGAGGAAATGCAGGGTGCCGTAAAGCTTTCTGTTCCGCTGACAGCGGATGCAGGAATCGGAAAAACATGGTTTGAAGCAAAGGCTTAAAAAATTAGGAGGGGTGCAAATATGCTGCACATATTATTTGTTTGTACAGGCAATACCTGCCGCAGTCCTATGGCGGAGGCTATATTTGCAAAAAAATCAGAGGAATACGGAATAAAAAGCATAATCAGCAGTGCCGGAATCGGCTTTGTCGGCGAAAGCGGTGTGTCACACAACGCTGTAACCGTCTGTAATGAAATAGATATAGATATAAGCGGGCATAAGCCGAGAATAATCCGTGAAAGGGATCTGCAGGTTGCGGATCTGTTCGTTGGAATGACAGAAGGCCATGCAGAAACACTCAGGGCTATTGGAGTAGATAATAAAAGAATATATGTTCTTGGAGATGGAATACCCGACCCGTACGGCTCCGACCTTGTTACATACAGAAGATGCCGCAGGGCCATAGAGGAAGCAACAGACAAACTTTGTAAATATCTTGTGGTAAATTATCCCCAATGTATCGGGGGAATACCGAGTGAATAAATATACACTTGTTCCTATGAATGAAAATCATATACCAGAACTTGCAAATCTTGAAAAAATTTGTTTTTCTCAGCCGTGGTCGGAAAAAAGCCTTAGAGAAGAACTTGATAACAGAACGGCACATTTCATTGTTGCGGAATTTAATGGTGTTGTCGTGGGTTATATAGGTGTTTTTGTAGTGTATGAAAGTTGTGATATTTCCAATATAGCAGTATTGCCCGAATACAGACGTCGGGGTATAGGAAGGCTTTTGCTTGAGGGAGCCTGTGATGCAGCCCGAAACGGCGGTGCAGAGTCTATATCCCTTGAGGTGCGTCCGTCAAACAGGGGGGCGATAGCATTATACCGTTCTGTCGGCTTTGAGGAAGTCGGACTAAGGAAAAATTTTTACAGGAACCCCACAGAGGACGGTCTTATATTATCAAAAAAACTGATCAGTAAAGAAAACGGTGAGGAAAATGAAGATTTTATCAATAGAAAGTTCATGTGATGAAACAGCGGCGGCTGTGATAGAGGACGGCAGGAAAATAATATCATCTGTAATTGCAACTCAGGTCGATGAACATAAGCTGTATGGAGGAGTTGTTCCCGAAATAGCGTCAAGACGACATTGTGAGTCAATCAACGGGGTTGTCTCCGAGGCTCTGGAACGTGCGGATATGAGGCTCTCGGAGCTTGATGCACTTGCTGTTACATATGCTCCGGGGCTTATAGGGGCACTTCTCGTGGGTGTGAATTTCGCAAAGGGATTATCGCTTTCAACGGGTCTGCCGCTGATACCTGTGCATCATCTTCGTTCGCATATTGCGGCTAATTATCTTGCCTATGCCGAGCTTGAGCCGCCGTTTTTATGTCTTGTTGTGTCGGGAGGACACAGCCACATTGTTGAAGTGAAAAACTACACGGATATGAAGGTGCTCGGGAGAACAAGGGATGATGCGGCAGGAGAAGCCTTTGACAAGGCTGCAAGGACCATGGGTATGCCCTATCCCGGCGGCATACATCTTGATAAGGCGGCAGAATACGGAAATGAGGAAGGATATAAATTGCCTCAGCCGAAAGTGAGTGGTTCAGAGTATGATTTCAGTTTCTCAGGTCTTAAAACCGCAGTTATAAATCTGATACACAATGCAAAGCAGAAGGGTGAGGAAATTAATGTAAATGATTTGTCAGCCTCCTTCCGCAAGGCAGTGGTTGACAGTCTTATAAATAATTTTATCAGGGCGGCGGAAAATGCAGGCTGTGATAAGCTGGTTCTCGCCGGCGGTGTATCAGCAAATTCCCTACTAAGACGGAGAGCATCGAAGGAAGCCAAAAAAAGGGGCTGGAAATGCTTTTATCCTCCGCTTGAGCTGTGCGGTGACAATGCCGCTATGGTCGGTGCTCAGGCATATTACGAATATATTGCGGGAAATATAGCGGATATGACACTGAATGCTGCTGCAACAAAGAGTATAGAGTCGGCATTTGACGATGTATGATAACGGCTTTATGTGCAGAATTTTTCCCGAAGGATCTCAGCCGATCCTTCGGGAAATTTTTTGGGGGTCTGTGCTGTTCATTATTCAAATAGGGATTTCAAGAGTTCATACATCTTTTAACAGCATAATTTTTGCAGTCGTCGACAAGGTCTACAATGTGGTTTACAATAACCTCGGGCGGTTCCTTTATTCCTTTTGTGACCCATGCTACAACACTTCCGATAATTCCGTATGAAAAAAACTCTGCAATAAACATTTTGTCATTGTTTTCAATGAGCTTTTTTCCCGATGCATCATCTATTACCTCTGAAAATATCTTTGTGCTTACCGTGTGCATATATTTTTGAAATTCAGAACTGTAGGATGTGTGGAGGGCATTAATGTAAAATTTTGAATTATTACTTACAACAGTCAGCATATTAAGAAGATTTTTGCTCCAGTTGTCAACTGTAAGGTCATTGACAAACGGTATTATGGCTTCGTTATAGAATATTTGATTGAGCAAATCATATTTGTCCTGAAAATGGTAATAAAATGTCTGGCGGTTGATTCCACAGACATTCGCAATATCAGATATTGTAATTTTTTCAAACGGTTTCTTTTGCATTAACTCCTTAAAGCCGTTTGATATGACCCTTTTCGTAATAGAAGATTCTGACACGACAGCCTCCGCATATTTTTCATTATATAAATTATATCATAATTATGTCATATTTGCAATAAGGGCAGATGAAAAAAGGAATGTTTGTTTATGTACGTTTTGTTTGCTTGACAATGGTAGAAAATGTAATTATAATTATAGTAGATGTTTGATATTAACGGAGGTTTATTATGACAATATTGGTTACAGGCGGTGCAGGCTATATAGGTAGTCATACATGTGTTGAACTCCTCAGCGGCGGCTATGATGTTGCGGTTGTTGATAACTACTATAACAGTGTTCCCGCAGTCCTTGACAGAGTTGAAAAAATCACCGGAAAGACTTTGAAAAGATACGATTGTGATATACGTGACAGAGGGGGTCTTGAAAGGGTTTTTTCTGAAAATAAAATTGATGCCGTTATACATTTTGCAGGTCTTAAGGCTGTCGGAGAATCGACTAAGCTGCCGCTGCTTTATTATGAAAATAATATTTCGGGAAGTGTTGTGCTTTTTGAGGTAATGGAGAAATATGACTGCAAAAAAATCGTATTCAGCTCCTCCGCAACGGTTTACGGGAATAACCCGATTCCCTATAAGGAGGATATGGTGACCGGCGATGTAAGCAGTCCCTATGGAAGGACAAAGCATTTTATCGAACAGATACTCGGAGATATATATAAATCCGACAATGGCTGGAGTATATCATTGCTCAGATACTTTAACCCCATAGGCGCACATGAAAGTGGTCTTATAGGAGAGGATCCCAACGGTATCCCGAATAACCTTATGCCGTATATTTCAAGGGTGGCAATAGGAAAGCTTCCGCAGCTTACAGTATTCGGCGGAGATTACGATACAAAGGACGGAACCTGTATACGTGATTATATTCATGTAGTTGACCTTGCAAAGGCACACCTTTGTGCTGTTGCAAAAATACTTGATACTACCGGAATAGAGGCATATAATATCGGGAACGGCGTGGGATACAGTGTACTTGACATAATAAGGGCGTTTGAGAAAGCGAGCGGAAAGAAGCTTAATTATGTTATCGGCGACAGGCGTGAGGGTGATCTGCCGGCATTCTATGCAGATGCAACAAAGGCTAATAAAGAGCTTAACTGGCACGCAGAATATGATATAGAGAAAATGTGTGCCGATTCATGGAATTTCCAGAAAAATAATCCTGACGGTATTAAATAGTTGGGATAAATACTGAGCCGCAAGAGGGGAAGGAAAATGAAAAGAACAATATTTGCAGTATGCTGTGCTGCTCTTGTGATTGCGTTTTGCGGATGTGGTGCCGACAAAGGCGATAATACCGAGGAAAGCAGCGACAGAGTTTCTGTGATTGTTGATGATGATAATCTTATATATCAAATTGACGGTACTCAGGAGATTTCCGAGGTTGGAGGCGAAATTGTCGAAAGAAGTACAGATGAGCCGGAGGCATCATCACCTGATGGAAGTATAACTCTTGAAAAAGCAAAAGAGACTGTGGATTCCTGTTCTTTTGAGCAGTTTTATCTGCCGTCGGAAATTACAAAATATCAAAAGTATTATTATGGTACTGTAAAGCTGAATAATAAGGACTATTATTCCATGTGCTTCTATTTGGAAAAAAATTCCGTGAGAATGTATGTAGGGACGGATTTCTATGTATCCTGTGACGGCGGTGAGGTTTTACGCAGTGATTGGTCGGGAAATCTTGTAAATTGTGAAATAGGCGGAAACAGTGGGGATAAAACGGCAGAGGAGCTTTACAGCGGAGCAAAGATAACACCCGAGGATGCACTGTTTGCACTGCATAATACAGAAACGGAAAAGCTTGGGCTTAAGGAAAAGTTAAGCTCATATACGTTTGAAACCGATACGAAGCTTTATACAAAAAGAGGTATAAAGTGCTATTGTATTACTCCAAAGCTCAAATATGAAAACGGAACCAAGCTTTTTACCCCAATATATGTTGCGGCAGACGGAACCGGCAAATTACTCATGTATAATGACAATACAAAAGATTATGAGGAAATAAAATAAGACGAGAGGGAGATCTATTATGATAGTTAAGCCTAAGGTTAGAGGATTTATATGCACAACAGCCCATGCAAAGGGGTGTGCGGCGGAGGTAAAGGCACAGATAGAATATGTAAAGGCCCAACCACACTCGAATGAGGGACCGAAAAAGGTCCTTGTTGTCGGTGCATCAATGGGATATGGGCTTGCTTCAAGAATAGCTGCGGCTTATTCATTTGGTGCGGCAACAATAGGAGTTATATTTGATAAGCCCGCTATGCGTTCAAGGACGGCTACATCAGGCTGGTATAATACAGCTGCCTTTGAAAAGTCAGCACAGGCTGACGGATTATATGCAAAGACCATAAATGGTGATGCATATTCAAAGGAAATTAAGGATAAGACAATAGAACTGATAAAATCCGATCTTGGAAAGGTTGATTGTGTCATATACAGTCTTGCGGCTCCGAGGAGAACAACAGCGGACGGAACACTCTATTCTTCTGTGCTGAAAACTGTGGGAAGTTCATATACAAACAAGACAATTAATCTTAAGGATAATACTGTCGGTGATATAACTGTTGACCCTGCGACCGAAGAAGAAATAGAGGCCACGATAAAGGTTATGGGAGGCGAGGACTGGAAAGACTGGATAGATGCACTAAAGGCTGCCGATGCAATAGAGGACAATGCTGTGACAGTTGCATATTCATATATCGGTCCGGAAATTACTCATCCTATGTATGCTGACGGTTCAATCGGAAAGGCAAAGGATCATCTTTTTGAAACTTCTAAAAAGCTGAACGAAAGCGGAAATGTACGTGCATATATTTCTGTTAATAAGGCTCTTGTTACTCAGTCGAGTGCGGCAATACCGATAGTACCGCTTTATATATCCATTCTTTATAAAGTAATGAAAGAAAATAATGTACACGAGGGCTGTATTGAGCAGATGACAAGACTATTAAACGAGAAACTGTATGGCAAGGACGGAGTTGTGACTGACAGTGAGGGAAGAATACGCATGGACGACCTTGAAATGCAGCCGGAAATACAAGAAAAGGTTAATAAGCTTTGGGAAGAGATAAATACAGATAATCTTGATACTCATGCTGATCTTGATGGATTTCACAAGGATTTTTATAAACTCTTCGGTTTTGGTATAGACGGAGTAGATTATGAGGCTGATATAGATCCTGATGTTGAAATACCGAGTGTGAACTAAAAATAGTAAGCACTTTATACTTCGGTCAAATAAATATACTTGTAAATAATAAAATTAAGGGGTTGCCATTCATTAAAATTTAATGTGGCAACCCTTATCGTTTTTAAAGAGAAAGTATTAATTTTTTTGCATAAGCAACATCGAAAAGCAAAACAAAAAATTGGCAATATG
>CANQLX010000065.1 GCA_947624835.1 uncultured Clostridia bacterium
AATTAAAAGGAGGATTTTTTATTATGGATTGTTTATTTTGCAGTATCATCAAGGGAGATATTCCCTCAACAAAGGTTTATGAGGACGAAACGGTTTATGCGTTCAAGGACATAAATCCTATGGCACCTGTACATGTTCTTATCGTTCCGAAGAAGCATCTTTCTTCAATTAATGATGTTACACAGGAAAACAGTGGGGTTATTGCACATATATATGAAGTTGCCGCTAAGCTTGCAAAGGAACTGGGTATATCGGAAAGCGGATATCGTGTTGTATCAAACTGCGGAGCTGATGCAGGGCAGACGGTATTTCATCTGCACTTTCATCTTCTCGGCGGCAAAAAGCTTAATGTTACTATGTGCTGAAAAAATTTGATTTAGGGAGTCTTATAAATGAACGTAAGGAAATGTGAAAGCCTTGAAGAGGTTAGGAGCAATATAGACAGAATTGATAATGATATTATCAGACTTATAGCGGAGAGAGAAACATTTGTCCTTCAGGCGTCACAATTCAAAAAATCCGAGGAGGGAGTAAAGGATTCCTCAAGAGTTGAGGCAGTAATTAAAAATGTCCGTGAAAAGGCGGAAGAATACGGTGCCGATCCGGATATGACAGAGGCACTGTACAGGGAAATGATTCACGGATTTACAAATATGGAAATGAAAGAATTTCATAACAGATAATTATAAATTCGGAAGATGGAAAAATGAAACGACCGCTTGAAGTGATATACATATCCCGGAACGCAGTTGTTTCATTTTTGTATGTATATCGACACACAGTGTAATATTCAGATTGATTTTTTATAAAGATTATGATATACTGTCTTAGATAGTTAAAGTGATGAGTTAAAATGAATATTGTTGAACTTGATGATGTTTTTCTGTACAATAAAACCGACAGAATAAAGTCAAAAAATGTAATAATTAAAAGGAAAGCATTTTTTTCTATAAATGCTTGTGATTTTTAAATTCGGAGGATACTATAATGGAGCGACCTCTTGCAGTGATAGGCTTTACATATCTTGCGGTTGTTGTGGTTTCTTTTTTCCTCGGTCTTGATAAGCTCCCGGCATTGATTGCTGTTTTCGTATGCCTTGCGGGTGTATTTCTGAAATTCCGCAAAACAAGAAAAAATGTTATTCTTCCGGCTGTATGTATAACGTCTGCTGCGGCACTTTTTTGGCTTATGTGCTTTGACGCCGTCTATGTCAGACCAACAGAGGAGCTGTACGGCAAAACGGCGGTTATAACAGGTGAAATATGTGACCTGCCGTATGAGCATGACGGAAGAACATACTATAAAATCGAAACTTCACAAATTGGTTTACCTGGTGCGGTTCAGCATACAAAAATACTTCTATCCTCTCAAAAGGCACTCCGTGCGGATATGTATGATACGGTTACGGCGACGGTAAATATCTACACACAGTCGGAGGATTCTTATAAGTATTATAATATTTCAAGAGGAAACTATCTTATCGGCAATATTGATATTTATAAGGAAATAAAAATAACGAAAAACGAAAACAAGCCGCTGTATTATTATGCACTGAGTATAAGGGAATATATGCTTGATACTGTAAATGCCGGGCTTCCGGATAAACAGGCAGGTTTTGTCAATGCCGTACTTCTTGCAGATAAAAGCAGACTGACGGAAGAAAATAAATCGGCTTTCCGTGATTCGGGGATATCACACATTATTGCGGTATCGGGTTTTCATCTTTCAGTAGTAACTCAGCTTATGATGCTTCTTCTTACATTTGTCTGCATGGGAAGAAAAAGAGCGGCAGCTTTAATCTGTACGGTGTTTGTATTTTTATATATGGCGGCAACAGGATTTACGCCGCCTGTTGTTCGGGCGGGGATAATGCAGATAATGTTTCTTTTCGGTGAGTCTATGACAGTAAAGGCGGATACACTTAATTCACTCGGACTTGCTGTTACTGTTATATGCTTTTTGAATCCGTACACCGCTGTGGATGTAGGTTTTATGCTCTCGTTTTCTGCAACCCTCGGCATAGTTCTTTGGGGACGAAGAATTAGTTCTTATTTATGCAATCTTATATATCCGGGTGAAAAGATAGGGACATCAGCGGTCGGCAGGTTTGTGACTGCCGTAAAAACACCGCTGTGCGGCCTGATATCGGTTATATCAACAACTCTCAGTGCGATTGCACTTTCTGCACCAATTATACTCATATATTTCAAAAGCTTTTCCGTTTATACACTGCTTACGAATATCTTAGTCGGTCCGGCTGCCTCTTTGCTTATTTTTACTGCGATGATAACAGTGTTTCTTAGAATAACTATCATTTTATCCTTTCTTCAAATGCCTTTTGCGGCACTCAGCGGATTTCTTGCAAATTATATAATAGGTACCGCCGATTATATTTCCTCTCTGCCGTTTGCGGTAATAAGGCTTACGAATGAATTTGTGCCGATATGCATGATTGCTTCAATAATTGTTGCGGCTGTATTCCTATCAATGTCAAAGTGTAAGAAGCATATACTTGTACCCTTGTATGCAGGTTTCGTAATATTAATTTTCGGGTTGGGATTTTCTGCGGAAAGAATAATAAAACAGGGCAGCATAAAACTCAGCATTATTGACTGCGGGGAGGGTCTTACGGTGCTTATGTCATATGATGACAAAACGTCGGTACTGTTTTGCGGCGGCAGCTATGATAAATCGTTCGATACGGAAAATTATTTGAATGACAGCGGAATAAGCAATATAGATTATATGCTCATTAACGGCGATGATGAAAATACAGGTGCTTACGCTTTGGATATACTTGAAAAATATGATGTCAATACCGTGCATATATATGGCGAAGAAAAGCTTACGGAAAGTTTATACCGACTTTCGGAAAATTGTCCGAATGTTATATACGGAGGTACCGACGGTGATAAAATTGAAACCGTACATATAGATGATATTGAAATCGCTATATACAATACAGAAAACAGTTGTGCTCTGTATTTTGAATTATACGGAAATGATTTTCTTATATGTACTGACGGCACGGACTTCGGTTTGCTGCCTGAACAGTGGCTTGACGCCGATTATCTGACAACTGAGGGGATACCGCAGAATATGCGGCTTCTAAGTGTCGAAAATATAATTATATCGGATACGGCTGAAAATACAGATAAAAATATTGATATTTACAGGAAAAACAGTAGGGGAAATATTTACTGCACCGCAGGCTGCGGAAATATAGCCGTAAGAGTCTATAATAACGGAGAAGTTAATATAAGGAGGGAAGGATATTGGCTAAGCTGAATGAGCAAAGCTTCCGTAAGGAGCTTTCTTCTGATAAACTAAGTAATTTATACATGATATATGGGGATGAAAAATATCTTGTCCGTAAATACACGGATGCACTGATTTCAGCGGCAGTGGGAAAGGAAGCGTCTGAATTTGATTTATATAAATTCAATTCTGAAACACCGCTCGAAAATATTTTTAATGCAGCGGAGCAGCTTCCAATGTTTACTGAAAGAAAATGTGTGTGCGTAACGGATTATAACATAAATTCCCTATCCGAGGGGGATTATAAGCAGCTTGAAGCCTTTTGCTCGGATATAGCACCTACCACAGTGCTCGTGTTTACCATGCCTACGCTCATGCCTGACAGTAAGAAAAAGAGCAATAAGCTTACAAAATTCATAGCGTTTGCAGAAAAGGCAGGAAATGTACTCGAACTTAAAAAGCTTGATGAAACAGCACTCCGCAATAGGATAATGTCATGGTGCGAAAAGGGTGGATGTAAAATAGACCGTGTTAATGCGTCAAAAATAATATCCTATGTCGGAAACGACCTCAATACATTAAAAAATGAAACAGATAAGCTTTGTGCCTATGCAGACGGCAGGGAGATAACCGAGGAAACAGTAAAAAAACTCTGCATAAGAAATACGGAGTCAAATATATATGCATTATCCGACTGTATCTCGAAAAATGACTTTGATGCTGCTTATAAACAGCTTGGGTTCCTTTTTGAACAAAATCAGCCGCCGGAAATGATTTTATCTATTCTAAGTTCATCATTTATTGATATGTACCGTATGAAGGCGGCATCTGAAGCAGGTAAGAGTATTAACGAGGTTGCCGAGGATTTTAACTACGGAAAAAGAAGCTTTCTTCTGAAAAGAGCAGGCACGTCAGCTGCGAGATATTCCAAGGAGTCGCTCAGGGAAATATTTGAGGCGATACTTGAAGCGGATATAAAGCTTAAAAGTACAAGAGCAGATTCAAGGATTGTTATAGAGGTATTGACGGCAAAGCTGCTGCTTGCAGTCAAGAGGGGCGGTAGGATATGATAAAAATAAAGGAAGCCGTGATTGTTGAGGGCAAATACGATAAAATAAGGCTGTCGAATTTCATTGACGGTCTTATTATAACGACTGACGGTTTCGGGATATTCAAAAATAAGGAAAAACAGCTTCTTATAAGACGTCTTGCCGATACGAGGGGAATATTGGTTCTGACGGACAGTGATGGTGCAGGCTTTGTCATAAGAAATTTTCTTAAGGGCATCGTACCTGCAAATAAGATACATCATGCATATATACCCGATATAATTGGGAAAGAAAAACGCAAGGATAAGCCCTCAAAGGAGGGAAAGCTGGGCGTTGAGGGTATTTCCGATGATATTCTGAGAAAAGCAATATCCGCATCAGGTGTAAGTTGTGAAATAGCGGAGGGATTTGTTAAAGAAAAAAAGGATATTACTAAGGCTGATTTTTTTGAATACGGTCTGACAGGTACATTAAATTCAAATGAGAACAGACAGAGGCTTAAAAAAAATTTATCGCTGCCTGAAAATATGACAGCTAATTCACTGCTTGATGTTCTTAACTGTATTATGACATACGGAGAATTTACAAAGCTTTGTGGTGAGCTTTTTCCGATAAAAAAGGAGGATAAAAATGCTTAATGTGACAATGCTCGGTACGGGAGGTATGATGCCGCTCAAAAACAGATGGCTTACTTCCTGTATAATCAACAGCGAGGGACATTCGATTCTTGTCGATTGCGGAGAGGGTACTCAAATTGCACTGAAAAATACAGATTGCAGGCTTAAGCCGATAGATATGATATGTATAACACATTTTCACGCCGACCATATATCCGGACTTCCGGGCTTTCTTCTGTCGATGGGAAACGAGGGAAGAGAGGAGCCCGTAACAATAATAGGACCCAAAGGTATTGAACAGACAGTGAGGAGCATCTGTGTTATTGCTCCCAATTTGCCGTTTGAAATAAAATTTGCGGAGGCTGTCGGAAAAAATGACTTGAGGTGCGGAAGCATTGAAATAGTTCCGTTTGAGGTGAAGCACAGCACAGAATGTGTGGGATATTCGTTTATTTTGCCTAGAAGGGGAAAATTCAATGTAGAAAAGGCAAAAATGAATGATGTACCGATGAAAATATGGAACAGTCTGCAAAAGTATGGTGAGGTCGAATTTGAAGGAAAGCTTTACACATACGATATGGTATCGGACGGTGAAAGACACGGTATAAAGGTTACATACTGTACAGATACACGACCCACGGGAAACATAGTAAAATACGCAGAACATTCGGATTTATTTATATGTGAGGGACTTTATTACGAACCTGAAAAGCTTGACAGAGCGAAAAAAACAGGACATATGCTTTATTCCGAGGCGGCAAAGCTTGCACTCAAATCCGGTGTAAAGGAGATGTGGCTTACACATTACAGTCCGGCAGTGACCGAACCTGAGGCGGGAATTGAGCAGGCAAAAGATATTTTTCCGAATACGAAATGCGGCTATGACGGGAAAACCGTTACTATCCCGTTTCCGGAGAAATAAATTATTGCAGTTATCAGGTGCCTAAATCCGGGTAATGCACGGATATTCAATAAAAATTCAGGTTCAGGTTAAGCCCTTGAAAGGATTTGCCTGAACCTGATATTTGTATGACGGGTATTATATGAATATATCTAACAAAAGATTAGCCGCTATACAGCATATGATACCGCATACCGTAGGAAGTATGAAGGACAAAATTGCCCATTTTATACTGCCTGTTTCTTTTTTTACAGTAATACAGGTGGTGGAGCAGGGAAAATGCATAAGGGTGAAAATAAGCATACATACAGCCGTTTTTATCGTCCAGCCGTTGCTTATAAGAATATCGTGCAGTTGAGCAAGACTTCCGTAATCCGTCATGGTGCCGTTGCTGAGATATATCATAAGCGTTGTGGGGAGAACAATTTCATTTGCCGGAAATCCGAGGATAAAGCCTGTGAGTATCGCACCGTCAAGTCCCATAATACGGGCAAACGGGTCGAGAAAAGATGTTACATAGGATATTATCGTTTCTGAGCCTATGTGGATATTTGCAAGTATCCATATAATTGCACCGGCAGGAACGGCAACAAGGACCGCTCTGCCGAGTACGAATACGGTTCTGTCTAAAAGTGAACGTACTATTGTTTTTCCGATTTGCGGTACCCTGTATGGGGGAAGCTCCATGAGAAAGCTTTTTCCGCCTGATTTTAGTATTGTTTTTGATAAGATAAATGATATGAGAAGTGAAACAAGAATACTTACAAGTATAATTCCGACAAGTATAAATGCACTTACAGCCGATTGTACAGCAATAGGGAATACGCCTACAAAGAACATTGATATAATTGCTATAAGCGTAGGGAATCTTCCGTTGCACGGGGAAAAATTATTTGTCAGAACGGCAATTCTCCTTTCATTTTCACCGTCAATAATCCTGCACCCCGTAACACCGCAGGCATTACAGCCGAAACCCATAAGCATAGTAAGCCCCTGTTTTCCGTTTGTTCCTGCCCGACAAAAAACGGAATCAAGATTAAATGCCACTCTCGGGAGATAGCCTAAATCTTCAAGTATGGTAAACAGAGGAAAGAATATAGCCATAGGCGGAAGCATGACCGAAACAACATTTGAAAGGGTTGTATATATACCATCTATTACCAGATTTTTAAGCCAAGGGGGAGTATTGATATAATCAGCAAGCATTGTAAGCTTTTCACCGATAAAAGAAAATAATGAGCTGAGCCATTCCGACGGATAATTCGCTCCCGCTATGGTTATATAGAATATTACAGCAAAAAGCAAAAGCATAACAGGTATCCCGAAAATTCTTGACGTAAGAATTTTGTCGATTTTTCTGTCACGGTTTCTGTATTCCCCGTTTCTTCTTTTCACACAAAGCTTGTATATTTCCTCACACTGTCCGACACGGGTCTTTGCTATGATATCGTCTATATCCTCGCCGGCAAGCTCTTTTGCCTTTTTCACGGCATTCCCAATATTACTGTTATTCGTTATATCCTGTTTTCTTTCAAGGATATGTATTGCCGTCCGTCTTTTATCACTTACGTCCGTATCGGACAGAGCGTCACTTACAATTTGTATAGCTTCCTCGGTTTTACTGTCGTATTTTCTTGTTACGGAATAAGTTTTGGTTTTGCCTGATGCGACATTGCTTATTTGTTCGGCAAGATTTTTAAGCCCCTGCTTTTTTCTCGCCGCCGTACGTACAACAGGAACACCGAGCTGAACGGATAATTCATCATAATCTATATCTATGTTTTGCTTTTCAGCCTCGTCTGCAAGATTCACACAGACTACTGCTCTGTTTGTGATTTGAAGTATCTGCAAAACAAGATTAAGGTTTCTTTCTATGCAGGTTGCATCCGTAACAACGGCTATGCAGTCGTATTTGACCGTTTCTATTGCATTGAGGGCTGCCATTTCGTCGGGAGAGGACGCATTCAGGGAATATGTTCCCGGCAGATCCAGAAGCCTGAAATTTGCCGAATTGAATTTATAGCTTCCCTCAGCAGTGCTAACAGTCTTTCCTGCCCAGTTACCGGTATGTTGTTTCATACCGGTAAGGGCATTAAAAACTGTACTCTTGCCTACATTCGGATTGCCTGCAAGCAAAACCGTATATTCACTTTTGGTGCTATTGTCAGTCATAGGCTCACTCCCTGTAATCGGTAATAATAATTTTATCTGTATCACTTTTTCTTATTGCCATTAATGTTCCTCTGAAAGAATACGCACAGGGATTTCCACTCGGACTTTTGCAGACAGCTTCTATACGGGTACCGCATATAAGCCCTAAATTCATAAGCTGTTTTTTCAGTTTATCATCATAAGGAAGTCGGGAAATAATTCCGCAGCTGCCCATTGGTAATTCACTCAATGTAATATAATTATTTTGCATTTATAACTCCGCTCCTTTTATCCTCAGTATCATTATATGTAATGAGGCTTTTTATGTTACATAGGTTTGAAATTGTGTAAAGAATTACTATTGCTAAAAGCTATCCGATATGTTAGAATAAATTTGTATGCGTAAATGTATTGATATTTTTGCGGTGAAAAGGAGATATACATATGATTTCAGTAGCAATAGACGGACCTGCCGGTGCAGGAAAAAGTACAGTGGCAAAACTTGCTGCAAACGAGCTTGGATTTACATATATAGATACAGGAGCATTATACAGGGCAATAGGACAAGCCTGTATAGATCGGGGTGTTGATGTTACAAAACCGGAGGATGTTTTAAAAATACTTCCCGGAACAGATATAAGGCTGATCCTAAAAGACGGCGGACAAAGAGTAATTCTTAACGGAAGAGATGTATCGGATGAGATACGAACGGAAAGGGCATCAATGACAGCCTCGGTAGTTTCCGCAATCCCCGGTGTGAGGTCGTTTTTACTTGATTTACAGAGAAGCTTTGCAAAAAGTGCTGATGTTATAATGGACGGAAGGGATATAGGGACTGTTGTGCTCCCCGATGCGGATGTAAAAATATTTCTTACGGCTTCTTCGGAGTCACGGGCTGAAAGACGGACAAGGCAGCTTGCGGCAAAGGGGATAGAAGCTGATTATAACGAGGTTTTATCGGACATAATAAAAAGGGACTATAATGATTCCCACCGTGATACGGCACCTCTGAAACCCGCTGAGGACAGTATTATTGTTGATACGACAGAGCTTACGCTTAAGCAATCAATAAAAAGGGTAATAGATATTATAAGGGATAAATTGTAAATTTTATAGGCTATAACATATGCCTGTAATAAAGGAGAATTTGTGATGAAACGAAGTCTTGCATATATTATCGGAAAAATAATATTGGTTCCGCTGTTCAAGCTTTTGTTTTTTTATAGGGTAAACGGAAAAAAGAATGTACCCAAGGACGGTGGCTGCATACTATGCTCTAATCATCTCTCAAATTTCGATCCTGTTTTTCTTGAACTATGTCAGGGTAGACAAGTATATTTCATGGCAAAGGAGGAGCTGTTTAAAAATCCTGTTACAGCCTGTATATGTAAAATGTTCGGGGCTTTCCCGGTACAGAGAGGAGCGGGTGACGGAAAGGCTATAAATAAGGCGGGGGAGGTAGTAAGACAAGGAAAGCTTCTCGGAATATTCATTGAGGGTACACGCTCAAAAACAGGCGAATTTCTTCGTCCGAAATCGGGTACGGCGGTTATTGCCGCTCAGGCAAAGGTCCCTGTTATACCTGTGTGCATAACACCGAAAAATAAGAAAATAAAGCTGTTCCATAAGGTGACAATTTCAATCGGTGAGCCTATACCGCCCGAAAAACTCGGGCTGTCCGAAAACAGCGGTGCAGAGGATTACAGAAATGCGGCACGCTCCATAATGTCGGAAATACATAAGCTCAGAGAGAGGGATCTGAAATAGTATATTATATTCTTCGTTTTCTTGCGTTTGTGTTTATAAGACCGTTTTACAAAATAAAATATGTGGGAAAGGAAAATGTTCCTAAAAGCGGAAGTTTGCTTCTATGCAGTAATCATATAAGCTTCTTTGATCCGATCGCAATAGGACTCGGAGTGAGGAGAAAAATATATTTCATAGCCAAATCGGAATTTTTTACAAATTACGGTATTTTTGTTCGAGGATTTTTCAGATCATGCGGAGTTATTCCGATAAAAAGGGGGAAGTCCGATCAGGGTGCAATAGGTACAGCGGAAAATTATCTTAAATCGGGCAAACAAATCGGAATATTTCCACAGGGCGGCATATCAAAGGACAGAAGAGCATTTTCTCCAAAGGCCGGAGCTGCACTTATTTCTGTTAGAACACAGACACCGATTATACCTGTATCTGTATTTTCACTCGATAAGATACGTCCCTTTAGCAGAATAACAGTAAGGTTCGGAAAACCCGTATATCCGCCGGAGGATAGTTCGCTCAGGTCTGCAAGACAGCTTTCGGCAGAAATCAGAGAAAAAATTATTTCCCAACTGGAGGAAGAACATAAATGATAAAGGTAGCAAAAACAGCCGGCTTCTGCTTTGGCGTAAGCAGGGCGGTAAATATAGTTGAAAAGTTCATTGAGGAGGGTAAGTCCGTATATACTCTCGGACCGATTATCCATAATGCGCAGATGGTGCAAAGCCTCGCAGAAAAGGGTGTGAGGATTGCGGATAAGCCGGGTGATGTCAAGGACGGTTCGACGCTTGTAATACGTTCACATGGTGTTTCGGAGGAGATTATGGATGAAATTAAATCCCTCGGAATTGATTTTAAGGATGCAACCTGTCCTTTTGTTTTAAAAATACACAAAATCGTTGCCGAACATTCGGCACAGGGCGATATAGTCGTAATTGCCGGTGATGAAAGTCACCCCGAAATACAGGGGATTATCGGTCATTGCAGGGGGGAATATCATACATTTAAAAATTGTGAGGAGCTTGATGAATTATTGCTTAAATTTCCCGAATGGAAAAATAAACCCCTCTGTATAGTTGCCCAGACCACCTTTGACATAAAAGAATGGAAAAAATCTTTAAAAAAGTTTCAAAAACTATGTACAAATTCCAAAATATTTGATACAATATGTAG
>CANQLX010000066.1 GCA_947624835.1 uncultured Clostridia bacterium
CTCTTATTACTACTGATGATTGCCACGGTTGGTTTTCCTCAATTACGGCGTCAAGCTAATTCTATGGATTGCTATAGAATTATCCCAAACAAAACATTGATTATTACGGGCAACATACCCATTTTTTTATTCATTAATATCATCTCCAAATGGACAACAAGGCAAGAGAAAATCTCTTGCCTTGTTGCTTAAATCGTAGTTGCGGAGGCTGGACTTGAACCAACGACCTTCGGGTTATGAGCCCGACGAGCTACCACCTGCTCCACTCCGCGATATCTCCTTCAAGTTACCTTGTTATTATACCAACTTATGTCCGTTTTGTCAATACCTAAATTAAAATTTACTGAAGAAATTAAATTGCAATATAAAATATATGTGAAATTAAATGACTAAATGATTTATATTTATATTAAGAAGCTGACAAGAGGTATCCCATTGAAAATACAACGAGAATAGATGTTGATACCTTTGGGAATAAATCGTCTGATTAGCTTATTTGCATTTTCATTTGAGTCTCTTTTCCAAGCGGTTTATGGATGTGCGTAATAAACTTTTGTTCTTTGAACAGTCGTAAGACATGATCTCTCTATGCCCTCGCAAAAAGAGAAATTAAACTATCGTAAAGCGGCAATGAAATACAAGATTCTTGACTACAAACTTGTTGAAAAATGGGAACGGATTAATTTTGAAGAAGGGGCAGGAGGGCTATACATTGAAGGGCGAGGACGCACCTCAGCAGCCAATGGAAAAAAGAAGGGCGTACTACAAAGCCGGATAAAAAGTAGAGGAAGTCCTGACTGCTGAGGTACAACGATTAAGAGCAGAGAATGCCTACTTAAAAAAATTGAATGCATTGGTTTCCTAAAGGGTACGGCAAGGGAAAGAGCATAAGTAAGTTGATAATATCAAAAATTTTTTCGGAATACTGTCAGCAGTCAACTGTCAAGAGTGCTTCTCTGTCCATAATACCCTCCGTGATAATTTTGCTGATATGTTTTATTAGTCTATGTACTTTTGAGTTAATGCTTTAAAATAATCTCTTAAACAACACAGTTGATCTATCTTTATTTCGGACTTGAAAATATATTTTTCGTAATTTTCGAGATATGAGGTAAAAAAATCCGGATTATAAATATTACCGAAGCCGTTATATAAATCAGTCACCAACAGATAAAGCTTATCACTATATTTATAAATCCATGTTGCACGGTCGTTGGTTTCAAAACAGCAGTACCTTTCACCAATCCACCGACCGCCTTCACCTAAAATTATATCCTGATAAATCTGCCCGTTCCACATCTGATTATAATATTCATTTAACTGTTTGCCTAAATGATCGGGTTCAAGTTTTTCATCAAGAATAAATCTGTCTGTATTCTGAGTATATGAATTAAATACATTATAGTAAAACAGGATATTGTCATCGGCAATTAATATCTTTTTGCGACCGTACTGTAAAAGCAATTTAACGGCTGTATAATAGTCGATTTCTTCAGAATCATATTCAATATATAATTTATACAGTGCATTATTTATTATTTCGTATTCATTCATTTAATGCTTTTCCTTTCATTCTGTAAAGTACGCTTTTGTCATAGTACTTCCATGCTGTACACCCGAAAGAAAACTATCATATTCCTTAATCGGATATCCTGCAGATTCATTATGTCCTTGCAGCTTATGTATTTTCTTTCCCTACCTCATCCAAAGGCTTGCCAATCAGTATGTCAGTATGCTAAGTCATATCGCAGGATGTGTATCCGTATTCATTTAATTTAAATTGTAATTCATGAAAGATATCCAGGCTCTTTTTATTTTTAAATTTATCGTAAAATTCAAATGTAATTTTAATGTGGTCTTTCATATAAAATAAAAATGTCTGTCGTCTTCCAAAACATAATGCTCGGCGACACATTTTGTTTCACTGAAAGAAATGTTAAACCTTTTTGCATATTCTTCCCTACATTTCGAAAAATCAATGACAGTGCCGTCATTAAGAGTAATCTTCCGATTATCTATATTTATTATATCAGTACAGTTGTATGTTCTCATAATCTTACCTTGCTTTTATATTAAATGTGGGGTACTTCCTTACTTTGTCAATTATAAAACTGTATTATTTCTTCAATACTTACAGGAGAAAAATTATTTGCGTCTACGCCGACATCATATCTCCGTATACCGTTTTTCTTGTTTTCGTAGTTATAGTCAGCCTTATTATGCTGATGTCCGTGAAGATGAAAGCTTCCTCTATAAAAGCCGTCCCATTAAAGAAACGGATAATGGCAAAGTATAAAATATGTTGAATTATAGGTTATGGTTTTATAATCACTGACGGACTTAAAAAGATATCTGTTAAATGAGGGAGATCTGACAAAGCGGTCGTGGTTGCCCCTGATTAAGTGTTTTATTCCTTTGAGCCGTGATAAAAGCTCCTCCGCATACTCAGGGCCTTTCATGGTAAGATCTCCTAAAATATATACCTCGTCAACGGATTGGATTTTACTGTTCCAATTTTCAATAAGTTTGTCATTCATAATTTCCGAATTTGGAAACGGTCTTCCGGTGTGCTTTATTATATTATCATGATAAAAGTGCAGGTCTGATGTAAAATAAATCAATTATATCGCTCCTTTCGATTTGATATTTATATTGAAAAATTAGAGAGGAAGAAAGTATGTTACTTAATTTTAATGTAATTTTCGAATGTAAAATGTCGGGAATAAATGACATAGCGGTGAGCGTTGTACTGCCGCTGTCAATTCGAGATTCTGATATTACAGTTACAGAGCCTTATTTTCCCGACAGTTATTTATTTCAAAGTTAGTTTTAGAATGAAATAAAATTATATCTGAGAGTGAAATTAATACTTTCTATGACAGTATTGAGGAAGTAACCACAGCAGGCTGTTGTCATATCTGCGAAAAAGGTTCAGGTCATAGTATTATTAATACAGATGATAAGTATTCGGTACTACTTACAGTCGTTTGTGAGCATCGAGCCTACACTACCTGAAACAGATAGAATTTGAGGTACTCTGTTTCGGGGACATTATAAAGGACAGGGTGGTCGGGTGACTGTTGCCTGTATTCTATCCTCCTCAAAGAAACGTGAGCATCAAGTGCTGCTTCTCTGAGCATTTTTTCAAATAATCCCTCGGACATAAAATGTGAGCATGAACAGGTCGCAAGGTATCCGCCCATTGGCAGGAGCTTCATTGCACGAAGATTTATTTCTTTATATCCACGGTAGGCGGATTCAACCGTTGCTCTTGATTTTGTAAATGCGGGCGGGTCAAGTATGATAAAATCATAACCCTCCTTGCCTGTCATTGATGAAAGCAGATCAAAAACATTTTCACATACAAAGCTTATTTTGTCGGAAAGATTATTCATTCCGGCATTTCTTTTTGCCATATTAACAGCGTCCTCGGAAATATCTACCGCACAAACTCTTTCGGCACCTCCGAGAGCCGCATTAAGTGCAAATGAGCCTGTATGAGTAAAACAATCAAGCACTTTTCTGCCCTTGGCAATTTTAGCAACTGCAAGACGGTTATATTTCTGGTCAAGAAAAAATCCTGTTTTCTGTCCGTTTTCAAAATCAACATTATACTTAATTCCGTTTTCAGTTATTATGACAGAGGTACTTTCGGGAAGAGGCATACTTTCGATAGGATAAAAGCCCTTGCCCTGCTCCATGCCTTCAAGCTCACGCACACGGACATCATTTCTTTCAAATATTCCCCTTATATTATATCCGTCCTCAGTGATTACTTTATAGAGAAGTGGGAAAATTATATCCTTGCGTTTTTCAATTCCGAGTGAAAGTGTTTGTGTCACGAGTATATCGTTGAATTTGTCAACCGTAAGACCGGGAAATGTATCAGCTTCTCCGAAAATAACGCGACAGCAGTTGAGGTCATTCCCCATAACGGTTTTTCTGTATTCCCATGCATATCTTATTCTTCTTTCAAAAAATGCACAGTCAAATTTATCGTTAGCATTTTTGGAAATAAGCCGTATGCGTATTTTGGAATTACTGTTATAAAATCCCGAACCCATGAATCTGCCCCTGTGGTTTACAACATCAATTATATCCCCGTCAGTCGGGGTGCCGTCCAAAGAGCGTACCTCGGTATCGTATATCCACGGATGCCCTTTAAGCAGACTTTCCTCTGCTTTTTTTGATACCTCTGTGACTATATAATTTCTTTTTTTAAATCCCATAATATCCCCCAATATGTGTAAGCAAAATAATGGGGTTGTCGTATTAAGTTTTAATAAACTTAATCGAAACCCCTTATCAACATCATAAGTGTACTAAATAACTTGCCGCCACCGTGATTTTGTAATTATTTTGTTTCATCAATTATCTTATGGCTCGACTAATTATACAAAAAATGTAAGTTATAAATTTGTCACTTTCTGCCTGCCGTGTGCCACGGAGTGGCACACTCGATATGGTAGTTATTGTCACCGACAGGTAAACTACTGTTGCGTGAACGTACATACTGTCAAAACTTAGAGCGAACTAAGTGAGCGAAAACGCAAACATGGGAGCGGCGGCTCGCCTCTTACCAATTTGTGAGGTTGTAGTATAGCTGTTCGTATCTTTTGGCGGAACGACTCCACGAATAGTCCATGTTCATTCCACGCTCCGCTATCTCATACCAACGGTCACGCTGAGTAAAGTAAACCGTCTTTGCGTAGTTTATTGAATCCATCATTTCATCGGCATTGTAATTTGCAAAGGAAAATCCTGTACCTGTATTGTCATACCAGTTATAGGGTTGTACGGTATCACGAAGTCCGCCCGTTTCACGAACAATCGGGACAGTACCATAACGCAGCGATATAAGCTGTGTAAGACCGCACGGCTCAAAGCGTGACGGCATAAGCATCGCATCAGCCGCTGCGTATAGCTTATGTGCCCTGTTATCCGAATAGTATATATTAGCCGATACCCTGTCGGGATATTTTGACTGATAATATCTGAAACTGTTTTCATACTGAGGATCGCCCGTGCCGATAATGACAAACTGGGTATGCTCATCAACAATTCTTTCGATTGAATAATTTACAAGATCAATGCCCTTCTGATCGGTCAAACGGGAAATTATCGCAATCATGAACTTATTATCATCAACAGGGAGTCCAAGCTCCTTCTGCAAACCTCTTTTGTTCAGAACCTTTTTTTCGGGAAGTGTTTTTGATGTATAATGCTCATATATCTGAATATCCTGTGCAGGATTATAAACATTATAATCTATACCATTTACTATCCCACAAAGAGAATGATTCTTGCTTCTCATAAGACCGTCAAGACCTTCGCCATAATACGGCATCTGAATTTCGCCTGCATAGGTGTCACTTACGGTCGTTACATAATCAGAGAAAACAATACCTGCCTTGAGCATATTTCCGTCCTTGTAATATTCCATATTTTGCGAGGTAAAAACATATTCGGGAAATGCTGTCAGGTAACGAAAAAGCTTGAGATCCCATATACCCTGAAACTTAAGATTATGTATCGTCATAATGGTTTTTATTCCCCAGAAAAATCCGTTATCCTTAAAGAGCGTTCTGAGGAATACAGGTACAAGTGCAGCCTGCCAGTCGTGACAATGAATAATGTCGGGTCTGAAATCAATGACGGGGAGTATTGCAAGAGCCGCCTTGCTGAAGTAGGTGAATTTCTCAATATCCCACTTAATATCTCCGTATGGGCTGTCACCGCCGAAATATCCTTCATTATCAATGAAATAATACTTTATTCCTTCATGCTCATACATCATTATTCCGACATATTTATGCTCCTGTATATAACCGAGATCCATATAAAAGCTTGTGACATACCGGAAGTGTTGCCTGTACTCCCACGGAATACACATATATTTCGGAACAACAACTCGTACATCAAATTCATCCTTATTGATCATCTTTGGAAGTGCACCGACAACATCGGCGAGCCCGCCTGTCTTTACAAACGGGTAACATTCTGACGCTACAAACAATATATTTCTCATACACATCCTCCTTAAAAATATAAAAGCTCACAGGCATAAAACCATGTTCTTTTATCAGATATTCATCAGATATAATAATTATAATCTAAATTTATAAAATATTCAATACATTTTTTTGAGATAATATATAGTTTTTTGTTTATTTTTATATTTTAACAAGGTTTATCACCAATATATTCAAATGCTGTAAGGGCAGATATGCTGAAAACTTGCTGATTATTCCATTTTGTGATAAATGCTTAAATTTTGCTTTTATTTTCTACATATAAATATTTACTTTTTACATTTTTTCGCTTTACAGAAAGAAAAAAAAGTGTTAAAATGTAAAAGGTACGTTGCGAAAAGTACCACTGTCTACTTAAATTAACTTTTTTAAGTAATTTTATTTATATAAGGAGGATTTTTAAATGGCAAGAAAAATGAAAACCATGGACGGTAATAACGCGGCTGCTCATGTAGCATATGCGTTTACCGAGGTTGCGGGTATCTACCCGATAACTCCGTCCAGCCCTATGGCAGACTATGTTGATCAGTGGTCGGCTCAGGGGCTCAAAAACATCTTCGGCACAACTGTAAATGTTTCCGAAATGCAGTCGGAAGCAGGTGCCGCCGGTACAGTTCACGGCTCGCTTAATGCAGGTGCCCTCACAACTACCTTTACGGCATCACAGGGTCTTCTTCTTATGATCCCGAATATGTATAAGATTGCCGGTGAGCTTCTTCCGGGTGTATTCCACGTTTCCGCCCGTTGTGTAGCTTCACACGCACTGAATATTTTTGGAGATCATTCCGATGTATATGCCTGTCGTCAGACCGGTTTCGCAATGCTTGCCGAAACCAATACACAGGAGGTTATGGACCTTGCTCCCGTTGCTCACCTTGCAGCTATTGAAGGACGGGTTCCGTTTATTAACTTCTTTGACGGCTTCAGAACCTCTCATGAGATTCAGAAGATTGAAATTTGGGATTATGAAGACCTTAAAGAAATGTGCGATATGGATGCAGTTGACGCATTCAGAAAGAGAGCACTTAATCCTGAACATCCCGTAATGCGTGGTTCACACGAGAACGGTGATATATTCTTCCAGCACAGAGAGGCTTGTAACAAATATTATGATGCAGTTCCGGAAATCGTTGAGAAATATATGGGTAAGATCAACGAAAAGCTCGGTACTGATTATAAGCTCTTCAATTACTACGGTGCAGAGGATGCCGAGCGTGTTATTATCGCTATGGGTTCTATCAATGACGTTATCGAAGAAGTTATTGACTATATGAATGCTAACGGCGAAAAGGTCGGCGTTGTTAAGGTAAGACTTTACCGTCCGTTCAGAGCGGATAAACTTGTTGAGGCTATTCCTGCAACTGTTAAGAAAATTGCTGTTCTTGACAGAACAAAAGAGCCGGGTGCTCTTGGTGAACCTCTTTATCTTGATGTTGTTGCAGCTCTTGCAGCACAAGGCAGAACAGGTATTAAGGTTATTGGCGGTCGTTATGGTCTTGGCTCTAAGGATACTCCTCCTTCAAGTGTATTCGCTGTATATGATGAGCTTGCAAAAGACGAACCGAAAGCACAGTTTACTATTGGTATTAACGATGATGTTACTAATCTTTCACTTGAAGAAAAACCTGCTCCGAATACAGCAGCAGAGGGAACAATCGAGTGTAAGTTTTGGGGACTTGGCGGCGATGGTACCGTTGGCGCAAACAAGAACTCCATTAAGATTATCGGTGACTACACACAGAAATATGTACAGGCTTATTTCCAGTATGACTCAAAGAAAACAGGCGGCGTAACGATTTCTCACCTTCGTTTCGGCGACAAGCCTATAAAGAGTCCGTACTATATAAACAAGGCTGACTTTGTTGCCTGTCATAACCCGTCATATATCCTTAAGGGCTATAAGATGGTACAGGATGTTAAGCCGGGCGGAGTATTCCTTATAAACTGTCAGTGGACTGCCGAGGAGCTTAATAAACATCTCAATGCTGAAACAAAACAGTATATTGCAAACAATAATATTCAGCTTTATACAGTAAACGCTATTGACCTTGCAGAGCAGATCGGTATGGGTAAGCGTACAAATACAATTCTTCAGGCTGCATTCTTTGCTCTTGCACAGGTTATGCCTATTGACGAGGCAGTACAGCACATGAAGGATGCCGCTACAAAGTCCTACCTCAAGAAAGGTCAGGAAATTGTTGACATGAACCATAAGGCTATTGATGCCGGTGTTAATGCATTTGTTAAGATTGATGTTCCGGCAGATTGGGCAACAGCAACAGATGAAAAGACAGAAACAAAGCTTGAGGGTGCCGAAAAGACCGTAAAGATGGTTCAGAACATTCTTGAGCCTGTTGATAAGATGGACGGAGACAGCCTGCCTGTATCCGCATTTGTTGAGCATACAGACGGTACATTTGAGCTTGGTGCTTCCGCTTATGAGAAGCGTGGAGTTGCTGTTATGGTTCCTGAGTGGAATGAGGCTACCTGTGCTAAATGTAATAAGTGTTCATTTGTATGTCCTCATGCTACAATTCGTCCGTTCGCTATGACAGAGGAAGAGGCAGCGGCAGCTCCGGAGGCTACAAAAATTGCTCCGAAGCCGGTTGTTAAGACAGAATACAAATATACTCTTGCAATTTCCCCGATGGATTGTATGGGCTGTACGGTATGTGTAGGTGTATGCCCGACGAAATCACTTAAGATGGTTCCCCGTGAGACTCAGGATGCTCAGCAGGCAGTATTTGATTATTGTGTTGCTAATGTGACAGAGAAGCCCGAAACCACGAATACAGCAACGGTTATCGGCAGCCAGTATAAGAAGCCGCTCCTTGAGTTCTCAGGCTCATGTGCAGGCTGTGCGGAAACATCTTATGCACGTCTTATCACACAGCTTTTCGGTGACAGAATGTATATTTCCAATGCAACAGGCTGTTCTTCAATTTGGGGCGGTCCTGCTGCTACATCGCCGTACACAGTTACAGCTGAGGGTCACGGTCCGGCATGGGCAAACTCCCTCTTTGAAGATAATGCAGAGCACGGCTATGGTATGTACCTCGGACAGAAAGCTATCCGTGAAAGACTTATAGCAGATCTTGAAAAGATTGCTGCCGGAGAAAAGGCACCCGAATCTGTAAAGGCTGCTATTGCCGAGTTCCTTGCTACAAAGGACAACGGTGAAAAGAACGGCGCCGCTGCAAAAGCTGTTGTAGAGGAGCTTGAAAAACTCGACTGCGATTGTCCGACAAGAAAAGATGTTCTTGAAAATAAGGAATTTCTTGCTAAGAAATCTGTATGGATATTCGGCGGAGACGGTTGGGCATATGATATCGGCTTCGGTGGTCTTGACCATGTTCTTGCAACAGGCGAGGATGTAAACATTATGGTATTTGATACTGAGGTTTACTCCAATACGGGCGGACAGGCATCGAAGGCTTCGCAGATCGGTCAGGTTGCACAGTTTGCGGCAGCAGGTAAGGCAATCGCTAAGAAATCTCTTGCCGATATAGCAATGAGCTACGGTTATGTATATGTTGCACAGATCGCTATGGGTGCAGACCAGAACCAGACACTCAAGGCTATCAGAGAGGCTGAGGCTTATCCGGGACCGTCACTCATCATCGGTTATGCACCCTGTGAGATGCACTCAATCAAGGGCGGCATGAAGAATTGTCAGGCTGAGATGAAGAAAGCAGTTGACTGCGGTTATTGGAATATGTTCAGATATAATCCGCTTCTCAAGGCTGAAGGCAAGAATCCGTTCACACTTGACAGCAAGGCTCCAAAGGAGAGCTATCGTGACTTTATCCTTGGCGAGGCACGTTACAGTGCGCTTACACGTTCCTTCCCAGAGAGAGCAGAGGTTCTCTTCAAGAAGGCAGAGGAGAAGTCAGTTGAGAGATATGAGGAGCTTAAGGAGCGTTCCGGTAGCTGATTTAACATCAATTGATACACTAAAACAGCGACAGTCGGTTTGGCTGTCGCTGTTTTTGGCACTTTTTGCGGTGGTGGGGGGACCATAATACCAATCATATTAATTTTGAGTATCAACACTGCTTCTTCAAATAAAAAAACTTGATAAAAGCATATGAGAATCCGCTGTCACACACTAAAATTATCAACAATCTTCCTCTTCTTCCGCAGCTTCTTCTAACCACGATACCAAAGCATCCTCCGGGTTTAATCGAATAGCACGCTCTGTATTGGAATAATCAGGCGGCATAAATTCGACATTGATCACAATTTTCTTTCGATCTTCTCCAACTCCGAACAACCCTTTTTTATCAAGATTTGATAATGCTTTTTCCATGGAATTTATTCTGATACTTATTTCTTTATCATACTCATCATCATCATCTATATCTTCTACACGTGGTCTTTTCTGAAATATATCATCCAGCTCCGATAAAAATTCCTCACCAAACATACAGTATGGGGAGTCTGCATAAGACCATTTCAAATCAAGCTTATCTTCATCATTTTCGGATAATCTATCCAAAGCTTCCCATGACCATGCAGATAAAACCGGTCTTGCGGCTTCACCGCAAGTAATAAGGGAACAGTAGTAAAAATTCTCTTTATGATCTTCAAAAAGTTTTGTTACTGCTTTCTCTACAGCATCTTCAATCTTTTCAACCAAATCACTATCAAAATTCTTTTCGTTATATGACTCCATTTTTTGACATCCCCTTTTAAATATGACATAATCCTTTTTTTACGTTTGTATATTAGGGAAACACTGATTTAATCGCGAAAAATAATTCTATATTAGAATAATGAATTATAAAAGGTTTAGACTGTGCT
>CANQLX010000067.1 GCA_947624835.1 uncultured Clostridia bacterium
ATATGTTCATATAAACCCACAAGTTCGGGATCATATGAATTTCGGATAACTGTGACTGACAGTAAAGGAGCAACCGCCTACATTTTAAAAACCCTTAACGTGAAAAGTGCGGCACTTGAAAATAACTCCGCAATTTCCGCAACAAGCATAACACTTGGAAGCTATGTGAAATTGACAGGTAAAGCAAGCGGGGGCACAAGTCCGTATACTTATAAGTTTGAGGCAAAGCAAAGCTCGGACACAGGTTATACTTTACTCAAGAGCTACACCACTAATGCAATAAAGACATGGACCCCAAAGAGAACAGGCACATATTCCGTAAGGATTACCGTAAAGGATAATACGGACAAAACAGTCGCCAAAACACTTACATTCACAGTTAAAGCGGCTGCTCTTACAAACACTTCAATTATCAGTACATCAAGTATAGTTAAGGGAAATTATGTTACTCTCACAGGCAGGGCAAGCGGTGGAACGGCCCCCTACACCTATAAGTTTGAGGCAAAGGAAGCGTCTGATTCAAGCTATACCTTATTGTGGAACTACACTTCAACTGCAACGAAGTCATGGACACCTAAGAGGACAGGAACATATTATGTAAGATTTACCGTGAAGGATAAGACAGGCAACACAGTAACCAAAACACAAACCCTCACGGTAGCGTCGGCGACACTCGTAAACAATTCAATTATAAATGCGTCAAGTATAACCAAAGGAACCTCTGTTACACTGACAGGTAAAGCAAGCGGAGGCACGAGTCCGTATACTTATAAGTTTGAGGCAAAGGAGAGTGCAGATACAGGCTATACTTTATTGCAGAACTTTACCACGACCGCAGCAAAGACATGGACGCCAAAAAGGACGGGTACATATTCTGTACGGATTACTGTAAAAGATAAAACAGGCAAAACGGTATCCAAAACACTTACTCTTACAGTTAAAGCAGCACTTACAAATAATTCAACTCTGAGTGAGTCAAGCATAACTAAAGGAGGTTCTGTCAAACTGACAGCTAAGGCAAGCGGAGGCACAAGCCCCTATACTTATAAGTTTGAGGCAAAGGAGAGTGCAGATACAAGCTATACTTTATTGCAGGACTTCACCACGACAGCAACAAAGACATGGACACCGAAAAGGACGGGTACATATTCGGTACGGATTACTGTAAAAGATAAAACAGGCAAAACGGTATCCAAAACACTTACTCTTACAGTTAAAGCAGCACTTACAAATAATTCAACTCTGAGTGAGTCAAGCATAACTAAAGGGGGTTCTGTCAAGATGACAGCTAAGGCAAGCGGAGGAACAGGTCCCTATACTTATAAGTTTGAGGCAAAGGAAAGCATTGATACAAGCTATACTTTATTGCAGGACTTCACCACGACCGCAGCAAAGACATGGACACCGAAAAGAACGGGTACATATTCAGTACAGATTACCGTGAAGGACAGTACTGGTAAAATAGCAGCCGAAACATATACCCTTAAGGTGGAGGCAGCATCTTAAAACAGTTGAGTAGTATTTGATGTATATAACCGGAGACAGTCAGACAAACAATGCTGTTTCCGAAACACTACTGAAAATTGTGTTCTCGCAGAAAGGATGATTAAAGTGAAAACAAAGCTTTCCGGTCGGGTATTAGGTGTGTTGTTATCGTTTGCACTTTTCATATCAATGTTTACGTTCCCGACTGTGAATACCGAAGCTATAGACGGTGTCGGATTGTACAACATAAGAATAGCAGGTGTTGTGTATGAAAACCCACTGGCGGCAGATATACTTGATGCAATCAACGTAAAAAGGGAAGCAGCAGGTCTGCCCGGACTTGTGTTAAACAGGAATATGCTTGATAGCACCATGGTTAGAGCTGCTGAGCTTACTGTGGATACCTCGAAGAGAGATCTTCAAAATAATTCCTATGACAGTATGGTAGGTGCAGCTAATTATTGCTTTGAAATGATTCTCAAAACAACAGAATCAGATGCTTCAAATATTGTTGATAAATTATATGATAATTCTGATTATTCCAAGGCATTTGCCAGAATTTCTGCCATGGAGGTTGGTATTGGTGTTATCAATATAAACGGAGATACACGTACAAAATATATCTGTATAAGGGTAACAGACAATAACGGCGGAGGAAACAGCGTTACTTCAAATGACATAAGAAACCTTGGCAATGTCAGCAAAAGTTATGTAATGACAAAGGCAGAAGCTCTCAAGCTTAATGAGATCACTCCGGTTGCAGATAAAAATAAGATTACAGATAATACAATTACCATTAAAAAGGGGGAAAGCAAAAATCTCCTGTTTCAGATTATAAATAAGGAATACAAAAACAAGGTATATATTCTGGCATCATACTACAATAGCAATGCAAAAACAGTAGCTCTTCAGGAAAAATACAACACAGGCGACATAGTTGCCAAGGAAACAGGAACTGCGATAATAACTATGGGAATAAGCGGTGCCAGCACCGCCACAGAGTATATTCCGAGTTACGAACAGAGGATAACTGTGAAAGTACCTGCCGATGACGGCGAGGAAACCATGGAAACAAGTTTTACTCTGTCCTCACCGTCAGGATATATTGCCCAGCCGGTGACGGGGGAAATTTCCGTTAAAAACGGTGTTGCCCCGTATAGCTACAATGTGAACTATACTGTAGACGGAAAAAGCTACAATAATTCGTATGTGACATTCGACGGATCTTCTTTTACATTCAAACCGTTCAGCCGTGGCATACATACTATTGTGGTTACTGCTACCGGTGCAGATGGCAGGAATGCTGTCAGTGAGCCTATTACATATGATGTTGAGCAGCAGATGGGCGATTTAAGGCTGAATGTGGATAAGGCAAAGGTTGCACTTGGAAATTCTATCACACTTACTCCCGCTGTTGTCGGAGGTGCAAGACCGTTAAAATATAAATATGCATATAAAAACGGTGAACCTATACCCGGTGATTCGGCAACGCTGAAGCTTACACCGACTGAAAAGGGAAGTTACACTGTTATTGCGACTGTCACAGATGCCTTTAACAACACAAAAACAGCGGAAGCTTCCTTCGAGGTGGTTGACCCCATAAATGTTGAAGTGACAGCAGACAGTTATAATGTCATGATTGACGAAAAGGCTACCCTGACAATAAAGGCAACGGGAATCAATGAAATTATTGGTTACAGCTTTGAATGTGATAATGAAAAAGGTGTAATTGACCGTTCCACAGTAAAAAATAATGTTGCAGCATTCAGTTCAAAGGTGGCCGGAGAGTATACCGTAACTGTTACCGCAAGGGACAGTTATCAGAATTATGCAACGGCACAGACTGTAATTTATGTCGGACAGCCAATTTCCGTAGGCTTAAAGGCGGATCCTGCCCTTGTGGAAAAAAATCAAAAAGTAACATTGACTGCTGATTCTGTAGGCGGTTCGGGTGCAGTCACTTATAGCTATGCTTATGAGGACGGAACCGTGATACCCGGTACAGGTAACACTACAACCACAAGCAGATCAAATGTAGGTACTTATAAGGTAATAGTCACTGCCATTGATGCAGGAAAGCATACAGCTAAGGCTGAAGCTCAGTTTACTGTAAAAGATTTTGCGGTTACACTTGAGGCATCAAAGAAGGTTATCAATGTCGGAGATACTACCGTGTTGACGGCAACCTCGGCAGGAGCTTCGTCCTCAGCCACATATTCTTTCAGCGGAGCATCCGGGCTTACACCAAACGGAAATAAGGTGACTTTCAAACCGACCTCTGCCGGAAGCTATACAGTAACTGTCAAGGTTACTGACGGAGAAAAGACTGCATCGGCTGAGATGACTGTAAAGGTTAATCCGAAGCTTACTGTTTCCATTTCATGTGATAGCGGTACGGAAGTGGACTACAACAGCGATAACCCTAAAACGGTATTATTTACCGCAAAAGCACAGGGAGGAGCTGAGGATAAAACCTATAAATTCTCATACTACGGCAGGGAAGAGGACAGAGGAATACTTAATTCTATATCCATAAAGGCAAGCGAACCCGGTACTCTTACGGTTGGCGTAACCGTAACCGATGAAAACGGATATACAGCGACAGCCCGGACAAGTATTAACGTTGTCCAAACGCTTGACTATCTCAGTCTGACTTATAACGGTTCGACAAAGTTGTCAGTGGGTGAATCGGTTGAATTTACCGCCGGCTCCAAAGGCGGACATCTTCCTGTTACATATACATTTTATTATGCAATGTCTGACAATGGTACCTATACAGATTGTTCAAAAAACAGCCAGTTTAAGATAAACGGAAACAAGATGACATTTACTCCGACTGCTGCCGGAATATATAAGTTCAGTGTCAAGGTTACGGACAGAGTCGGAATTGTAAGGGAAATAGCAGATTCTTCCAGACCGCAGATTACGGTTACAGGTGTTCAAAGCAATATGACAGCAACCGTCACAACACCGAAAACAGATGTGCTTGAAGGAAATGTAGTATTTACGGCAAATGTATCAAACGGAACGGCTCCGTATAAGTACTATTATATTTATGACGGAGGTCCTGAAAAATACAGTACCTCAAAAAGCTATACTGTTTCTGTAAGTGAGGGTACGCATAATATGGCGGTGCGTGTTGAGGACAGTACCGGGGCGTCGGTAACATCGGCACCTATAACAGTGAATGTTATGCCGCAGATTTCGGTTACACTGAAATCTTCAAATGACAAGGCTGTTGTGGGTGATGAGATAACGCTGATAGCAAATGCAACGGGTGGATTCGGTACACTTAGTTATACATTTACGGCACCGAGCGAAATCACTCTCACAAAAAACGGCAACACTGCAAGCTTCACACCTACATCGGCAGGAAGCTATACTATAAGTCTTAAGGTAAGCGATACAAAAGGATACAGCAAAACAGTATCGGTAATGGTTAATGTAAATGATAAGCTTTCGGTAAAGCTTACTCCAAGTACAACTAAGACTTCTGTGGGATTCAAGGTTAAGCTTACTGCAACTGCAAGCGGCGGATATGAGAATTATACCTACAGCTATTCCTATAAGGGCGATGCCAAGGGAGGTTTGACAATTTCGGGAACAAATGAAACACCGATCGTTGCGGTTAATAAAACAGGAATCTATACTGTTACCGTAAGTGTTAAAGACAGTATCGGTCATACGGCTACTGATTCAGTTACTTTGGAGATCTGGCCGAATTTTGAAGATCGGACAGTTGTAACTGTAGATGGTAAAGAGGTGGATTCGTCGGCTGATGTGAGTGTCGGGCAGAAAATCGAGATCAACGGCGGTGCAAGCGGCGGATCGGGTGACTATACATACTTTTTCTATTTTAAAGATGTCAACAGTTCATCGTGGTTCGATATATATTCTCCGCCTACGGTTAAGGACACAGCGATACAATTTGATGTGGAGGGTACTTATAAAATTAAGGTAGTAGTTAAAGACAGCAACGGGTGTACACGGACGAAAATATATACGGTTACAGTAAAGTAGCAGTATGAAAATATTAACAGCCGCACGGTGGGCTTGGGTACAGTGCGGCTGTTGAATTTTACATAATGTGTATCTACGGACTGAAATAAAATATCCTCCGTTTTCTGTTCGGAGGATATCTTTTGTTATCAGGATTTTTTATATCCTGCTGATTTTTACGTCTTTTTGCGGCGTCTGAATATTGCTAGAGCCACGCCCGATACCATAGCCACAAATGCGGCAAGAGCAAACATCATGCCGTTATCACCTGTTTGGGGAACATTAGTGTTTGTATTATCCGATGTGGAAGTATCGGTTGATGCCTCATTTTTTCCGTCGTTTGTCTGATTATTTGTGGAATTATCGGGTATATTATTTGAATTGTCCTCGGACACCTCGTTTTGTTTATTTGTTGTTTTTACAATCTGATATACTGACAGGTGATGGGTTGTGAAGACATAGTAACCATTATTATATTTTGCATTCATATCAATCTTGGTACCATCTCCCTTAACCCACATTATCTTGCAGTCCTTTGTATTGCAGGGTATGGAAATTTTTATCGTTCCTACAGGCTGAATGGCTGCATTTTCGTCATTTATAAGTCTGATGTCGTAAGAAGCAATAACATTAGGATCTTTTGTTTTGTCGATAGTAAGTTGGTTGACCTTAAGTCCAACTCCGTAGGGAATCACACCTTCAAAAGTAATGTTTGTTTTTTCGTCTGTTATCACAGTAACAGTATCAAAATCAATATCTAAGGGAACAAATGTCATAACGTTTTCATTTGCATATGTTTGTGCCGCAGAGCCGGAATAGCCATATATAATAAAGTTATCTATTATGCCCAAGGCCTGAAACGGTCCGTCCCAAAACCCAAAAGCGTTCATACCGATCTCACTGACAGTTTTTGGTATTGTAACCTCTGTTATTTCTGTACAATCAAAAAATGCCATTGCTCCTATACTCGTAATACCTTCGGGTATGGTTATGTCTGTCAGCTTCGTACAGCTTCTGAATGCATTGTCACCTATGATAGTAACACCATAGGGGATATCTACCTCGGTCAGTTCCTGACAGAATCTGAATGCATTATTGCCTATTTCTATAACAGTGTACGGAATTTCGTATGTACCCTGCCTGCCTTGGGGATATGTTATCAAAACAGTTTTATCCTTGTTAAACAAGATACCATTTTCATCAGATGAGTAGTATTCATTGTTCTGTTCGACATTGATACTTGTCAGATTTTCACAAGCAAAAAATGCATCTTCTCCTATGCTTGTCACACTGTCGGGTATTGTTATGCTTGTAATGCTGTCAAATTCATCAAATGCTTCATCTTTTATTGCCGTTACCTTTTTTCCGTCAATTTCCGAGGGAATAACAACATTGCCGTCATTGCCGTTATAGCCGGTTATAGTTATGCTGTCATCTTCATTTATCTCGTATATAAAATCGTTTGTCTGAATTTCATCAATGGCTAAAAAGTCTAATCCGTTTTCATCAGCGTATTTTTCGGCGGCAGAGTCTGTTACACCCATTATTGTAAAATCGGTTTGAACCAAGCCACCGCCGGCATCGGGGATAAAAGTATCTATATATCCTAAAGCGTAAATTCCTATCTCAGTAACACTACTTGGTATAATTATGCTTGTCAATTTTTTACAATCAACAAATGCCTGTTCACCTATTGATGTAACACTGTCGGGTAACGTTACACTTGTCAGTTCTGTGCAACCATAAAACGCCATATCGCCTATTTGTTTGACATTGTTTCCAATATTGATATTTATCAGGTTTTCACATAGGAGGAATGCATAGTCGCCTATTTGCTCAACACCATTGCCGATAGTTACACTTTCTAAGTTTTTACAGGAACGGAACGCATTTCTACTTATTTTGTTGACACTATCGGGAATTGTTACATTTATTAGTGAATCACAGCCTGCAAAGGCAACGTCACCTATCTCTGTAACTTGCTTACCATTAATTTCTGAGGGAATTATAATATTTTGATCATTTCCCACATATTTTCTGATTGTTATGGTTCCGTTATCGTTTTCAATGTAGAGGTAATCTGAGAATTCCGGGGGTTTCGGAGATTCTGAGGTTACCTCCAGTTCCTTATATCCTCCTGCCAGAAACATAAAATCTGCAGCGTCGTTCTCATCAACCTCCCCCGCCTTTATTGCAAGAGGGTCGTTCCTGTTTGTGTCAAGATATGCTGTGAATGAAACATGATCTCCTATGTTTATCTTAGATGCGGGAATACCATAATTGTATTCACTTTGGTATGATCCGTTCCTGCCGTCATAGTTTCCCCAGCAGTCCGTCCAATCGTTATTCAGGCGGATTTTAAACTGTATGCCGCTTCTCTCTTGTGTAGGTTCGCCGTCGCAATCCCAGCTTGTAATGTACTCTTCTTTGACATCAAATTCAATCTTTGCTTCCCATATACCATCACCGTCATCATCGTTCATGGGAATATCGGAGTCACTTCCCCAGTTATCCGTGAATACTCCACAGACTCCTATTTGATTGTCTTTGAGTTCATCAATACTTGTTATGGCAGATACACTATCAGACGGTACAATCATAATACTGCCTGTAAGTGTTGTAACCGCTAAGGCACAGGTTAAAATTTTTCTGCCTAATTTTTCTTCTTTTTTTAACATCTTCATTACCTCCATATAATATTAATATATACACTCGAATGAATGTACCAAGGATATTATACATCTAAACAAATGTAAAGTCAACGCATTTGTGTAGTTTTTTGTAAAATTATCTTAGGGGGTGATTACTATATTTATTAAACGCTTGAGGGACATACGAGAGGACAGGGATATGACGCAAAAGCAGGTTGCCGATTATCTTAAAATAACACAACAGCAGTACAGCCTTTATGAAAACGGAAAAAGAACATTGCCGGTTGATTTGCTGATTGAATTATCAAAACTCTACGGTCTGAGTACGGATTACATTCTTGGACTTTCAAATGAGTACAAAATCAAAAATAATGTTAATGTAAACTATGGAAACATTACGATGAAATAGGGTCTTTTGATGAATAACATTCACGAAAGACTTTTTTATATCTCTTTATAAGTGTATGTAAAATCTAAGAGCTTGACAGATTTTATAGCATGGGAAAAATTGGTGTACGTGTATTATATGCAGTGTAATGATAAAATGTATTTTTCCGCTTGACATCAAAAGGTATAATCAATATAATATTATGTATGGTATTTTACAAAATTTAAAAAAGGTGGTCGTTGTAAATGGATGAGAAACAGGTTAAGATTAAGCTTACCGCAGAGGGTAAAAAGAGATATGAGGCGGAACTTAATGAGCTTAAAACAGTAAAACGTAAGGAAATTGCAGAAAACCTCCAGACTGCGAGAGCACAGGGCGACCTTTCCGAGAACAGTGAATATGATGAGGCTAAAAATGATCAGGCTAAGCTTGAAGCAAGAATAAAAGAGCTTGAAACGATACTACGTAATGTTGAGGTCATAGACGAAAGCGAATTTTCCACAGAAAAGGTTCACATTGGTTCAACCGTCAAGGTACATGACCGTGATTTTGATGAAGATGTTTTATATCAGATAGTGGGCTCAAGCGAGGCTGATCCGTTTAATGGAAAGATATCTGATGAATCACCTGTCGGAAAGGCACTGCTTGAAAAAACAGTTGGTGAAACTGTTAAGGTTGAAACCCCCGGCGGAGAGAATGAATTTGTAATACTTGAAATAACATTGTAAGTCGCAGTGCGTGCATATGCATTGCCAAGTGAAAGGAAAGAATAAAATGGCTGAAAACAGACAGCAGGGTAATAATTCAACGCAGGATATAAACAGCCTTCTTAAGGTGAGGCGTGATAAGCTTGCCGAGCTTAAGGAATCAGGCAGAGATCCGTTTGTTGAAACGAAATATGGTGTATCACATCACAGCAGTGATATAAAAAATAATTTTGAGGAGCTTGAGGGCAAAAGCGTATCTGTTGCCGGAAGAATAATGTCAAAGAGAGTTATGGGTAAGGCATCATTCTGCCATATTCAGGATCTTACGGGTACTATTCAGTCTTATGTTGCAAGAGATATTATAGGTGAAGAAGAATATAAGCTTTTCAAGAAAATGGATATAGGTGATATTGTAGGACTTAAGGGGGAGGTTTTCAAAACAAAGACGGGTGAAATATCCGTTCATGCTTCCGAAATTAAACTTCTTTCAAAAAGCCTTCAGATACTTCCGGAAAAATACCACGGTCTTACAAATACCGATATGCGTTACCGCCAGAGGTATGTTGACCTCATAATGAACGAGGAGGTAAAGGATACATTTATAAAGCGTTCAAGGATAATCAGTGCCATAAGAAAGTACCTTGATTCACAGGGATTTATGGAGGTTGAAACTCCAATGCTCGTATCGAATGCGGGCGGTGCTGCGGCACGTCCGTTTGAAACGCATTTCAATGCACTTGACGAAGATTTGAAACTGCGTATTTCTCTCGAATTGTACCTTAAAAGGCTTATTGTCGGCGGTCTTGAAAGAGTATATGAAATAGGCAGGGTGTTCAGAAATGAGGGTCTTGATACAAGACATAACCCGGAATTTACACTTATGGAGCTTTATCAGGCATATACCGATTATCACGGCATGATGGACCTCACCGAAAATCTCTATCGCTATGTTGCACAGGAGGTTCTTGGAACAACAAAGATTATATACAACGATATAGAAATAGATCTTGGCAAGCCGTTTGAAAGAATTACAATGGTAGATGCTGTAAAGAAATATGCCGGAATTGATTTCAATGAAATTGAAACACTTGAACAGGCTCGTGCCATAGCGGATGAAAAGGGAATAGAATATCAGCAGCACCATAAAAAAGGAGATATCCTCAATTTGTTCTTTGAAGCGTATGTAGAGGAGCATCTTATACAGCCTACATTCCTTATGGATCACCCTGTTGAGATTTCTCCGCTTACAAAGAGAAAGCCCGATAATCCCGATTATGTTGAAAGGTTCGAGTTCTTCATGAACGGTTGGGAAATGGCTAATGCATACAGTGAGCTCAACGACCCGATAGACCAGCGTGAACGCTTCAAGGCACAAGAGGAACTTCTTGCACAGGGTGACGAAGAAGCTAACCGTACAGATGAGGATTTTCTCAATGCTCTTGAAATAGGTATGCCTCCCACAGGCGGCATAGGTTTCGGTATAGACAGAATGTGTATGCTTTTGACTAATTCTCCGGCAATCAGGGACGTGCTTTTGTTCCCGACAATGAAG
>CANQLX010000068.1 GCA_947624835.1 uncultured Clostridia bacterium
CCGTATGTAAATACCGATGAAGTACGGGCATATATACAAGGCTGCATAGATGATTATGCGGACGAAAAATGCTATAACTGGATTATAGAATATAAGCAGACACATAAGGCTATAGGATCAATAAGTGTAGTTAAAATAAGTGAAGATACTGCTTGTGCAAATATAGGGTATTGCATTGGGAGAAAGTATTGGCATAAGGGTATAACCACCGAGGCTTTTAACCATGTTATCAAATTTTTATTTGAAGAAGTCGGATTAAACCGCATAGAGGCTACACATGATGTTAATAATCAAAATTCAGGCGGAGTAATGAAAAAATGCGGTTTGAAATATGAGGGAACGCTCAGACAAGCAGGTTTTAATAATCAGGGAATATGCGATATGGCGATCTACTCTATTTTAAAAAAGGAATACAGTATAAAATAATGATTGTAAGTCATACTATCATTGAGGTGATGATATGGCTAAACAGGGAATGAAACGTACAGAGAGAACTCACACTAAGGAAAGAAATACGGCGGCAGCAGTGCCGGAAATACAGGGAAAGGCAAAATACGGAAAAGAAAAAGCAAATCCGATAATTACCGATACCGAACCGCCCTCGCAAAAGGTGTGGCATACAAAGACTGCGGACATCGAAAGACCGATATCTCCGGTTTATAAGGAAATTGACAATGACCTTGCAAGAGATAATCTTGAAAATAATATACCTGATGCGGATTTGCAGGACTTGTAAGCTATTATAACCGTCGGAGTTGTTCCGGCGGTTTTTATTATGTCAAACAATACATTCTGTAAACGAATACCTGTATTGTGCATAATATGATATAGGTGATTAATTTATGTATAATAACAGATGCTTTAATGCGTTAGCAAACATAAAGGGAGGAGAGGATAACACAGAAATAATCGGAAAGGTACTATTCTTTCAAAAACGTAACGGAGTCTTAGTTGTTGCGGATATAATGGGATTACCCGAAAACAGTACCGGTAATTTTTTCGCTTTTCATATTCATGACGGAACATCATGCACCGGAAAGGATTTTTCCGATACAGGTACACATTTTAATCCGGATGATGATATGCACCCTCTCCATGCAGGAGATCTTCCCCCACTGTTATCAAATGACGGAAGGGCATATTGTCAGGTATTGACAAACCGTTTTAGGATAGAGGATATAATAGGTAAGACGGTTGTTATACATGATATGGCGGATGATTTCAGAACACAGCCGGCAGGAGCAGCCGGAAAGAAAATAGCTTGTGGGGTTATAGTGAACCGCCACTGTTGAATTATTATGTACCCGATAGTTATATGATTATTTTCTCATATAATAATCGGGTTCTTTTTTTGTGCCGATAGTCGGTTATAATAGGTAATTGCTTATTTTGCAGGAAATACTGAAAATATTTGAAAAAACTGTTGGTAACGGTCGAAAAATATAGTATAATAATTATGCTTATGCTTTTTCAGCATAGAATTAATATGTACCTGTCATATTTTGCCGAGTGTTGGCAATAACAGTGCATAAAAGTACGAACGGAGGAGAAATTATGAAACTGCACGGTATAAAGGTGCCGCATATGAAAAACACCGCCGACTGTGCTCCTGTAAGAATTGATATACCAAAAACCGTAACCATACCTATGGTCATGCATATAGGCAAGCCTGCAAAGGCTGTTGTCAAGCGTGGCGATGCGGTAAAGGTAGGACAGCTTATCGGGGAAGCAGACGGTTTTGTATCTTCAAACATTCATTCGAGTGTTTCGGGTACTGTCAAAAAAGTTGATGAGATGATTTCCTCACAGGGAAGCATGATGCCCTGCGTGGTAATCGAAACAGACGGTAAACAGGAACTTTATGAAGAGATAAAGCCGCCTGAGGTTAAAGATTTTGAAAGTTTTATTGCAGCCGTAAAAAACAGTGGTGTGGTAGGACTTGGAGGAGCCGGATTTCCGAGCTTTGTCAAACTTAACGTAAAGGATTTATCAAAGATTGATGCAGTAGTAATAAATGCTGCTGAGTGTGAGCCATATATTACATCGGATACCCGTACAATGATAGATAAGGGTGAATATGTTTTTGTCGGAATCGAGGCAATAAAAAAATATATGGGTGTAAAACGGTTTATTATCGGTATTGAGAATAATAAGCGTAAGGCTATTGAAAAAATGGAAGAACTTGCCGATAAAACTGACGGAGTTGAGGTACACGTTCTGCCGTCAATATATCCGCAGGGCGGAGAAAAGGTGCTTGTGTATAATACAGTGAAGAAAGTCATACCGAGGGGGGGACTTCCGCTTGATGTCGGAGTGATCGTTATAAATGTAACAACACTTGCATTTATCGCCGAATATCTCGAAAAGGGAATACCACTTGTTGAAAAATGTATTACGGTTGACGGCTCGGCAGTAAAGGAACCAAAAAATGTTATTGCACCGATAGGCACATCAATACGTGATTTGCTTGAGAGAGCAGGGGGAACGGACGGAACACCTGCTAAGGTATTATACGGAGGTCCTATGATGGGAATAGCCGTGCCGTCACTTGACGAGCCGGTACTTAAAAATACTAATGCAATTATAGCAATGGACGAAAAGGATGCCGAACCATTGAAAATGACACCCTGTATAAGCTGTGGAGCCTGTCTTAGTCATTGTCCGTTGAGGCTTGAGCCGAGGGAGATATTCAGAGCCTACAATAATAACTCCCCGGAGGAACTGGAGAGGCTTTGTGTCGATTTATGTATGGAATGTGGGTGCTGTTCGTTTGTCTGTCCTGCAAACAGACCGCTTGTTCAGACAAATAAGCTTGCTAAAATAATGCTTAGGAAATATCTTGCGGCAAAAAAGGAGGAAAAGAAATGAGCAAATTAATATCGTCGGTTTCCCCTCATATTGGCGGCAAGCGTACAACACAAAAGATAATGCTTGATGTCATAATAGCACTTATGCCTGCCTTGATAGCGTCTGTTGTAATATTCGGTTACAGAAGTCTTATAGTGACGGGAGCCTGTGTCATAAGCTGTGTGCTGTCGGAATTTTTGTTTGAAAAGCTATGCAAAAGAGAGGTTACTATTTCTGACCTTTCCGCTGTTGTTACGGGAATACTCCTTGCATTCAATCTGCCTGTGGGAATACCGATATGGCAGGCCGTTTTCGGAAGTGTTGCGGCAATTATAGTTGTAAAGGAACTTTTTGGAGGTATAGGTCAGAATTTTGCAAATCCTGCAATAACCGCAAGAATTATTATGCTGACTGCATTCTCGGGTACGATGACTACATGGGTGATTCCGGAGTCGATTGACGGAGTGGATGCAGTGTCAAGTGCAACACCTCTTGCAGCTGCGGCAAAGGGTGAAAAGCTTCCGTCATATCTCTCACTGTTTTTGGGAACACACGGAGGCTGTATCGGAGAAACCTGTGCAGCCGCACTTCTGCTTGGCGGTGCTTATCTTCTTATCAGACGTGTAATAACGTTCCATACACCCCTTGCGTTTATAGGAACGATTGCCGTTATGTCGCTTATATGCGGAAAGGATGTACTGTTCCAGCTTCTTTCTGGAGGACTTCTTCTCGGTGCATTCTTCATGGCGACCGATTACGCAACAACACCGTCCTCAAAATGGGGAAAGGTAATATTCGGAATAGGCTGCGGTCTTATAACAATCCTAATAAGATTTTACGGCAATCTCCCCGAGGGTGTTTCGTTCTCCATACTTCTTATGAATATATTTACACCTTATATTTCAAGACTTACGAGAAATAAGCCGCTCACAGGAGGTGTCAAGGCATGAAGGATATAATAAAGCCGATAGTCGTACTCGGTGCAATATGTCTTATAGTAACAGCACTTCTCGCATATGTAAACAGCGTGACACAGCCGATAATAAAGGCTGCTGAGGAGGAGACTGCCGCTAACGCAAGAGCAGAGGTGCTCAAGGAGGCGGAGTCCTTTGAACTTATGAATATCAAAAATCTTCCCGACGGAATTACTGAGGTCTATAAGGGCAGCGGCAACAGCGGTTATGTATTTATGATGACACAAAAGGGATACGGGGGAGATATAAAGCTTATCTGCGGTATCAAAAATGATGGTACGATCGAAGCTGTAAAAACTCTTTCGCATAGTGAAACGAGCGGTATAGGCTCTCGTGTTGTTGATAACGGAGCAGGCTACCATGAAAAATATATTGGAAAGACAGCGGACAATTATCAAGGGGTTGACGCAATAACAGGTGCAACAATTTCTTCAACCGCATATAAAAAGGCTGTCGGAAATGCCTTTGAAGCATATAAGGTTGTAAAGGGGGCAGAGTGATGAATACACTTAAGAATTTCACAAAGGGACTTATAAAGGAGAATCCCGTTCTGGTGCTTGTGCTCGGAACCTGTCCGACACTTGCGACCTCGACAAGCGTTATCAACGCACTCGGAATGGGTGCGGCGGCAACAATAGTCCTCCTTTGCTCAAATATAGTAATATCGGCTCTGAGAAAGGTTATACCTAATACTGTGCGTATTCCGTGCTATATTGTGCTTATTGCAGGCTTTGTAACAATGGTACAGATGCTTGTCAAGGCATTTGCACCTGCACTTGATGAATCACTGGGTATATATCTTCCGCTTATAGTTGTAAACTGTATAATACTCGGTAGAGCTGAAATGTTTGCAAATAAGAATAAGGTATTTGACTCCGCAATAGATGCCCTCGGAATGGGAGCGGGTTTTACCCTTGCATTGTTCCTTATGGCAACTTTGCGTGAGGTATTCGGCAACGGTACTTTCTGCGGAATTGAAATACCTGTACTGATTGATAATCATGTATCAATTATGACAATGGCACCCGGAGGCTTTTTTGTATTCGGTTTACTTATAGCGGCTGTCAATAAATTTGCAAAGAATAAGCCGAAGAAAAAGGAATTTGGATGTAAAGGCTGTCCGCAGGCTGGGGTTTGCGGAAAGGCAGTCTGTGGTGAGAGTGTAAAGGAGGCTGCTGAAAATGACTAAGCTTATTATAATATTGCTTTCGGCAGTATTTATAAATAACTATGTCCTGTCAAGATTTTTAGGAATATGTCCGTTCCTCGGAGTATCGAAAAAACTCAACTCCGCTGTCGGTATGAGTATTGCGGTTATATTTGTAATGCTTATGGCGACTGCCGCAACCTACCCGATACAAATGTATCTTCTGAACCCGAATGACCTTGGGTATTTGCAGACAATCGTATTTATTCTTGTGATTGCGGCACTTGTCCAGCTTGTCGAAATTGTTCTTAAAAGGTTTATACCCTCACTTCATAAATCCTTGGGGGTATATCTGCCACTCATAACAACAAACTGTGCTGTTTTGGGTGTTACCATACTTAACATTGATGAGAACTACACCTTTGTTGAAGCTATGGTCAATTCCCTCGGAAGCGGGCTTGGATTTTTCCTTGCAATGGTTATGTTTTCGGGAGTACGCTCAACCATTGAGGGGAGCGATATTCCGAAAAGCTTCAAAGGGCTGCCGATAACACTTATTGCGGCAGCTATCACCTCTCTGTCATTCCTCGGTTTCGGCGGAGTTGTGGAAAATCTGTTCGGATAATGGAGGTGCCGTAAAATGAATGAAATTCTTACAGCGGTTATCCCCGTTGTTATAATAGGTATAGTATGTGCGGCGGTGCTTGTTGTAGCATCAAAGCTTATGGCAGTCAAGGAGGATGAAAGGTTTCCGGCTGTCAGAGATTGTTTGCCGGGTGCTAATTGCGGAGCTTGCGGTTTTGCCGGATGTGACAGTTACGCAAAGGCACTTTGCGAAAACCCTGATACACCGACTAATCTCTGCGTTCCCGGTGCGGATGCGGTATCAAGACAGTTAAGCGAAATTCTCGGTGTGGAATTTGCAGATGTAATAGAAAAGGTTGCAGTTGTACATTGTGGTGGCGATTGCAGCAGGACAGAGGATAAATTCCGTTATGAGGGAATAAAAAGCTGTGCGGCGGCAAAGCTTATGTACGGCGGAAAGGGAAGCTGCAGCTATGGCTGTCTTGCACTCGGAGATTGTGCAAATGTCTGTCCGCAGGATGCTATATGTATTGAGGACGGGGTAGCAAGGGTAAATACAAGAAAATGTATAGGTTGCGGACTCTGTGCCCGTACCTGTCCTAATAAGCTTATTTCACTTGTCCCTGATGTTGAAAGAGTAGTTGTTACTTGCAGCAATAAGGATAAGGGAGCGGTTACAAGGAAGGTATGCTCAAACGGCTGTATTGGCTGTAAAAAGTGTGAAAAGGTATGTCCTATGGGTGCAATAACCGTAAAGGATAATGTCGCTGTTATTGATTATGACAAATGCACAGATTGTACGGATTTCGGAGTTTGTGCGAAAAACTGTACAACAGGCTGTATTTTGGTAGCAGACCTTAGCGGAATGCACAGGGTTAAGGAATAATATCATCAAATGAGTTATATTAAGTGAGGAGTGATGCCGCAGTATGAGGGCGATTGTTTATTTACTGAGAAAAAATCTTAAGAATGTAATACAAGATACTGTACGGCATCCTCTGAAATTTTTGCTTTATCTGTTTATTATAATCAGCATGATATATGGAGCGGTAATGGGCTTTGTTTCAAGTCCGGGTGATTCCGCAATAGGCGATATTTTCGATATGCGACTCCTTAAGGGAGCTTATCTTGCTATTCTTTTTTTCATAAGTATGCCGATAATGCTCAAGGGTCTTAGTTCGGGTACAAGCTTTTTCTCGCTTAGTGATGTGAACAATATATTTATTTCACCTATTTCTCCAAGACTTATTCTTATTTACGGAGTAGGCAGACGTCTTGCAACTATGCTTGTGCTTGTTGTGACGTTTTCTGCATACGGCGGTATGGTTATAAATATGTTTCATATAAGTGTGCCGCAGGCGTTACTCCTTATTTTCGGTATAATTCTTATGCTTATAGTGGTTCAGCTTGCAACTCTTATGATATTCTGTCTTGCAAGCAATCACCCAACAAGAGCAAGAATAATGAAATATATGATATACGCTGTTATATTTTTCACTATATGTACGGCCTTATATCATGTATTTAGCAGAGGAGTTACTCTTGACAACGTGCTTGATGCCGTATCCTTGCCTATACTCCAATATGTACCGATAACGGGCTGGCTGCATGGTCTTATTTTTGCAGTTATGGAGGGCAACATGATAAAGGTTATCATGTTTGCCGCACTCATGCTTCTTACTGCTGTTGTTAGTATAATAGTTCTTATGAAATCGAGACTTGATTATTATGAGGATGTACTTTCACGTGCGGAGAGTTACCACGAATTTCGAGAATCTATCCGTGAGGGAAAGATGAGCGATAAGGTTATGATGGGGGATAGGGAGATAAAGCTCCGCAAAAGAGGAATAAAAAGAGGGAGCGGAGCAACTGCAATATTTTTTAAGCATATGCTTGAGGGGAGCAGACGTTCAAGGTTTATATTTTTTAATATAAATACATTTGTACTTATATTTACGGCGTTTGTCATTGGTTTCGGAATACGGAGCGCAATGCCGACTGTTGACACAACGATTATATATCTTGCCGTATTTATTATTCTTGCATATGTACAGTTTTTCTTCAGTGCCTCGGGCGACTGGGTAAAGGAGTTGACTAAGCCGTATATATATCTCATTCCCGACAGTGCGGTGAAGAAGCTTATCATGGCCGCTGCAACCGGGATTATAAAGCCATTCACGGACGGAATCATAACATTTGTCCTTCTTGGTTTATTCATAGGCGGAAATCCCATAGATATTATAGTATGTGCATTGACTTACGGCAGCTTTGGATGCTTATATATATCGTCAAATATACTCGCACAGCGTATAGTAGGAGTTGACAGTTCGGGAGGTATATTCATTACATTTTATATGTCTGTTATTGTAATGACGCTTTTACCCGGAGTTATAGCAGGGTTGATAGTATTATCCTTATTTGCCGGTTCTCTTGGCTTTATTGCCGCCACCCTCTTAGGGGCCCCCATACTCCTGTGGAATCTTATAATATCTCTAATAATTTTCCTGACCTGTCGCAACCTCCTTGACAACACCCAATAATTCGTAAGTATTCGTGAAATGACTTTTGCAGGTTTCGTGTAAGGTGAAAATTGGGTGAAATTTGAATTGCGCTTCTTGACATACTGGATATAAATGAATATAATATAAAGCACGTTATATAAAATGATTTATTTTATCGTGGAGGTGTGTTATGCCACGCAGCGTTCAAATTACAAAAGAAAAAATTCTCACGGCAGCGTTAGATGTTCTAATCCGTGAGGGATATTCCGCAGTGAGCATAAAAAGCATTGCGAGAGAATTAAACTGCTCTACACAACCGATTGCTTGGCAATTTGGCAATATGGATAACATGAGGGAAGCTTTGACAAAGGAAGCTGCTGCTTACGCAAATAAAAAAATGATGCCTACCTCAATGGACTGTATAGAGGCGTTTTGGCAGATTGGCTATGGATATATCAATTTAGCATTTGACACGCCTAACCTATTCCGTTTTGTATATATGGGTGAAAGCAAAAACTATTGCAGGGGTGGATTTAATTCTGTCTTAACAGACAAGGGAAATGCTGTTTTGATAGATAAATTGTATCCGTATCTTAATATTAGCAAAGAACAGGCGGAAATGCTGTTTCAAAGAATGATTGTATATACGCATGGAATGGTATCTTTGGTTGTAGCTGGTGTATTGAATTGTACCAAAGAGCAGGTGTATTCAATAGTGAAAGATTTTGGTTCGGATTTGCTTTCTCTTACAGGCACAGCTTTAGATATAGGGGCTGTTATGTCAAATATAACCGAGGAGGTATAGATTCTAATGAAAAGGGGTTCTCTTAAAAAGGTAAAAAAGAAAATGCTAATTTTACTTTTCATATTATGTGCAATAGTTTTGCTGATTTTCTTAACAGTTGTATGTTTTCGTATTCACAACTCATTGGAATCGAAAATAGATACAGATTTAGGATTACAAGAAAATACCTATGTCACAATAGGCGGGATAGAACAATATCTGCAAATCCGTGGTGAAGATAGGAACAATCCTATCATCCTATGGCTTCACGGCGGTCCCGGCTTTCCACTCTCATATTTAACTTACTATTACCAGACTGCTTTGGAAAAAGATTATACGATTGTCTGCTGGGAACAAAGAGGTTGTGGACGGACATTTTACAGGAACAAAGGCGACAACAATCTACCTATCGAACAATTACTTGCAGATACAGATGAAGTAATTGACTATTTGCGGGAGCGTTTTGGTAAAGACAAAATCATTATTATTGGGCAATCGTGGGGAACGGTACTCGGAATGGATTATATCAATCTCCATTCGGAAAAAGTAGCTGCATATATCGGTGTAGGTCAAGTAACTAATTTTTCACAGGGGAAAATTTATGCAGCGGAGAATGCAGCCCAAATAGCGGCAGAAAATGGCAACAAGGAAGATACTGAATTTTTGGAACAGTGCATTGAGCGATTATCTAAAACAGAAGGCATTGCAAAGTTAGATATAAAATCTCTTGAAGAAATGATTATAATATCTACAAAATACTTGAAATGCGATGGAGAAATGTCGGGGATAAAACAAATATTTGCTGCGGTTACATCGCCGGAAATGCTATGGAATGACGTGAAATGGTTTTTATTTGCAAGTGATACACAGAATATAATCACTTCCCAAAACAGCCTTGTGGACTATATGTATTTTCAGTTTGATGTTATGAAGTTGAGCAAAGAATATGATATTCCGATTTGCTTTATACAAGGTGACAGCGATCCTATTACTCCAACGTGTTTGGTGAATGATTACTATGAGATTATTATATCTGATGAAAAAGGAATGATTGTAATTAACAATGCAGGACATACCCCGTTCTTGGATAAGCCAAAGCAATTTTGTGAAGCAGTTAAAACTTTTTTATCCGAGTGCGAAAACGAATAATACAGGGGAAAATTGCAGAGGTGATGATTATGGCTGAATGGGTACACTGACCTGTCTGCGGGAATAAGACAAGATTGCAGATACGGAAAGATACGGAATTGAAAAACTTTCCCCTCTATTGTCCAAAATGCAGACAGGAAAATTTGATTGACGCAAAGGATTTACAGGTAACAGTCATTAAAAGGATTGAAGCTAAAATGCAGGACTTCAAACAGTAAAAACACCTAAAATTCAGAAATGCCACGCAAAGTAGCAGTCTGCAAATAAAAAATGATGGAGGCGTTCGCATGAATAAGATCACTTGTGTCTGTTTGGGCGTGAGAAATATGGAAAAGGCCATTCGATTTTACAGAGACGGGTTGGGATACAAAACGGATTGTACGGAAAATAATCCGCCTGTCTGCTTTTTCAATACGCCGGGAACAAAGTTTGAATTGTACCCGTTGGACTTGTTGGCAAAAGATATAAACCAAGATCATCCGCCGAAAATCGGGGATGGCTTTGGCGGTATTACATTGGCGTATAATGTGAAAAGCAAGGAAGAAGTAGATGAAACAATTGAACTATAGCAATCCATAGAATTAGCTTGACGCCGTAATTGAGGAAAACCAACCGTGGCAATCATCAGTAGTAATAAGAG
>CANQLX010000069.1 GCA_947624835.1 uncultured Clostridia bacterium
ACAGTATCGTGCGGAACGATAGAGCCTTCAAGCTCGTCCACAGCCTTCTGAATGATAGACGGCAGAACCATACACATCTGATAGAAAGCGTCCTCCTGACCTGTTACAAGGGCATAGAACTGGTCGAGGCTCACACGGCGTATCAGCTTATGACCGACCTTCTTCTTGTCAACAGTAGTCTCCCACTTGATATTCTGCGACCTCTGAGCAATAGCTTCAACGAGGAAACAAGCGCAGTCATCATCGTTGAGAAGCTGATCCTGCATCTTGATGAATGTCTTGCCTGCCGATGCAGAGTTCATCGTGTTGTGTTTATTCTTCATTTCGACATACACGGTATGGACTACGCTGCCGTCGGGCAGAGAAATACCATCGGGATTTTCAAAGATAACGTCCCAGCCACCCTCTTTGCCGTTGTCGGGAACATGGCACTTGTCGATATAGTTGAATATTCTCTGATGAAAATATCCTATATCATTGTTATTGGACTTATCACGCTGACGGAAAATCTCGTTGCTGACGATCTCTTCCCATGAAGCCTGATATACGGTCTTATCAAAAATCAGCTTGATAGGGTCAATGATATTCTTATTGAAACGCTTTAAGTCGAAGGATTCCAGCTTTTCGCCGTACTTCTCAATAGTTTTCTTGACGTGTTTTGTAAAATCTTCTTCGCTGATGAAACTAAGTGTCCACATTATGATTGACCCTCCAATGCTTTTCTTATTTGTTTTGCAATATCATAAGCAAGGTTTACGGGTACAGCATTACCAACCTGCTTGTACTGTGAGCCGATACTTCCGCAGAACTGCCACTCATCGGGAAAACTCTGGCAACGGGCATTTTCACGGATAGTAAACGGGCGAGGCTCAAGGGGGTGACAACGATCTGTCTGCTTCTGGCTCGGAGAAGTCAGTACCGTGAGCGAAGGCTCATCAAGGCTGAGTCTGCGGAGAATACCAGTCCTTCCGCCCTCCATGTACCAACAGCTTTTCATATACTCCTTGGCAATATCTTCGGGAATATCTCGCCAATATCCGCCCGGAGGAACAAGCTCGAATATCTTGCGCTTGTATTCCGAATATGGTGTACCCTCGCTCTTCGGACAGTCGAGCAGCACATCACGCAGAACTGGCTTATATTCGTGCGGTGTGGGAAAAGTGAACTTGATCTGATTTGTAAGATCGTTTCTGATACCGATAGTAATAAGTCGTTCACGCTTCTGAGCAACACCGTAGTCCCACGCATTCAGCACTTTCTTCTGAATTGTGTAGCCTGTACTTTCAAAAATATCTGTAATGGTCTTGTATGTCCTGCCCTTATCGTGGGTCAGCAGACCACGGACATTTTCAAAAAGAAACATCTTAGGCTGTAGCTGTTCCAAGAACTTCGCATAGTGATAGAACAGTGTGCCACGGGCATCTTCAAGACCGAGCCTTTTGCCTGCATAGGAGAAGCTCTGACAAGGTGCGCCGCCCGAAAGCAGATCAAGCTCGCCCTTTTTCAAGCCGAAGTATTCTTGCAGATCAAGGCAGGATATGTTTGCAATATCATCGTTGATGACACGCCATTCGGGTCTGTTTCTACGGAGCGTATCAGAAGCATCCTTGTCCACCTCTACAAGACCGAGCGTTTTGAATCCTGCTTTTTCCACACCGAGAGCAAGACCGCCTGCGCCTGCAAAAAGCTCAATGGTCGAGAATGTCCTTGCTTCTGTTTGTGTCGTAATATCCATAATATCACCGATATTGCAGTTCAGCACCATACATATCTTTTCAAGACTTTCAAGGGATACCGTTTCATTTTTCCCCATACGAGCCATAACATTGAAGCTGATACCCGATGCTTCTTTCAATTCGGTCTTATTCATTCCTTTGTCGATAAGTAATTTCCAGAGATTATTGTAGCTCACTGCCACCATGTTTCATTCCTTCCTGTATCTTGTGATACAATAATGGGTTATAAAAATTATAGCACAATCCGTCGAAAAAGTCAATGTATCTCACGAAAGTGTTAGATAATCTTTTGCACTACGTGCTTTTAAAATAAAAACGCCGTCCTGAATAGGAATGGCGTTCATAAGCAATGTTGATATTAGGCTGTTTCGGACTTTTATCCATATAGGAAAGCTACTACGGCAGGTATGAGGTCTGGACGGACTATGAAGAAGCTAAGGCATATTTCCTCGAAATGATGATGTCTGCCGAGGGCGAGGAGCGTGACCGAGCAGAATGCGTATACATTCAGCTTCTTCACGGCTTATCAGAGTGTTCGGACGAGTAGCAAAAAAGCGGTCATTGCGACCGCTTTTTTACTGCATTTTCCCTATAACTATCATCCCGAAGATAACCACTGCACAAATCGCTGCTGTAATATTTGTACTGGTGTTTTGTGAATTATGATTATTTTCGGCAAAAGAACGACTAAGCAGATGATTTCCGGTAGCACCAACAATAATATGCTCCAGAAATGTTCCAAATGCGAATAGCGGAATGCTAATTATCAGCATCGTAACATTCATGATGTATAGGATAATTCCATACAAATAGGCTTTTCGATACATGAGCCAGTAATGTGAAAATGCGAATGCACACCAATTCCATTCTATCCATTCAGATTTTGTTTGTGTAGCTTCGATAGGTTGCTCAAGCGAATCCCCACAATAAACGCAGTATCGCTCGATTTTTTGCGTGAGATTGCCGCATTGCTTGCAACGTACCATATCAAAATCATCAAGCGTAAGCTCGAAATCATTAAGACTACTGGTTTCCTTCGGAGTGTCAATTGTTCCGAGGCAGCCAAACGTAGTACAGCCCATGTTCTCTATCCAGCAATCTTTGTGATGGGGCATATTACACTCACTGCATACAATAATATCGTCGCCCTGTTTTAATTCGGTTTTGCAGTATGGGCAGAGCTTTCCATATAGATCATTCATTGTCAGATACTTCGGCTGAAGCGGTTTCATCTGATGTTTCTCCCGATACTTCCGTATTGTCCGTAACATCTTCTGTTTCTGATGCGCTGTCTGAGGTAACTTCTTTTATTACCGCTTTGTATGTTGTATCCTCCGATACCGTCCCAATTTCTTTATCCCAGGTTACTTCATATTCTTTCCCATCGTCAGGCATTTCATCAGGGGAGTATTCGGGCGCTGCTATTTCATCACCGTAATGATAGGTATCTGATGAGATCTCATTACCGTTCTCATCTTCAAATACGATTGTATATTCACGCAATTTGCTTGTGTATACTGCTTGGTATACTGCATCACCGACCGCATATCCGAAATCAGCGCCCCACCCCGAAAAAGTATAGGTATACATTTCATCATCGCTTTTTTGCGGTATATCTGTAGGCGGTACGATAATATCTCCGGTCGCATATTCCTGTTTTGCAAGTAAAGTGCCATCATCTGAAAGAAATACGATCGTATGCTTGCCTAAATCAGTTTTCAGGGAAGATACATTTTGACCAACAGACTGCACATTGGCAGCTATTGTTTGATTCTGCGTCAATAACTGCTCGTTCAACGCATTGACGGATTCATGCAGCTCAGATATTCGTGCTGATAGTGCAATAAATCCTATTATACTCAGCAGTGATAAAACACCAAATGCAATGTATAACCCTTTTGGGTCTGCTTTGCCGATCGACGCAGTGTTTTTAACCTGCTCCGCTGTTGTCGGTGCAGTGATCTGTTCGGGTAACTCGATCTCAATTCCGACTTCATCGTAGATATAGAAACCGGGACATTTTTCAATCTGCCCGTTGATCCAAAAGAAAAAGCCTTCAATATGTTGAATGGGATCAATTACATAAGCGATCTGGTTTTCATCATTAAAGAAATTCTGGTGTATGAATTTATCATAATTGGATAAGAAAATACCGAAGTTAGGGTGCGTATGTATCCAGCCAATGATCTTATCATTCGGAAAATGCTCATCGGCTTCTTTATGCACATAATCCCATGTTTCATGTGTGAATTTCAGCGTTGTAGGCGTACCCTCGCTGTGCTTTCCCTCGATGAAGCCGTCAATGATAATATTGGTCTTTCCGTTCGCCTGAATGGTGTAGCCCATAAGCATACCGCCGCTTTCAACAGTCAGCTTGTCTTTGGTAAACTCATGGATTTCCTTGTATACAGACTGCAAAATGTAAATGTTTTTATCGTGCAGGACTTGTTCTCCCATTTTAATGACATTCTGAGGAAGAACATCTCTGTTTACTTCTTGTTCAGAGGGAGCGAGTATCTTTTCGTATTTCTGCTCGCCCCCGTTTTTCTTTTTAGCCATGATCATCACTCCCATATTTCGATCTCAAAATCGGTTCGTTCACTTTGTTCTGTTTTTAATGCTTTCCATTTGCTTCTGTAATGAAGCGTTATCAACAGCATAATGATATTGCCTATTACGGAAACGCATATGACTGCTATAAGGACTGGTTCTATATTCCTCTTTGCCGGTTCCTGCTGTGGACTGTCAGACTTAACAATGCTGTCAGATGCAGAAGTATTCGTTTCAGCATGATATTCGATTTCGGGAACCTCTGCTATACCGTAATCGGTCATAGAAATATCATTGCTTTTCATGTATTTTATGATACGGTCAATGGGGATAGCCAAACCAAGCCCTTCGCTGTTATTCATCTTCATCGTATTCATCCCGATAACAGTCCCATAACTGTCAAGCAGCGGCCCACCGCTGTTGCCTTCATTCAGCGCTGCATCTAACTGAAAATAATCATCACCGCTGATTTTCCGCTTATTAGAGGACAGCGTACCTTTTGTGAGCGTATAGCTCATACCATTCGGAGCGCCGATCGCATATACATCATCACCGATCTTTATATCAGAAGTATTGCCGATCGTAAGCGGAGTAAAATCAGCAGAGGGAACAGATAAAACTGCAATATCAAGCTCGTCGCTTTTGCAATACACGAAAGCAGGATATTCTTTGCCGTCATATGCTGTGATCTCAACATTTGAAGCATCTTGTATCACATGAGCATTAGTTACAACACAGCTCTCGCCTAATGCAAATCCGCTTCCGAGTGCATTACCTGACATCACCACAAATACAGAATCAAAAGTCTGTTCAGCATCAAAATCTATCGCATAGGCAATAAAAGAATGGGTGCAGAGCATTACGGATATAACCGCTGACAATACAGCTTTTATGATCCTTTTCATAATGCCCTCACCCATTCTATCTTTATTTTGTATTGAATACAAGTACGGAATTTCCTATCGAAATAGCATCACCCTGTTTTAGTATCTGTCTTGTCACTTTCTGACCGTTTACAAGCGTACCCATTGGCGTACCGCAGTCCTTCACAACGTATCGGCTGCCTTCAAGAACAATATCACAATGGTGCGGCCCAATGAGCTTATCCTTGAACAGCACGATCGTATTCTTGCCGTTATTGCCTATACTTGTAGTGCCTGCAAATACAAGGTACTCCTTGCCTTCAAACTCACCACGGATCACCTTGAGCCAAGCTTGCTTTGCAAACTGTTCAAGCAGTCCGACACCGATGCCGATCAGAAAGCCCATTATTACAATAGCTACTCCTCTTGACACCATATCATTCGGCACTGCTTCCCCTATGAAATTGAACAGGAATCCGCCGAGGAAGGCTCCGCAAGTTCCGCCGATCACACAGAATAGCAAACGCTTCAGCTCAGGTTTTATCAGTCCGACAGCCAGTCCGATACCTACGCCCATGACCGCCCAGCCGATACCACGCACAAGTGCTGCCGCTATCGGAGCAGGATCATCACCGAGCATTGATGAATACATCCATTGAGCAAGATAACCGCTTGCGTATCCAAGCAAAACGGATACACCTGCACCTATTGCACCATATTTCAGTGCTTTTTCCTTTGAGCCATAGAAAACGCCCTCACCGATGCCAAGGAACAATCCTACAAATAATGCAATGATAGCAGACCATATCGCAGAATGTGTCCTGACTGTCTTTGCAATTCCTTCTTTCAGCTTTTTCTCTGACGAAGAAAACTCGTACTTGTAGGAATCATATAACGCACTATCGGCTTTTTCGCTGATCTCGATATATTCATCAAGCTGATTCTTTGCACTGTCAGATGCTTCCTCATTATACCAATCCATCAGATGTTCGGTATCATCTTTATCATAGCCTTTTTCTTCACAATATTGATGATACTCATCTGTTACATCAGACAGCTTATCTTCAATTTCTTCCTGATAGTCATAGTATTCTGCAAGATGCGTATTACCGCCCATTTTAGCGATATTTCTTGTGCTGTACAGTCCGTCTGTTATCTCGGACATACCAAATCCGACAACCGCACCCATCAGCGCCCATAGGATACCCTTGGTAATAACAGTCTTGATATTGATCTTACCCTTGACTGTACCGTTTGGCGAAGTCGATGACTGCATACGCTGCACTGTCGGTATAAATTCGACACCTTCCAGCTCCTCAGCAGTTATCTCAAAATCATTTCCATCGCTTTTTTCTTCAACCGTTTTATTAAGATCTACCTTTGGCAGTTCAGTGGCATCTGAATCAACTTCCGGCGCCGGTTCATCAAGCAGATCAATTTCAACATTATTTTCAGACCCTTTATCTGCAATATAGAGGTCGATCGTTCCAACGGGGAACAGGTGCTTATTTTGCAGCGCCCAATCGGCGGCATCGGCAGACAGCGGACTTGACGAATTCCAGGACTTATACTGTATCATATCACCAATATTGATGATAATATCAGTCAGCGATTCTCCTGCGCCCCATATATCACCGATACAAATCTGTCCATCCCTGAAATTTGGATGCCATATCGGAGTCAGTATCTTGCATATGGGCTTATATCGGGGATAGTCGGCATGAAGCGTGATTTCGACCTCGTGTCTGCCTAATGTTTCGATCCTACCGTCTGGCAAGAGATATATGCCGTTTACGAAGTATGTAACATGGTATTTCTCAGGCGGCTCCGTGCCTTCCGGTGTAACGATAATATTCTTATGCCCTGCAAAATCTTTCTGTATCTGTTCCCAATCGGAGGCAAGCCTTCTCATTCGAGTATTCATTCTGCCACCTCCTGCTTATTTCAAGTATTCCGGCACATCAGCCGTAAATTCGTAGTATTTACAATTCATTCCTACCCGTCCGCAAATAATATGAAGCGGAGGGATACCGATCTGCTTAGGTGTCATGTTCAGAAAATCCTCGCTGCCGTTTATAGAATGAATACTGTCAAAGCTCATCTGCTGACCGCATTTCGGACAAGTAAGCATATTACCTCTCAGTTTATGTACAGGCATAAACAGAGAGATATGCTCACCGCAATTACAATGTCCGTATGTGGCAATATCCCTGTCAAAATCTATGACAGCAGTTTCACCCATTTCTGCTTGTATTTCAAGCAACAGGACTTTGAGAGTAATATCCTTTACAGACCAATTCTTTTCAATAATTTCATCATATGTATCGTGGCTCATACAATCAGGCTTCTCCTGATACTCCACTACATAAGAGTCATGTGTCAGCCCGTTGAACACGAAGCCTTTTCCTGCCAGTGTCGGTAGATCACGTTCCTTATGCAGTATCTTCAAAAGCTCCTGCACCTGGATCCCGGCGATCACCGATGAAGAAGTCGGCGTTGTGGGTATCTTTCCCTCTGCCATCTGTTCATGTGTCAGCAAGGCACAGGATTTTCTCTTGTTGATAAGCTGCCAGTCCATATCGGTCATGGTACACTCATAGCAAGCGCCCTGTCCTGGAACAAATACTCTCGCAAATCCATTCAAGACCTCTATTGCCCCGTCTATCCACGGCTTATTGACCTTATAGCAGGATTGATTGATCGCAAGTCTGGCTTCACGGTTGTCCAGTCCGACGAGAACAACGTCCATACGCCGAAACGCACCAAGCCCGACATCATCTATGATATTCGCAACGATACCAACGGCATTCACATCGGGATTGATCTCTCTTGCTCTTTCGGCTGCAACCTCTGCTTTATAGCGTCCAACATCGTTTCTCCTGAAAAGCACTGAACGGGTGAGATTGGAGTTTTCAATAGAATCCATATCAAGTATCAGGATATTGCCAATGCCGAGCAGTGTCAGATTCTTGACAAGCTCATTGCCGAGTGCGCCTGCACCGACTACCATTATTCTTGCATTCTGTATCTTTTCCTGATCCCACCACGGTATCAAACGTAATCTGCTGTATCTGTCTTCGTCAAAATCCGAAGAATTAAGCTCAAATTGATTATCCATAGTACCTATTATCCTGCTGTGATCTCAGGCTGTAAGCGGAGAACATCGCCGTCCTTGACACCTGCTTCGGACAATGTCTGCATTTCAAGGAGCTGCCGTCCTGTCACCTTATGAATGAATTTATAGCTAATCGGATTTCCGTCCGGACCGACAGAGGGGAGTTTGATCTTCTCGACCAGCTTCACCATGATAATACCACATTTAATATCATCAGGCAGACCGACTTTTTGTTCCTTGTTGCCGGTTGCATCTACGATAACAACATTCAATTTACCCATGACTATCTCCTTGTTTTATTTTAATTCATTTTTAGGTGTAATAACAGTTTCCGAGGCAGAGCTGATACTATTATATCCTACATAAAGATTGTAGTCACCATAGTCGTATCCACTGCCTCCTACTTTTGAAGCCTGCATCCATTCAGATATAGCTGTATCCTGATCAATATTGAAAAGGTATTCCATAATTGGCTCAGCTGCCGCACAAGCTATCATTCCGTTTGATGCATCATTATCATCACATGGATAAGAAATTGTTATGTCTATAATATTGTTCGTCGCTGTTTCATATGTACCACTCCAATAACACCCTATTATTACATCATTTGTCTTAAAACTACTCTTACCATCGGATAGCTCCTGAGTAGTGCAAGCTGAACTCCAAGTTTTTGAATAGTTGCCCGAACTGTTCAGTTTATTTACGAGTTCCTCTACACTCATATTGAATGTATTATATTCGGGCACAACTACTTCTGGCTCAGTTACAGCGGTTGTTGTTTCCTTCGCCTTATCTTTATCATCAGAAGCTTTGCTATCTGTTCCACAGGACACCATACTCATGCAAATTGTAAGAGCGATAACCCCACTAATTATCTTTCTCATATAAATACCTCCAAAAATTATTTATAGAAAAGTCAATGAGTTGACTTTCTTTTTCCGTGAAAATTTTACCCGTTAATCTTTTTTTGACACATCTCTAAGCACATAATATTTCTGCTCTTTATCAATCAATGAAATCCAATCTAAAAGGGTTTGCTGTTTAAGAATAATTCGTGCTGTAATTGTGCCTCGTATATCTTTATCCTCAAATAATACATTACCATTATCAAAGAAATAAGTATTACCATGGGCAAACGAATTGCGTATGTGAGTTAATGCGCTCTCTGCTTCACCAACTCTTGCTTTCGGAGGTTCTTCATCTGCTATGGTATATGGCGTTAAACAAACAATTTTAGGTTCGTCTATCTCGATTGCTTTATTATGTTTGTTATCGCCTTTGCCCTCTATTACTGTAAGATCATAATTTTCCAAAGTTTTATTGATGGAATTAGCAAGGAGAATTTTAACATTATTATTCTGTAGTTCTGCAACAGTCAACATCTCTTTCCAGGGAAACTGACTGTGTCCATAATCAGATATTCTCCTTTTCTGAGAAGCTGACTCAGCAATTGACTTTGTAACGTAAAAATCCCATATAATTGCAACTTGCTCGTGCGTAAATTTTGTCTGGTTAATCGACATTTTATAAGATTGAATCTCTATGCGCATTATAATACCCCATCATTACTCAGTACGTTTGATAGGCTCAACGTCATCAAGTGTTCCTTCTTCAAACATATCATTGATACGATTGATAGCCGCTTTGTCTAATTTGATTCCGTCTTTCATGGTGTCTTTAATCAAGCTTCGTCCAACATTATTAAGAAGTTTCTCAACTTTCTCGTCCGTATCATCATATGTACTATATTCTTCATCTGAAAGGTCAGAAACTGAGCAATAATACTCCCATTCTTGCTTATCGTTACCCCAAGTGTAAAGCCAATAACTACTTACGCTTGCTCCGTAGCTGTTAGCACCGCTAATATAGAGCACCAGATATCCATTTGGATCACCATCATCATCTGTGCCTTCACTATAATAAACGTCTCTAAGCTTAAATGATGAGGGATCTTTAAGGTTATCAGCAGAATAAGCACTTCTTTCAGCAGCGATACTTTCTGCCTTGACTTCCATTTTTTCATCTTCATCTTTTGCCTTGTCGTATGCTTTCAGATAGTTACCCTGAGCGCAAAGATCATCGACAGAAACAAAAATCTTTGGTGCAAGGAAGATACCTCCACTAATAAGAGCAATTGCGATTGCTGCAGCCACAACAGGAACCATAATTTTCTTTTTATTCTTTTTTGTTTGTGCTTCGTTAAATTTAGGGCAACACCGCATAATCTCCACCTACAAACAAAACCACCCAGCAAAATGCTGAGTGGTTAGAGAAATGTTCCATT
>CANQLX010000070.1 GCA_947624835.1 uncultured Clostridia bacterium
TTCCGCTTATTATCTTGGCCATTTTTATAATCTCCTTTACTGCATTTTTTAGTATTCGCTGTGTGTAACACTTTCCTCTTTTGCCTTTTTAAGGTTTATAATCAACAGGGCAATCCCCACAATTACCAATACAGCCGATAAAATCTGGGATACTCTGAGATTAAGGAACGGCACATATAAGCTGTCTGTACGAAGTCCCTCAACTATCATACGCTCAAAGCCGTACCATATCAGATATAAAAGAAACATCTGACCGTCAAATTTTCTCCATTTCAGACTAATAAAAAACAGAATGCCAAAGCCTAAAAGACACCATAACGATTCATATAAAAAGCATGGATGCACAGCAACTCCACCTGTATTTTCGCTGACCATACCCCACGGAAGATCGGTCGGTGTGCCGAAGGCCTCCTGATTTATGAAATTTCCCCATCTGCCTATACCCTGACCGATAAGAAATCCCATAGCTCCTATATCAAGTATGGCGGGGATATTCATTTTCTTGATTTTAGCAACTATACAAGCCGCACCCAAACCGCCGATAATACCGCCGTATATTGCAAGTCCGCCCTTATGTATGGCAAATATCTCCATAGGGTTTGATGCATAATCACTCCAACTGAAAATAACATAATATAATCTCGCACCTATTATTCCGAAAATAAGACCTGCAAGCACACAGTCAAAAAAGCTGTCACCGTTTATTTTATACCTTTTAATACTTAGCATGGCAAACAGCAGTGCAAGCAAAAAGCCTGCACCGATTATTATGCCGTACCAATATACCTCAAAACCGTTTATTGAAAAAGCAACTCTGTTTATATTAAAGCTTAGTCCCAATTTCGGGAAGCTGACATTGAACATTTCCAATCCTCCAATTCGGGAACATTATACACTTTATTCTGATTTCACAACAGACAAACAACAATTATCAACATCAAGCTGACGTTCAAGACGTTCGTTTATATCATCCGGTGTAACATTGGCTATAATTTCGGCAGGCTCAAATATTTCTCTACCTGTAAAATGACCGTTTATAAGCTCGGATGCAATACTTTGCTTACTATCAAAGCCTGCTGCAAATATTCCGTACACTGCTTTTCTTGCATTATCAAAGTCACGGCGGGATATCCCGTTTTTGTGAAGCTCTTTTGCTGCATCGCATATCATTTCAGCAGCTGCCTTGGGATCGGCTGATTCTCCTGAAAAAATAATCGAACGGTAGCCAAGACCCTCAAGATATTCATTTCCAAAGCTTGAATTTATAAGCTTCGCATCAAGAAGTCTGCGGTAAAGCTCTGAATCTGTTCCTATAAAGGCACTGAGCATTATACTCGTGCATATAAGCTCCTTATTTGTTGCATATTTATCCGTGCTGTTCTCCTTGAAGCCCAATTCAAACTGCGGTACTCCCACGGGTAGAATCTGTTCGGTATAAGGTTTTACTATTTTATAAGGCTCATCAGGAAAAACAACTTTTGTATCGACCGTTTCGCTCGGTTTTAATTTTTCATCCGCTATTCTAAGAACCTCATACGGATCCGCCGCACCCACAACCGCAAGCACCATGTTATTGAGATTATAATAGCTATTATAACATTCATAAAGTATTTCAGGATTTATTCTCGCAATGGTTTCAACACTTCCTGCTATATCCTTATTGATAGGGTGATTGTGATAAAGTCCGTTAAGGAGATTCATCATAACCCTCCAGTCGGGACTGTCGTCATACATCTTTATCTCCTGAGAAATTATTCCCTGCTCTTTTGCGACAGTTTCATTGGTAAAATATGGTGATTGAACGAGGTCAAGAAGTATCTCAAGTGATTCCTTGAAATTGTTTGTACAGGAAAAAAGATAGCAGGTCATATCAAACGAGGTAAATGCATTTGCAGATGCTCCAACCTTGGCATATTTTGAAAAAGCATCGCCGTCCTCACTTTCAAAAAGCTTATGCTCAAGATAATGAGCCGTACCGTCCGGAACGGTTATTTCCCTCCCATTAAACATAAATTTTGAATATACCGAGCCGAATTTTGTTCCTATGCTTGCATAAGTGGAATTAAAGCCTTTTTTGGGATATACAATAATTTCAAGTCCGGAGCTGTGCTTCATGCGGTAATATTCTTCATTCATACGTTTATTTGTAATCTTGGTAAATTCCATATAACAGCCGCCTCAGCGGCAAACACCTCCTATCAGTTTCCTTTAAGTGTAAATACTGTATCAAGCTGTACTTTATTTGCGAGCTCAATTATTCTTTCCTTTGGAATTCCGTCCGTAAACTCTGCGGCTCTTGCCGGCGTAAGCTGATTTTTCCTCATAATACCGCCAATATAAAAATTCTGAAGTGCGGCAAGACTATCGAGCGATGACATAAGCGAGTTTTTAACTGCAAGCTTTGCATTAATAAGTTCCTCATCGCTTATATCTCCTTTTTTAAGAAGCTCAAGCTGTTCGAGAACGGCATCCTTTGTTTTTTCTATATTTTCGGTTTCAACACCGCTGTCTATAAGCAAAATGCCCTTATTATTATCAACACGGCTCACACAGTAATAGCAAAGACTTTGCTTTTCCCTAACGTTAATGAAAAGCTTAGATGTCGGTGTTCCGCCCAACACAGCAGACATAAGGGAGTTTTCAAGTGCTGCTCTGTCATCCTCATCAAAATTGCATCTAAAACCCATAACAAGCTTAGACTGTGACAGCTCCTGATTTTCAGAAACATATTTCACTTCACCGGGGATTATATCCATGTGTACAAGCTCGGTTATCATCCTCGGCTTATCTCCGAAATATTCGGAAAAGCCCTCATATGCCTTGTCGGGCGAGGCACTGCCGAGCATTGTAAGCTCAACACGAGCCTCCGAAAGAAGTCTTTTCCATGCGGAATACACATCGGCATTTGTCAGCGACTCTACATCCTGCCTGCTTCCAAAGCGCCCTATTGAGTAAAGCTCATCGCTGCACATACTTTCGATACAGCGTTTTATTGCATAATATCTCTTGTCATTATATTCCGAATCAATACTCTCAATAAGCTGACGTCTTTCCTGTTCTATATCCTCTTCGGAAAAAAGCCCGTCATTTACATTAGGGTCAAATATTATCGACGAAAGCAAATCTGCAAGCTCTGCAGAAATTGCCTCCCCGTCAAGTGTATATATATCGTCCAATCCGGAAACTGCTATTGTCAGTGCCTGGCAGTCGCCCATCTGTCTTACAGAGGGATACAAAGCCGCGCCGTAAAGACTGTTCAGCTTTCTGCTGAGGGAGGTGAAATCCGGATATTTTCTGCATGAACGTGTCAGAACACACGAAAGCAGTGCATTAGCTGCCGCTGTCTGTCTGCTGAGCGGAACCAACAGTGTTGCACTCAGTCTTCCTATTTTGAATCTGTCGTCCGTGATGCTTCCAAATGTAACACCTTCACAAATTTTTCTTTGTACAAATTCAGACATTCCCACATCTCCAATCATTTTTTAGTAATTACACAATATAGTATATCATATATTTGACTGATATAAAAGTGAAATTCGTATTATTTTTTCCAATATACTATTCATAAAACCAAACTTCTTATTTAAAAAAGTAATTCAACAAAAGCCCCCCGTCCTGATACAGAACGAAGGGCAATATTTACCTGTATATTCAATTATTTTCAAGTTTGAGGAGATAAAGCTTATCCTTTTCATTAAATCCGGTTTTATTCCACAAGGATACAGCCGCAGCATTCCCTACATGAGTATAAAGCATAGGAGTACGTTCTCTCTCCTTTATCTTATTGACTGCAAATACACACATTTTGTAGCCATAACCCTTTCGGCGTTCATCTTCAAGAACAGCAACAGATTTTATCCTGAGATACTTTTCTGTCGGACTTCCGATTGCTGCATTGGCAATCATTTTACCATCCCTTACGAGGGCATAAAGCTCTGTATTGAGGTATTCATTAACCTTTCTGTCAAACTTGTTATTCCATCCGAACTCATCGGAAAGTGCACGGTAAAAATCCGTTACAAGCTTTATATGTTCTGCATTATCCTTATCTATACGAATAATCCTTTCATCTTCCCCGTTTTCCGCCTCGTAGAGCTTTTCACCGTCATATTCATATACTGCAAGAGAATATTCATCCCTTACAACATAGTTAAGCTCAAGTGTTGCAAGGGCATAAAGATCCGAAAAATTTTCAGCAACATCATGCTTAAGATATATTTCTGCCTGTGGAATTTTGCAGTCACGAATGAAACGGCAAATATCTATAAGCCTGTTTGTATCATCCTTTATGGTTCCGGAGGTCCATAACCAAACCCTGTGTCCTCTTTTTGCTGTAAGTATAATAACATTCTTATGGTCTGAGTATATATCATACGTACATTCAATTCTTGCTGATTCTATAGAATTAAAAATAACCGAATCGGCAAGATACTCCTTATTATTAAAGATTTCATCGGTTCCCGATATTTTATCAAATTTGGTTACCATTTCCATTCCCCCTGTGCCTTTTCTTTTACCGTCTTAGAAAAAAATGAAATCGGGCTAACCCGATATTGAAATTCCCGTCCGACTGCATATCCAGTCGGATAACACACTAATATTTTAAACCTTTTTCTTTTATATTGCAATACATAAAAATATTTTTTTAATTTTTTTTAAAAGGGATTATAATAATATCCAAAAAACATCTTCTATTCCATATAAAAATATGTTATAATACTGTTCAGTTGGTTGAGTTTGAATACTTTGATAAGGAGTTTAGCAAGGAAAATAAAGGAGGAAGAAATGATTTCAAAAAAAGTTGTGATACGGAATCCCGAAGGACTACATATGCGGCCTGCTGCGATATTTGCCGAGGAAATGGGAAGGTTTGAGTGTGAGATAACGATAAGGACCGAAAATGATGAGGTGAATGCGAAAAGTATTTTAAGTATTATGACCGCCTGCATAAAATGCGGGGAAGAGATAGACCTTGAGTGTGACGGCAAAGATGAAGCGGAGGCAATTGAGAGGGCGGTTTCACTTATAGTTTCGGAATTTCGTGACGTGTGATTTTAAATCGGTTCGGATTATTTAAACAAAACAGCCTTACAGATGCGTTAAACACTGTAAGGCTGTTTTTCATTTTGTATTCCATTTCACAATGCCGCTCTTAAAAGCTCAGGTTAAACAGTCAGAGCGGCTTATTCTGAGTTTTACGAAAGGCTTGCGGTATCGGTTTTTATATTTTTTAGGTACCGTTCATATACGGGTCAAAATCCTTCAGTTGAATACCTCCCAAAGCACCTCCCTTGTAGGAAAAACTTATCATGTCATCGCTTACAGACATTGAATCCTTAATGACAAATCCGTCTTTGGCAAGTTCATTCAAGGTATCCTCGGCAAGTTTTTTTCTGGTTTCAAAATCACCGTTCTTAAACTCGTCTGTATTTGTTAATTCTCTCAGTTTTTCGTCTGTTATATCCATCGCATTCAATTCTTCATCTGTAAAACCGTCAGATATCAGGCTATCCTGTTGTGTACTGCTTTCATCCGATTTACTTTCCTCGGAAAAATCATGGGTTATATCGCTGTTTACAGCACTTTCCGTACTCTTTGAACTTTCCTCTGTTTTCTTACCGTTGTCACAGCCTGTTAATACGGATGCACCGCAAATGAGAAGCGGAATGCAAAGTAATGTTGTTATAATTTTACCCAAATTCATTTTATTTCCTCCCTTACGAACACACAGCATATACTGTTCGTATATTAATCCGAGCCATCGTTTGTATATGAATTTGCATTTTTGTACCCCGAAGGAATATCATAAAGGCTGTCGTCAATATCCAAATCAAATGACGCATACAAATATCCTAAAAGCACAAATTGATCACCGCTGCTTTCCGAAATGTCCCGATATACCTCTGCCTTATAGAATTTATCATCATCAAAATATGCAACTGTCTTTGTCCCTTGGTCATCTACCAGAAACTCATAATACATATTCTTTCCGTCAAGCTCACAGGTTCCGCTTTCCTCAATTTTTCCGACCGCTTCCCCCAATCCGGTTACTGTTTGAATTTGGCTTTCGCTGTCGCCCTCATAAACGGTGTACATTTTCTCCTTAGTGTATAGTGCATATATTTTTCCGTCTTTAAAAATATAATCTTCATCTGCATTATAACCGTCCGTACCCGATATTTTTATGGCGTTTTTCATATATGCTTTATTATCCGATTTTTGAAAATCAATATAACTCGTTGAGAAACTATCGGTGCTTATCATAGAACCATACGCATAGATCCTGCAATGTGTTTCGGATAGATTCGTCTTACCTGTAAAGTAATTTTTGAAAAGTCCCCTTGCATTATCACCCGACTTCACTGCTGTATTTTCAAAATCTTCCAATGTTTTCTTGCATATAAGTTTTCTTTCACTCTCCGGCAGTTCAAAATCTGAGGTTATAATTGTTTTATTCGTATTATTTTCGGATTCGCTGCTGCTGTTCTCCGTTTGTGTACTGCTTTGTTGTATATTTTCGGACTCCTCTCTGCTCGTGTCCGATCCAACTTCATCGTTTAGCTGTATTTTTCCCGATGAACAGTCGTCCTTATACGAAAAACTCAACACACCGTTATCTTCATTAACGGTACTTTCCGTAATAAGCTCCTTATCTTTGAGTTCTTTCATAAGATCTTCGGCAATTTTCTTTCTTTCGGAATAATCTCCGTTCTTATATTCGACTGAGTTTTTCATTTTTTCAATAGCACTGTCAACTTCTTTGACAGCATTTAGTTCCTCTTCTGTAAATTCTTTTGACGAGGGAGCAGAAGAGTCCTGCTTGCCGCTTTCTTCCTGTTTACTTATTTCATCTGAAGTACTGTCATTGGTATTTTCTTCACCTTTTTCAGAATTTTGTGAAGTTACCAATGTTTCAGAGCTTTCACCGGATTCTTTGCTGTTTTTACAGCCTGCAAACGAAGTCGTACCACAAAGAACAAGTGCGGAGTAAAGTGCTACTGTCAGAATTTTTCTCAATTTCACAATTATCCCCCCACGATACAAATTTATTTAAGTGTAACACAAAAAATATTCATTTACAACCCCGACTTTTAAAAATCGGCTGAACAAGACCGTAATTTATTGTATTTATTCAAAAAATCCTTTATTTTCCCAAAGAAGAAAGGTAAATATCCAAAAGCCTCGCAGCGGTTTGTTTTTCATGATTTCCGCACGATTCAAGCCTTATAAAAAGTTCATCAATTTTAGGTTGATCCGTGTCTTCCTCTGTAAGAATATCATCCGGTGTAATATTCAGTGCCATGCATATCCTTATGAGTGTTCCTGCACGCATATTTGCGTTCCCACGCTCTATATCGGCATATGTACGGTCGGATATTTCCGCTAATTCTGCAACCTGCGCTTGAGTGAGATTTTTTTCCGTGCGTATTTCAAGAAGTTTGGTTCCTATCCTTATAGTATCAGAAATAAGCATTTTTCTTCCCCTTTTCGGTATAATATATACATTATAATTCCTAAAGCACTTGACATATAGGAAGTATAGCTATATAATTATAGGAAGAATAGTTCCTATATATAATATTTTGGCTTAACTATAAGCATATATACAGAGCTATTATAAAAATTACAGATATACTGCAAGGAGGAATTAAAATGAAAAGAACACTCAGGCAAAAACTATCTTTACTCATGGTATTTGCAATTATGCTGTCAGTGCTTATGGGCTGTACAACCGGAACAAATAATATTGAAGATTCAAGCGACAGTTCTGTTGAGTCCATTTTAGAGGGAAAGTGGTATGATGAATATAACAGATATGTCGAGCTGAAACCATACGGTTTTTATAACTATAATGGGACTTCCACAAATGGTAAATGGACACAGATCGACAGTTCAACCTTGGAATTTACAAATGTAGGCATAATGGATAGTACCGTGGAGGTTGATTTGGTAACAGACAGTTACGGTATGCATTTTAATATGGGGGGAACAGATTATTACAAAGGAGAATATCCGAGCGAATTTAACTCCTCAAGCAATACACAATCGTCCGCAGCGGACGGAAACTCTCAATCCGAAAGCAGCGAATTCGCACTGATTGAACTTGATCCATTCGATGGAGCGACCTTTGAAGTAACCGGCGTATCTCCGTATCTTACGCTTACAGTAAATAACAGTGGCTGTCAAAGCGAGGTACAGAATTGCGTTACATATACGCTTGACAAAGAGCAATATGCTAATGGCGATACAGCTGTTATTACAGCAAGTTTTATGGAGCCAAACAGTTCCGGAAATTATACTTTGGCAGAAACAGAAAAAACATACAGTATAAAAGATCAGCCGGAATATATAACCTCACTTGATGGCATAGACTTAACAACACTCGAAAGTGAATTAGACGATTACATGACTGCAAAAACATCCGAATCAATAGATACTAATTATCTTTTTAATATTGGTGCTCATGACGGAGTTACATCAGTAAATTATATTTCTGTGGATAAAATTGAGTTGCAGGAGAAATATCTTATATCATTAAAGAAGAATAAAATTGAAAATAATGATAAGTTTTTCAATTCTATCAATTATATATATCAAATTTCAACTACAACCGGCTTACCTGAAATTGGCTACAGTCCCAAAGATTCTAAAATATATGTAAATGTATCCGCATATAATGTAGTTAAATACCCTGACGGAAGTCTGAAATGGGGTTTAGAGGATCCCGACTCGTATCAATTTGAATATCAATCATCGGATAAGGGAGTGAATAATCTGGTGACAACAACAATAACGGTTTTGAGCGATAATTATAATATTACTAAAATTGACATTGGTAATAAAAATTCAAAACCACAACAATAAATAAGAATAAAATTTTATGAGGTGTCAGATTGACACCTCAATTTTTATTAAACAAATGTGTATTTGCACTATATTTTAAATAAGTGTAGTCAACCCGGTTTAAGAATTAAGCCACCTCGCCAAAAAGGCACAAAAACCCCGACCATGAATAAATCACACGGTCGGGGTATAATGCTAATATCTATTTACCGCCACTGCACACACTCAACAACTCGATACGGAGCGGCTCGAAAGAGACGCTCACGGGTCATTCTTACGGTTTCCGACAGGCAAACTGCCGCCGCGTGAAATAAACTTACCTAAGTACAGAACGAGCGAACGCAGTGAGCGAATACGCGAATATGCTTGTGGGGGCTTCCCCACCGGATTGCCCGTGGGGGCTTCCCCACTCCCCACTTAAAGCTCTGCAAAATACTTGATTGTTCTAACCATCTGGCTTGTGTAGCTGTTCTCGTTGTCATACCATGAAACAACCTGTACCTCGTAGAGGTCATCAGCTATCTTGCTTACCATTGTCTGTGTAGCATCAAAGAGTGAACCGTATTTCATGCCGATAACATCAGAAGATACGATCGGATCTTCGTTATAGCCGAAAGACTCGGAAGAAGCAGCCTTCATAGCAGCGTTGATACCCTCTTTTGTTACATCTGCACCCTTAACAACAGCTGTAAGGATAGTTGTTGAACCTGTCGGAACCGGTACACGCTGTGCAGAACCGATAAGCTTGCCGTTAAGCTCAGGAATAACAAGACCGATAGCCTTTGCTGCACCTGTTGAGTTAGGTACTATGTTAGCAGCACCTGCTCTTGCTCTTCTGAGGTCGCCCTTTCTGTGAGGACCGTCAAGGATCATCTGATCGCCTGTGTAAGCATGGATTGTTGACATGATACCGCTCTGAATGGGAGCATAATCGTTAAGAGCCTTAGCCATAGGAGCAAGGCAGTTAGTTGTGCAGGATGCAGCGGAAATGATCGTATCCTCTTTCGTAAGTGTATCCTGGTTTACGCTGTAAACGATTGTCTTGAGGTCATTGCCTGCCGGAGCAGAAATAACTACTTTCTTAGCACCTGCATCGATATGAGCCTGTGACTTCTCTTTTGAGCAATAGAAACCTGTACATTCAAGAACAACATCTACACCGATCTCCCCCCAAGGAAGCTCGGCAGCATTAGCCTTAGCGTAGATTGTAAGAGTCTTACCGTCAACTGTGATAGTATTAGCCTCGTCATCAGCCTCTACTGTATGCAGGTTCTCACCTATTTTACCCATATATCCGCCCTGTGCGGTATCATACTTGAGAAGGTGAGCGAGCATTGAGGGCTTTGTAAGATCATTGATAGCAACAACCTCATAACCCTCTGCACCAAACATCTGTCTGAATGCAAGACGACCGATACGACCAAAACCATTAATAGCAACTTTAACTGACATTGGAAATTACCTCCTAATATTTTTACTTATTATATTTTAAAGCATTTTAGAAAAAATTACAAGTGTTTGCA
>CANQLX010000071.1 GCA_947624835.1 uncultured Clostridia bacterium
CAATACTTTCAAAAAAAATCAAAAAAAGGTATTAAATGACACTATATTATATAAAAATGAAATATATATAATATAATCTTGCATATCCGGTTGACATATAATTAATATTATGTTAATATATATTTATAGACAAAGGTGTTTTTTGCTTAGGCAAAGAACACCTTATTTTTATTTAGGAGGGAAAATTACATGGATGACCTTATTAAAAATTCGGAAACCATAAACAGGCTCCTTGCACGGTACGGTGTTAAATTCGGTATTTATAAAAACGGCGAATTTAAGGAACAGTTGTTTCCTTTTGATCCCATTCCGAGAGTTATAAATAAGGATGAGTTTTCATATCTCGAAAAAGGACTCAAACAGCGTGTTGATGCACTTAACTGCTTCTTATCCGATATTTACGGAAAAAAGCAGATTGTACGGGACGGAATAATTCCCGAAGAATTTATCTTTTCGGCAAAAGGCTTTCTTGCCCCCTGCGACGGTGTCAGTCCCCCGAAAAATATATACAGCCATATTTCGGGTATTGACCTTGTTCAATCAAAAAACAACAGCTGGTATATCCTTGAGGATAATCTGAGAGTACCCTCCGGTGCATCATATCCTATGATTGCAAGAGAACTTCAGAGAAGAAGTGCGCCTGATGTTTTCACAGATAACAGTGTTGCAGACAACCGCAATTATGCAGAACTTCTCAAAGAGGTTATGGATAATGTAAATACAGGCGGTATCAATGTAATTCTTTCCCCGGGAAGGTATAATGCTGCTTTTTTTGAACATTCCTATCTTGCGGAAAAAACAGGAGCCGTACTTACAACAGGGAAAGATATGGTATGCGAAAACGATAATTTGTACTATATTGACTATAACGGAAAGAAACAGCGTGTCGGTGCCGTTTACCGAAGAATATCCGATGAATACCTTGATCCGATGACTTTCTACGAAAAATCGGTTATAGGAATACCGCACATTTTCGAGGCATACAAAAAAGGAAATACCGCTATTATCAATGCCCCCGGAAACGGTGTTGCTGATGACAAGGGTATCTACTATTTTGTTCCTAAAATGATTAAGTATTACCTCGGCGAGGACGCTATTCTTATGAATGCTCCAACTTATCTACCCTATTTTGAAGAGGATATGAAGTATGTATTGTCAAACTTCGATAATCTTGTAATAAAAGATGTTGCCGAGGCAGGAGGCTACGGTGTTGTTTTCGGAAGCTCTCTGACAGCTGACAAAAAGTCCGAATTTACAGAAATGCTTAAAAGTCAGCCGAGAAGGTTTATAGCACAGGAAATTATTGATTTCTATGACCTTGATATTCTTGATGAGAATAACATAAGAGTGCCAAGAAAAGCCGATCTCCGTGCATTTGTCCTCACAGGAAAAACAACAAAGGTATGGGCAAGCGGACTTACTCGCTTTTCAAGAAATCCCGATTCATTTATAGTAAATTCATCACAGGGCGGAGGTTTTAAAGACACATGGGTATTATCACGGTAGACAAAAGCAATCACCTTTTCTGGCTCGGCAGATATACAGAAAGGGTGCATACAACACTAAAATATTATCTCAAAACGGCGGATATGATGATAGATTCTGATCCGAATTATTATGCCGTTCTTTGCGAAAAAATCGGAATATCCGACGTTTACGGTTCAAGTGAAAGGTTTAAGAAAAAATATCCCTTTGACGAGACTGATCCGAACTCCATAATCAGTAATCTTAACAGAGCATATGATAATGCTATCGTTATGAGGGATTATATTGGAACGGAAACCATGGCATATATCCAACTTGCAATAGACGATATAAAAAATGCTGAAAAAAGTAATTCTCCTATTGCCGATATAATGCTTGTTATTGACCATATTCTCGCATTCTGGGGATGTGTCAATGATATCATAGATGATGAACAAATCAGAAACATAATAAAACTCGGCAAGGGTATAGAAAGACTTGATCTCTATTTATGCCTTGCTATTCCCGACTATTATATCAAAAAGGAATACAAAAGGATGAAGAATTTTTTACAGAAATCCAAACTCAGATATGACGAAAGTATACTATATACTCTTGACAATATGCTTTCGGAAAATGAGCTAAATTATGAAAGCATAAAAAATCTAGTAAGAAATCTTATTCTTGAATGAGAGGCGGGGATATTATCAAACGGCTGAAATTCAATTATGACCTCACTGCCACGTATAGTGAAGAAATTAGCAACCACAGTTTTTCCGCCTTATGTATACCGCAGGATACTCAAAGACAGAAAATAAGGGAATTGAATATTTCAACGGACGGCGGTGCGGTTTATCAGATAACAGATGACAGTTTTTTAAACAAAAAGCTTTATGGAAAAATTAATGCTCCTCATACAAGCTTCGGTGTACATATTAGCGGTATTGCCGATGCAGGTATTGATATATTTGAGGAATACACCGATTATCCGTTTGGTGCAATACTCTACAAGGCACAGACCGAGCTTACAAAACCCGGAGAAAGCCTTACAAGATATCACAATAATTTTTCATTCAGTGGGTCGGACGGAGTATATGACAGGGTACTAAGAATTATGAGGGATATTCCGAACGTCTTTGAATATAACAGCGGCTCGACCCGCATACATGAAACTGCGGAAAGTGCATTTACTCTTGGAAAGGGAGTATGTCAGGATTATGCACATATAATGCTTTCTCTTCTCAGAATGGAGCATATTCCGTCAAGATATGTTGTCGGCATGATGCTTGGTGAGGGCTCATCCCATGCGTGGGTAGAAGCACTTTGCAAGGGTTACTGGTACGGCTTTGACCCTACCAACAATAAGCTTGTGAATGACGAATATATTCGTATGTCATGCGGCAGGGATTCAAGCGACTGTCCCGTTATCAAGGGAAACTTTTACGGAGGCGGTGTACAGAATCAGAGTGAATTTGTATTGGTTGAAGAAATAAACGAAAAGGATTGATTGCAATGGTTCAAACAGTTGCGTCTGTCGGATTGCCGATTGACGAAACACTTATGATACAAAAAAACAGGCTCATACCCAAAAAGGGTCTGAGCGGAAATGAAAAAAGGATAAGTATTGTTACCGGAACTCACGGTGACGAGCTTGAGGGACAGTATGTATGCTATGAGCTGCAAAGGATAATAAAGGAAAATTATGATTGTCTTACGGGTATTGCAGACATATACCCTGCCCTCAACCCACTTGGAATTGATTCCATAACAAGGGGAATACCGGGCTTTGACCTTGATATGAACAGACTTTTTCCCGGCTCAGAAAACGGTTCCATGCCTGAATATATTGCCGCCAAGATAATCGAAGATCTAAGAGGAAGTGCGGCGGTTATTGATATACACGCAAGCAATATTTTCCTTGAGGAAATACCGCAGTGCAGAATAAATGAGCTGTCAAAGGACACTCTTGTTCCCCTTGCAAAAAAACTTAATCTTGATTATATCTGGGTTCATTCATCGGCTACAGTGCTTGAGTCTACCCTTGCATATTCGCTCAACGTAATCGGGACTCCTACCCTTGTTGTAGAGATGGGTGTTGGTATGCGTATAACAAAAAAATACGGCGATCAGCTTGTAGACGGTATTTTCTCCCTTATGAAGGAATTAGGGATATGGAGTGGTGAAGTAAAGCCGCCTAAGGAGCCCATTATATCCGATGATGGTGAGGTTTCATTTATCAATGCAGGCAGTTCAGGCGTATTTCTTCCGAGTGTTGAGCATTGGAAAAATGTAAAAAAGGGAGATCATATAGGAGATATACTTAATCCTCTTACAGGTGAGGTAAACGAAAGGATAGAGGCAGAAAAGGACGGCACGGTATTTACACTGCGTGAATACCCCATAGTTTCCGAAGGCTCGCTAATTGCGAGAATACTTGCCTGAGGAGGTACACTAATGGAAGAAAAAATATTATTCGAGCTTTGCTCGGTTTATAGAGATAATATGCGTATAAAGGGATACAGCTTCGGTGAGGGCGAACATTCCGTATGTATAGTAGGGGCGACAAGAGGAAACGAAGTACAGCAGGTATATATATGCTCAAGGCTTATATCTGTTTTCAGACAGCTTGAAAGTCAGAATAAAATCAGAAACGGTAAATCCGTTTTGGTTGTGCCGTGTGTAAATCCCCATTCAATGAATATAGGCAAACGCTTTTGGTCAACTGATAATACCGATATAAACAGAATGTTCCCCGGATATAATCTCGGGGAAACCACACAGAGAATTGCTGACGGAGTTTTCCGTAATGTGAATGATTTCAGATACGGAATACAGTTCACAAGCTTTTATATGCAAGGGAGTTTTATACCTCATGTGCGCATGATGAAAACAGGCTTTGAGGATATAGAGCTTGCTAAGGACTTTGGTCTGCCCTATGTTTTCAGACGTAATGCCAAGCCGTATGATACGACAACACTTAATTACAACTGGCAGCTATGGGAAACAAAGGCTTTCTCTCTCTATACCAATGCTACTGACAGAATTGACGAGGAAAGTGCGGCGGAGGTAATAAATGCAGTTCTTAGCTTTTTGAATAAGAGGGGCATTATTGAATATAATTGTCATGAGGGTTATATATCCAAGTTTATTAAGGGAAGTCAGCTTGTAAATGTGAAAACCTCAAAGTCCGGATTTTTTGTTCGCCATGCAAGGGTTAATTCAAAAGTGAGAAAGGGTGAAAGGCTGGCAGAGATTACAGATCCGTATTCGGGTGAGATACTTGATAAAATTCTTTCCCCCACAAACGGAATTATTTTCTTTCACGCCGACCAGCCTGTCATTTATTCACACACTCCCCTATACCGCATCATACCCACAGATGACCTTATATAGCGGCGACCTACCGCTACTGTCAATTCGTAACTACTCTACTCAGGTTAATTAATTTGTTGACCAACCGTTAATTTGTTCTGTGAACCAGCGATAAGTTTCTCATTTGCAGTTACAATTATGTTATTTTCGTTTGCGGAGCGGCTCTTGAGAGCCGTTCCTGACACTTTCTGGTGCACACCCGATAGGGGCGCACTACCGCTGCATAAAGCACTCGCCGCCAAAATGTCAGAGCGAACCCAATGGGCGGATTCGTAAGCACTCCTGCGGGTGGACCGGCATCATTACATAAAATAATACACAAGGTATATTTTAGATATTTGTATGATATAAACAGTGTACAAATAGGTTAAAAAATATAATGGCTCTGCACGGACAAACCGTACAGAGCCGTAAATTATTGTTTTCGTAAAACGAAATTATTCGTAAATCTTGGAAACAACGCCTGAACCTACTGTGTGACCACCCTCACGGATAGCGAAACGGAGTCCGTCCTCCATAGCTACGGGCTTGATAAGCTCAACGTCCATATCTACGTTATCGCCGGGCATACACATATCTGTGCCCTCCGGAAGTGTGATAACGCCTGTAACGTCAGTGGTTCTAAAGTAGAACTGAGGACGGTAGTTGCTGAAGAAAGGCTTTGAACGACCACCCTCGTCCTTTGTAAGAACATAAACATGTCCCTGGAACTTTGTGTGGGGATGAACAGAACCCGGCTTAGCTATAACCTGACCACGCTCAATCTCGTTCTTCTGGATACCACGAAGAAGTACACCTACGTTGTCGCCTGCCTCTGCAAAGTCAAGAGTCTTTCTGAACATCTCAAGACCTGTAACAACTGACTTTCTCTTTTCCTCCTCAAGACCAACGATCTCAATTTCCTCAGAAACTGTGATGCGTCCTCTTTCAACTCTACCGGTAGCAACTGTACCACGGCCTGAGATTGTGAATACGTCCTCGACAGGCATAAGGAAAGGAAGATCTGTTGTTCTTTCCGGTGTCGGGATATACTCGTCAACAGCATTCATAAGCTCATGGATACAAGCATACTCGGGAGCATTCGGATCCTTACTCTCTGATGTAAGTGCCTGATATGCGGAACCTCTTATAATCGGAATATCATCTCCGGGGAAATCATACTCGCTGAGAAGATCACGGATCTCCATCTCTACGAGATCAAGAAGTTCATCGTCGTCAACCTGGTCGGTCTTATTCATGAATACAACAATGTAAGGAACGCCAACCTGACGTGAAAGAAGGATATGCTCTCTTGTCTGGGGCATAGGACCGTCAGCTGCAGATACAACGAGGATTGCACCATCCATCTGAGCTGCACCTGTGATCATGTTCTTAACATAGTCAGCATGACCGGGACAGTCAACGTGTGCATAGTGACGCTTATCTGTTTCATATTCAACGTGTGCGGTATTGATTGTAATACCACGCTCTCTCTCTTCGGGAGCCTTATCGATGTTAGCGTAATCAACGAACTCAGCATCGCCCTCGAGGTTGAGAACCTTTGTGATAGCGGCTGTAAGTGTTGTTTTGCCGTGGTCAACATGGCCGATTGTACCAATGTTCACGTGCGGCTTATTTCTTTCAAATTTTTCCTTAGCCATTGGAAATAACCTCCTAAATAAAATTTATTAAATGCAATGCACCTTGTAATTATTTTAACAATAATAAAAACAAATTGCAAGCTTTTTTATGAAATTTCAGGAAAATTTATTAAATTAATCTTCCTTCTTTGCACGACCGCTTATAATACCGTCTGCAATGCTCTTTGGAACCTCAGCATAGTTGTTAGGCTCCATTACATAAGCTCCACGTCCCTGTGTCTTGGAACGGAGATCGTTTACATAACCGAACATCTCCGAAAGCGGTACCATTGCAACTATTCTCTGTGCACCTGCCACTGCTTCCATTCCCTGAATCATACCGCGGCGTGAGTTGAGATCTCCTATTACGTCTCCCATGTATTCCTCGGGAACCGTTACGGTAACCTTCATGATAGGCTCAAGGATCACCGGATCAGCCTTTCTCATACCGTTCTTGAACGCCATCGAACCTGCAATCTTGAATGCCATTTCGGAGGAGTCAACCTCATGGTACGAACCGTCATAAAGTGTAACCTTAACATCAACAACATTGTAGTTTGCAAGTACGCCGCTGAGCATTGCACCCTGTATACCTGCATCAACAGCCGGTATATATTCCTTCGGGATTGCACCGCCGACAACGGAATTGACGAACTCATAGCCCTTACCGGGGTTAGGCTCAAGCTTAAGCTTAACGTGACCGTACTGACCCTTACCGCCTGACTGACGTGCATATTTCTCGTCAACATCGGAGGATCTGCGGATTGTTTCCTTATAAGCAACCTGGGGCTTACCGATATGTGCCTCAACCTTAAATTCACGGAGAAGTCTGTCTACGATAATTTCAAGGTGAAGCTCACCCATACCTGCTATGATTGTCTGACCTGTTTCCTCATCCGTATAAGCCTTGAATGTCGGGTCCTCCTCAGCAAGTTTCGCAAGAGCAATACCCATCTTTTCCTGACCTGCTTTTGTCTTAGGCTCAATAGCGACACGGATAACAGGCTCCGGAAATTCCATTGATTCAAGCACAACAGGATGACTCTCATCGCAGAGTGTATCACCTGTCGTTGTATTCTTGAGACCTACCGCAGCAGCAATATCACCCGCATAAACGGTTTCAATATCCTTTCTGTGGTTGGAATGCATTTGAAGTATACGTCCTATACGCTCAGTATTGTCCTTCGTTGAGTTATAAACGGAAGAACCTGCGTTGAGTGTACCGGAATATACACGGAAAAATGCAAGCTTTCCTACAAACGGGTCCGTTGCAATCTTGAATGCAAGAGCCGAGAACGGGAGATCGTCACTTGACTCTACCTCTACCTCTTCGTCCGTTTTCGGATTAATACCGTTGATAGCTGGAACATCCGTTGGAGCAGGCATATAGTCAACAATCGCATCCAGAAGTTTCTGGACACCCTTATTACGATAGGATGTGCCGCAGGTTACAGGTACCATTGTATTGTCGATTGTAGACTTACGGATAACTCTTTTGATATCCTCGATAGAAGGCTCTTCGCCGTCCTCAAGGTATTTCTCCATAAGCTCCTCGTCCTGTTCAACAACGTGTTCGATAAGCTCTGCATGATATTTCTCTGCAAGCTCCTTCATATCCTCGGGTATTTCTTCAACTCTCATATCCTTGCCGAGATCGTCGTAATATATATCGGCATTCATTTCGACAAGGTCAACTATACCCTTGAAGGTATCTTCAGAACCGATCGGAAGCTGGATCGGCACAGCGTTACATTTAAGTCTGTCCCTCATCATCTGAACAACGCGGTAGAAATCGGCACCCATAATATCCATCTTATTTACATAAGCCATACGGGGTACCTTATATTTATCTGCCTGACGCCATACTGTTTCAGACTGGGGCTCAACGCCGCCCTTTGCACAAAGAACTGTTACCGATCCGTCAAGTACACGAAGTGAACGCTCAACCTCAACGGTAAAGTCAACGTGACCGGGGGTGTCGATTATATTTATTCTGTGTCTGCCCTTATCGTGCTTTGTTCCTTCCCAATAGCACGTAGTGGCAGCAGAAGTAATTGTTATACCTCTTTCCTGCTCCTGTACCATCCAGTCCATGGTAGATGCACCCTCATGTGTCTCTCCCATTTTATGGTTGATACCGGTGTAGAAAAGAATACGTTCTGTTGTGGTCGTCTTACCGGCATCAATATGAGCCATGATACCGATATTTCTTGTTTTTTCAAGCGAGACTTCTCTGCCCATTATGTATCCTCCTAAATTATTCATGCAGCGCATTGCTGCCATTGCTGTGTCATACGTACCGCAAACAGATTATTACCATCTGTAATGAGCGAATGCCTTATTAGCCTCTGCCATCCTGTGAGTTTCCTCACACTTTTTAGCAGCACCGCCAATACCGTTTACAGCGTCAAGGATCTCACCGGCAAGTCTTTCTTTCATTGTCTTCTCTGATCTCTCTCTTGCATATCTTGAAATCCAGCGAAGACCGAGTGTTTGTCTTCTTTCGGGTCTTACCTCCATAGGTACCTGATAGGTAGCACCGCCGACACGGCGAGCCTTTACCTCAAGTGTAGGCATAACCTTCTCCATTGCCTCCTCGAAAACCTCGAGCGGCTCCTTGCCTGTCTTTTCGGAAACGATGCTGAATGCACCGTAAACGATCTTTTGGGCTACGCCCTTCTTTCCGTCGTACATTATATTGTTTATAAGACGGGTAACAAGCTTTGAATTATAAACCGGATCCGGCAAAACGTCACGCTTTGCAACATTACCTCTTCTTGGCACTTTACTTCCCTCCTTCACAATAGTGGTGATTTCATAGGTACTCGAAAGGATTTCTTCCGTCAGCACAACAGAGGCTATATATTTATGTAAATAATACATCTCTGTATTGCTTATTCAAAATCATAATCCTTTAGAATAATACGGCAATTACTTCTTGCCCGCTTTCGGACGCTTAGCTCCGTACTTAGATCTTGCTTGCATACGGTTTGCAACGCCCTGTGCATCGAGTGCACCTCTGATGATGTGGTAACGCACACCTGGGAGATCCTTTACACGTCCGCCTCTTATAAGAACAACGCTGTGTTCCTGAAGGTTATGGTTAATACCCGGAATGTAGGATGTTACCTCGATACCGTTTGAAAGTCTTACTCTGGCAATCTTACGGATAGCTGAGTTAGGCTTCTTAGGTGTAGCTGTCTTAACGGCTGTGCATACTCCCCTTTTCTGGGGCGAGTTCTGGTCAATAGCTCTTCTCTTTTTTGAGTTCCAGCCCTTAAGCAGTGCGGGAGCCTTGGCTTTCTTTTCGGAAACCTCTCTTCCCTTGCGAACCAACTGGTTAAACGTAGGCAATCTTCTCACCTCCTTGCTTATTTTTTATTTATGTTCAGCGGCTAATCAGATGATTGTCCGTTAAACTCCGATTTATACATTGTTGCTGTATTTTTTCGCATACGTTCCGCACTTTTGTACGGTTTCACGGTAGCTAAAATTCATATAGAACATCAGCCTACAATCAAGTATTCTACCATATTTCAATGCCCCTTGTCAAGTATTATTTTTAATTTTTTATATTATAATTTGTTATCTAAAATCACTCAAAGTTTCTATAAAAATTCTTGACATTAACAAAACTTTATTATATAATATCTAAGTCGGCACTTGGTATCCGATCCATTGTGCTGGAATAACTCAGTTGGTAGAGTACCTCACTCGTAATGAGGAAGTCGTGGGTTCGAGTCCCATTTCCAGCTCTTTAGAAATACAGAAAACAAGCGGCTTT
>CANQLX010000072.1 GCA_947624835.1 uncultured Clostridia bacterium
CATTTGGCTTATTTGATTGCAAAGCAGATACGTAAAACTTTGAATAATTTATAAAAAGGATTAAAAAGTATGGAAAAGGGAAAATTCATAGTATTTGAAGGATTAGACGGTTCCGGTAAGGGAACACAGATTAATCTTCTTGTCGAGGAAATGAAGAAACGAGGCAGGAGGGTATATAGAACTGCCGAGCCTACCGAATCCTCAACAGGGGGAATGATAAGAGATGCACTTGCAGGTTTTGTAAAGCGAGATGAATATGAGCTGTCCGCACTGTTTCTTGCAGACAGAATATTTCACAATATTAATCAAAAAAACGGAATAATACATTTTCTTGAACAGGGGATAGATGTTGTATGTGACAGGTATTATTATTCCTCATTTGCATACCAAGGAACAAATGCAGATCTTGATTGGGTTATGGAGCTTAATTTGGGGTGCAAAGAGATAATTCGTCCTGATTTATGTATATTTCTTGATGTGGACATAGAATCCTGTGACAGCAGAATAGAAAAAAACCGTTTCAGCAGAGAAATATATGAGAATAAAGAAACTCAAAAAAAAATAAGACAACGGTTTTTCGAGGTATTCAAAAGACTTGAAAACAGTGAAAATATAAGAATGGTGAATGCTGCGAGGGATATTTCCGAGGTTTTTGCCGATATAATAAGCATTTATAATGAAATGTGATATAATATAAAAACAGCAGGCTCAAAGAGCTTGCCGTTTTTATAAAGGAATGAATTTAAAATTATTGTATGGAATTGTCGAGATAATGCTCAAGCTCTTCTTCGTCCTTTTTCTGTTTGTTTTTAAAGATTAAAAATGCAGTAACTGCTGCAGTCACAGCAGCAACTCCGCCGACAACGGAAATAAGGACTGTAAACAGTGATTTATTCATAACTTTCTACCTCCAAATAAATTTCAATGAAACAATTATATATCATATAATACGAAAAGTCAATAATTTATATTATAATTTGCATGGAAAGATATAAAGAAGTCAACTAAATCTGTGCAAAAACAATCTCTCTGTATTTTTTCTTGTGTTTTCTATAATTTCATTTTCTGAAACCTTCATATATTTTGCAAGATCCCTCACGACATATTTTATATTTTGAGGGATATTTGTGCGGTCAAGTCCACGTACATTTTTAGGTGTAAGATAAGGTGCATCTGTTTCTATAAGCAGTCTGTCAAGCGGGATAAGGGAAACAGCCCTCCTTAATTCAGCAGCTCTTTTATCATCACATATCCAGCCTGTAATGCCAATATTAAAACCCATTTCCAGGTAATACTCCAATTCCGCTCTGTTGCCGGTAAAGCAATGTACCACAGATGCCGGGCATATATCCCTATGATTTTTAAATTGCCGTGAAAACTCCTTAAATGCAGCCCTTTCGTGTAAAAACAGCGGTTTGTTAAGCTTTTCGGCAATCTCAATCTGTTTTTCCAGGCAGTAAATCTGATTTTCCTTTGTGGAAAACATTCTGTCGAAATCCAGTCCACACTCACCGACCGCAACGATTTTTGGGTTACTTTTTATAATTTTTTCTATTCTGTCAAAATCCTCTTTTTTTGCAGAATCAGCATTATGAGGATGTATTCCGGCCGTTCCGTATGCATTATGATTTTCTGTAAATTTATCTATATGTACATTTTCTTTTGTATTTGTGCCGGTAAGTATACATACAATTCCGTCTTTTTCAGCACTATTTATGATTTGTTCGGGAAATCTATACTGTCTGCAAAATAAGTTAAGACCTATATCATAATACTTTACTTCATTCATGTATTTTCACCTTTTCATTAATGTCACATTGAATTGATTGTAGAAAAACAAAAAAGCTGAACAAAGTCCAGCTTTCGTATTGACACAATATACTACCATTATGTCGGAAAATTAAGCCTGAACGCTTGCATTAAGCTTGCGAGCCAATGCAGACTTCTTTCTCGAAGCGGTATTTTTCTTGAGAATACCCTTTGCGGCAGCCTTATCTATCTTTTTGATGGCTACACGTACTGCCTCATTTCTGTCGGCAGCAGCGGTCTCAATAGCAGCGTTTGCTTTTTTGATATCTGTTCTCATCGCACTTTTGAAGTTTTTGTTGACAGCTGCCTTTGCAGTTGCAACACGTACACGCTTTTTCGCAGATTTGATATTCGGCATCCTTACACCTCCTTAGGCTATTATGCGTACAGTTTATGATATCATTTATTTAAAAAAAAAGCAAGGGTTTTTTGAAAATTTTTTTATATTAGTCAAATAATATTAAATTTATCAAAGATTGAATTATTTTTGTGAGCCTTTTATGTAGATTTTTCTATAAAAATATGATAAAATATGTAAGTTATGGTGAACCGCAGATATTATTTCGGATATGTATTTAATTTATGCTTATTATCTAAAATAGCTGAATCGTTGCAGCTCTCCGAAAATAATAAATTCTGTTAGGAAAATTGTATACTTTTGCAACCAGACAAGGAGGTTTTATAATGTCAACAAACAGAGTCCTCCAAAGAGCTAAGGAGAATCTGTGTCTGCAGACCTTTCTTTGGGGATTGGGACTTTCATTTCTGATCTTTATCCCTTGGATTATCTACAACGGAGGATATTTTTTCTTCTACGGTGATTTCAATGTACAGCAGATACCGTTTTATCAGATGATACATGACAGTATTCAAAGCGGAAATATCGGGTGGGGCTATACAACGGATCTCGGAGCGAACATCATAGGATCATATAGCTTCTATATGATAGGAAGCCCGTTTTTCTGGATTACGCTGCTTTTCCCAAGTCAGGCTGTGCCGTATATGATGGCACCGCTGCTTATGCTGAAGTTTGCCTTTGCCTCACTTGCGGCATATCTTTTTCTCAGAAGATATGTGCGTGAACAGAGGTATGCAATGTTCGGTGCCTTGATATATGCGTTTTCGGGCTTTGGGATATATAATATTTTCTTTAATCATTTCCACGAGGCAATGATTACATTCCCGCTTATGCTTGCGGCGATTGATTCATTTATATACGATAAGCGTAAGGGACTTTTGCTGCTTTCGGTATTTGCTGCAGCCTTTGTAAATTATTATTTTTTTGCAGGGCAAGCAGTATTTATACTTATTTATTGGTGCTTCCGCATGGCTACGGGAAGCTATAAGATGAAAATAAGCGAGTTCATGCGTTTTGCATCAGAGGTTATAATCGGTTTTGTCCTTGCGGGGATAATATTGATACCTTCGGTTGATGCAGTTATGCAAAATTCCCGATTGGATAATTTTCCGCATGGCTGGGGAGCATTGGCATATTCAAGTGAGCAAAGATATCTTCATATTATACTTTCATTTTTCTTCCCGCCTGATATGCCTGCATATGCTAACTTTACCCCGGATTCCAATGCAAAATGGGGAAGCGTCGCAGGCTGGTTGCCGTTGTTCAGCATGGTAGGAGTGTTTGCATTCTATAAGCTTGAAACCCATAAGTGGCTTCGCAAGCTGATACCGATATTGTTTGTTATGGCACTTGTGCCGATTCTAAACAGTACATTCCAGTTATTCAATGCAGCGTATTACGCAAGATGGTTCTATATGCTTACCTTGATGCTTTCAATGGCAACTGTTGTATCGCTTGATCGTGATGAAACAAACTTCAGACCGGCACTGATACGAACATTTGCTATTACGGCAGCTATCGCAGCACTTATAGGCTTCATGCCCGTAAATTCACCGACGGATAAAAATGTTGAGCAGACATTCGGTCTTGAGAAATATCCTGACCGTTTCTGGGGCTGGGTCACGGTTGCATTTATAGGTCTTGCAGCCTTTGTTGTATTACTTGTATTCAGAAAGAAGAAAAAGGTATTTATAAGGGCAACTGCAATAGCTCTTTCGGTTATGATAGTTGGATACGGAAATTTGCTTGTAGGCACGGGAGTTGTCAATGCAAGCTATAAGCAGGATTTTATAGCAGGATATGCTATGGGAAATAAGGGTGTGTTTGATGAGAAACTGAAGGATATACACAATGTCCGCTCGGATTTTTATGAGCCTATGGACAATATGGGTATGTATTGGCAGATTCCGACGATTCAGGCATTTCACAGCATAGTTCCGGGATCGGTTATGGATTTTTATAAATCCATAGGTGTCGAAAGAAGCGTAGGCTCACGTCCGGATAAAGAGGTTTACGGAATAAGAAGTTTCCTCTCGGTAAAATATCTTTTTGATTATGACGGTGACAGCAAATCATTTAAAAACAGCCTTAAAACGACAGAAATGCCCGGTTGGGAATATTTAATGACAAAGAATAAGTACAGTGTGTATGAGAATAAATATTATATTCCGTACGGTTTTACATATGATGAATATATAACACAGGACGAATATAATATTGTAGGCGAGAATAATAGACACCTGCTCTTGCTTAAGGCAATGGTTCTGACGGATGAACAGGAAGAAAAATATAAGGATATACTTAAACATCATAAAAACCTTACTACTTATCAGTATGAGGAAGAGGACTATTTTGCCGATTGTGAGGAGAGGCGAAAGAATGTATGCACAGATGTTCAATTTAGCAACAACCGTATGAGTGCGAAATTCAAGGCAGGAAATTCGGACGAGCTGGTATTTTTTAGCATACCGTACGAAAGCGGCTGGAGTGCGGCTGTAAACGGTAAGGCTGCGGATATAGAGAAGGTTAATGTAGGATTTATGGCTGTTCGTGTCCCAGCAAATAAAACCTCAGAGATAGTATTCACATATACTACACCAGGACTTTATGCCGGTGCTGCTGTGACGGGAGGAGGAATTGTACTTCTTGTTGTATATCTTGTGTTCTGGAAGGTTCCGTCAAAGCGGAGAAAGGTATATATGGATTATATTGAGGATGATGTATCTGACTTTGGGGAAAGCTATGAGGATATCATGATTTCCGAATACAAAGAGGAATCGGATAATGAGAGACGGATACCGATTAAATCAGGGAAAGTAACCAATAAAAACAAGAAAAATAAGCAGTAGAAAAATGCAAAGGACGATAAAAATTAATCAGGTATGGTATAAAGATATTTGTTTTAACATTGGGACGGCATATACCTCTGCCGTCCCAATACCGGTATGAAGGTATGGGTGTGAAGCAGAATTTTTAAATTGCAGCTTATCGAAAAAGGCAGATGTTCCGAAAAGTGTGGCAAGAATCGGTTCTGCATCGAACAAGTGATAAGTCAGTGCCGTGCAGGCACTGTCGGCTCGTGACTAATTTATTCGGGTCAGCTATTCTATTGCTCGACCGTAAATTAAACTTGATAAATGAGATAAATTTTATCGTTTCTAACTGCGGAGCGGCTCCGGGGAGCCGCTCTGACACTTTCTGCCCGAACATGATGCAGTGTACCCCGCCGCTTGATTTTTTTGTAGATAGTTAGTATAATTTAAAGGGTATAAAAAAAGAAAGGATAATTCTGATGAAAACTGCTGATTTTTATTATGAACTGCCTGAGGAGCTTATCGCTCAGACTCCTGTTGAACCCCGTGACAGCTCACGTATGCTCGTTATGAATAAGCTAACAGGAGAGCTTGAGCATAGGCATTTTTATGATATAATAGATTATCTTAACAAGGGGGATTGCCTTATTCTGAACGATTCTCGTGTACTTCCGGCAAGGATATATGGGATAAAGGAGGAAACAGGTGCAAATGTGGAATTTCTTCTTTTACGTCATATGGAAAGTAAACGCTGGGAAACACTTGTAAAACCGGGAAAGAAGGCTAAACCGGGTACACGCTTTGTTTTCGGGGACGGTCTTATGCGGTGTACTGTTGCGGATGTTACCGAGGAGGGCAACCGTATAGTAGATTTTGAGTGTAATGGCAATTTTTATGAAGCACTCGATAAACTCGGACAGATGCCACTGCCTCCATATATACACGAAAAGCTTAAGGATCAGGAACGATACCAGACTGTGTACAGCCGTGAAACAGGGTCAGCCGCTGCACCGACAGCAGGTCTGCATTTTACAAAGGAGCTTCTTGCAAGGATTAAGGAAAAAGGCATAAAAATAGGATTTGTAACCCTCCATGTCGGACTCGGTACGTTTCGCCCCGTCAAGGTTGATGATGTAACAAAGCACCATATGCATTCGGAGCATTATGAGCTTCCGCAGGTGACAGCAGACCTTATAAACGAAACAAAGAAAAATGGCGGCAGGGTAATTTCCGTCGGTACAACAAGCTGTCGTACACTCGAAACAGTAGCGAAAAAAGAGGGAAAAATATGTTCCTCCGAGGGTTGGACGGATATTTTTATTTACCCCGGCTTTGAGTTTGAGGTTCTTGACGGACTTATAACAAATTTTCATCTTCCCGAAAGTACGCTTGTTATGCTTGTTTCGGCGTTTGCAGGATATGATAATATTATGAATGCATATAAAACTGCTGTGGAGGAAAAATACAGATTTTTCAGCTTTGGTGACTGTATGGCTATACTATAAACGAATTTTTCTGTTTTTTAATTATATAGCGGAGGTAATGTATAATGTCAGAAGTTAATTACACAGCTCTGAAAAATAACATGATTTATGTAATTAAGGAAAATGAGATAAAGGTGGGATATACACCTAATTCGGTGGGGCTTAATTATCCTCTTGATTCACTGAACAGGCATCTTGGAACAGACTGCAATGAGAAAGAAATGAGTGTTTTGCTCAAGCAATTTTGCAGACTTGTTAAAGATGAGCTCGGAGATATAAAGGTTGAAATGTTTGACGGAAAGTTTTATCTTACCGTACCGGAGAAAGGAGTAACGTATATTCATGAGAACACAGAAATTAGTGAATTTCTTAAGGAATTTATCGACCTGTTCCGTGGAATTGATCCTCCTATGATAAATGATATTCTTTCTGTTTTTCAGAAATACAGTGAATGTGTTGAATGTATTAATGTTGATAATGATGAGTTTAATTATATAGTTTATTTTTCGGATGGTAAACCGGATGAATTTATATACTGCATTGATCTTGATGAGGATCATGCCTCATACCACAGGCTTACACCGGAAGATTTTTCGGCCCTCGGTTTTGATGAATATCTGAGGTAGCATTATATTTCTTTGAGTATATAAAAATGAATTATACATGGTGCAATTATTCGGATTACGGATTATTTTTTCTGATGATATATTAAATCTGAATAATTTGGACTTTAAAATTGCATTTTACTTCTTAAAACTGTGTTTTTTTGAATTATTCGTCTTGACAATGACTTTATTATGAAGTAGAATATATATTGACCGGAAAATGCGGAAAATATTGCATTTTCGGATAAAAAATAGGAGGCTGTACTATATGTCAACAAAAGCTTATTATCCTATAAACGAAATAGGAAAAGGAAAAGTTGGTTTTTCAAAAACACGTTCAATCATTGAGGGTGCTTTCTACGGTAATAATGTTGTAGAAGTTACCTCACTTGAAGAGGCTTATAACCTCGCTAAAAATTCACCCGGTACGGTAGTTACCGATATGCCCGTTTATAACGGACCTGAGGTAGGACTTCCCGAGGATGCAAAGGTTCTTCTCTTCAATGATGGTGCGGTAACAGGCAGATATGCTGCTGCAAGACGTATCAAGGGTGAGCCCGGTGTTGATGATACAAAACTTGATAAGGTGGTAATGGATGCCGTTTATAAAACACGTTTCAAAAAGCTTTATCATGCTACCGCTTATATAGGACTTGATCCCGAGTTTATGGTAAAGGCTCACCTGCTTATTCCGGAGGGTGAGGAAAATATTATGTATAACTGGCTCCTTAACTTCCAGTATATAAATGATAAGTATAGTGAGATGTATAAGAACTCACAGCCGGTAGGCAATGGAAACGAGCCGGATATCTATATTTTCTCAGATCCGCAGTGGGTTCCCACACCGTCACCTGACGTTGATTACAGCTGCTTAAGTGATGATCTTACTTGTTGTTATTTTGATACAGATAATAACTGTGCCGCTATTCTCGGAATGAAGTATTTCGGTGAGCATAAAAAGGGTACACTTACTATTGCATGGGCCATAGCTAACCGTAACGGCTATGCTTCCTGTCACGGCGGTCAGAAAGAGTACACTCTTGCTGACGGCAGCAAGTATGTTGCCTCTGTATTTGGTCTTTCAGGATCAGGTAAATCAACTCTTACACACGCTAAGCACAACGATAAATATCCGAGTATAACTGTTCTCCACGATGATGCATTTATAATTAATACAGATACCTGTGCATCTATTGCCCTTGAGCCGTCATATTTTGATAAGACCGCTGACTATCCGACAGGATGCCCGGACAACAAATATCTCCTCAGTGTTCAGAACTGCTCTGCGACAAGAGATTCCGAAGGTAAAATTCAGCTTGTAACTGAGGATATCAGGAACGGTAACGGTCGTGCGATCAAGTCAAAGCTTTGGTCACCGAACAGGGTTGACAAGATTGATTCACCTGTTAATTCTATAATCTGGATCATGAAAGATCCTACAATCCCTCCCTGCGTAAAGCTCAAGGGTGCGGCTCTTGCTTCTGTAATGGGTGCTACACTTGCAACAAAGACATCAACAGCAGAGCGTGTAGCAGCAGGTACAGATATGAATGCACTTCGTATTGTTCCTTATGCTAACCCGTTCAGAACGTATCCTCTTGTACATGATTATGAGAAATTCAAGAAACTGGTTGCTGAGAAAGATGTTGCCTGCTATATTGTTAATACAGGCGATTTCATGGGCAAGAAAGTTCAGAAAGAGGACACACTGGGTGTTCTTGAGGCAATCGTTGAGGGTACTGCTAAGTTTGAGAAGTGGGGTCCGTTTGAGGACGTTGAGATACTTCACTGGGACGGTTTTGAGCCTGATCTTAATGATGCAGATTACAAGTCTGCACTCAAGAATGCAATGCAGAACCGTGTTAATGCAGTAAAAGGTTTCTCGGAAAAGAAAGGCGGCTATGACGCACTTCCCGAAGAGGCACTTGCAGCACTTCAGAAGTTGGTTGACGAACTTTCATAATATAATTTCAAGTGGGGTGTTATTGTCGCAGCTGTGACATTAATTATTCCGCCGATGGACGAAAAAACATAAAACATTACAGCGTACCGATTATGTTGGTACGCTGTTTTTGTAAAAATGTGATAATTCCCTTATCAAATAAAAATTTAAGCGGAATACGATTTTAATATGAATTATTTATCGGACAGTACCGAAATGGTTTTGCCTGTTATGTATAATAGCAACATACTGTTTAATATTATAATTTTACTTTATAAAAATATTTGCTATGTTAAAAAACCGATCTAAAATCTTCACTTTGAGCGAGATTTCGGATCGGTATTTTTTATATAATATTTTTTGTTTTGGGTTATAATACATAGAACAGTATGCAGAAGAAATGCATAAGACTTCCTATGACAATGAAAATATGGAAAACTGAATGTATATATTTTTTCTTTTTTCCGATACCGTAAAGTACAGCACCGATAGTGTAACTTATACCTCCGAGGAAAAG
>CANQLX010000073.1 GCA_947624835.1 uncultured Clostridia bacterium
GTCCATTGTCTCTTTGCCCTCGGCTCAGTTTGTTGTGTCTGCGGCTGCTGTGCCGATCCCTGTGCAGGATCAGTTGTCCATTGTCTCTTTGCTCTCGGCTCAGTTTGTTGTGTCTGCGGCTGCTGTACCGGTCTTTGTACCTGTTGCTGGACAGGCTGCTGCACCGGTCTTTGCGTCGGTTGCTGAGCAACTTTCTGTGCTGCCCTATTTATATTCGGTATAACCTGTTGCGCCTTTTCTGCATTAATTCCCACACCTGAATGTGTTGTTTCCAATGGTACTGCATCTTCACTGTCAATATCCGGCAACTTATCCTCCACTTCTTCCTGATCAATCGGAATAAGCTTAACAGCCGGAGTATGTCGGATCTGCTCTATAGTGATTTCCCTTTCAGGCTGCATTTGGGGAAGTGTACCCGTCAGTTCTTCGGATTCTATCGGAGTAAGCTTTACAGCCGGTGTATTGGCTATTTTCGACAACGGTACCGGCTTCTCAATTTCTATCGGCGGAAGTGATTTTCCCTCAACCGGTCTTTCAATATCAGGAAGATTCCCCGATTCCTCCACAGCTTGCTGCTGAGGAACCCCAACCGCACCGCCCTGCATTGGCATCTGAGATTGGGCAGGAGCATATGCTTCCTTTGGCTGCGGTGCCGCTTGCTGTGCGGGTGCAGCCTCCTGTACGGGTGCAGTCTCCTGTACGGGTGCAGTCTCCTGTTCAGTCACTTCCGTTACTCCCCCGGTAACAGCCTCCTGGAGTTCTGCCTCCATTTCTTCGGCAGTCTTATTTTCCTTGACATTAAAGCCACAAAACGGACAGTTCTCACCGTTATTTACGATTCTGTTGCCACATCCGGGACAATTTATAAATAATGCCATATCAATCTCCCCTAAGTAAAATTTTATCTCAACACAGAATTGCACAATACGCACGTTTATAGAATCATTATACAATATTTTTATCGTTCAGTCAATATTTTTGATGAACATAAACTATTATCTTAATCTGCATTAGCCTTAGCTATTTCGTCAATCTGATCTCTTATTCTCAAAAATGCATCTGTAACAACAGGATCAAATTTTTTCCCCCTCTGCTCTTTAATATTTTCAAAGACAACCGAGGTCGGCAATGCTGCCTTATAGCTCCTCTTCGCTACAAGTGCATCAAAATAATCCGCTATAGTCATTATTCTTGCACACAAGGGAATTTCATCTCCGGAAATACCGTACGGATACCCGGAGCCGTCCCAACATTCATGGTGATAAAGAGCAACAGATTTTGCAACCTTAAGAAATTCCTCATCCTCTATATCAGCCATTGCCTCCTCTATTATGGCTTTTCCGTTAACCGTATGCTGTTTTATGGTATCAAATTCCGACTGTGTAAGTCTTCCGGATTTTGTAAGTATGGAATCAGGAATTGTAATCTTTCCTATATCATGCAAAGGTGCTGACATCATAACGTCGTGCATATATCTTTCGTCAAGTATATCCCTATAATTACCGTTTCTCTTAAGCTCCTTTACAAGTGCCTCAACATATTCGCTGGTACGTTTGACATGCTTTCCGGTACTGCCGTCCCTTGCCTCTATAATATTTGCAAAGCTTATTATAATCTGATTCTGCATTTCATAAATTGTATTTGTCTTCTCATTTACGCTTGTATCAAGCTCGCTCCTTTTTTCATCAAGAGAATGAACCACACGACCCGTGAATATATGTGTTACAGTAAAGCTTATAATACAGTTAATTATAAGAAGAGTTATCGAAACATCCTCCGAAAGCTCATAATACGGTTCAATGTCATTAAAAAAGATTATCAGATATATAAATGTAATAGAGGCAATCAATATGATAAGTCCTCTCAGATAATGATAAAGCCTGCCTTTCATTCTTATAAATACCGTTATAAACATAAGCGGTATCAAAAGATATTGAAATCCCGGAGAAAGTCCGAACAATCTTACCGTGCATATCTGATGTATAAAAAGCTCAACTCCGGCAAGAAGAACACAGGGAAACCATGAACCTTTGAAACGTCTCAAAATTATGACGAATGACGTGTAAAGCAAAACACATACAAGATCCAATACAATCATCATAGGTATATTCAGATACGAAAAAATCACCATATATGCACTGTGCAAAACAAGGCATGCAAGGAAAAAAATATTCAGCGGTGCACTGAAATATGCAAAATCCGAATAATCCTTATCATTATTGTAAACAGGAGTACCTGTAAAAAAATCTATAACTTTATTGCGGGACACACAAACCACCTCTGCAAATCTTTATAACCCATTTAAATTTTGACAATACTAAATCTACAAATTTATTAAATTATACTATATTTTCCAACAAAATTCAATAGCATTTATATATTTTGCGAGAGCAATTTGGAGGTTGATATAATATGTTTTTTGTTATCAATAAAAAATTTCTTATTAAAACTATGCTCTGCATATTTATTACTGCTTTATGTACATCCCTGACTTTTTATTCCCTACCTGTACAAACCGAAGCAGTACAGCTGAGGCTTCCTGTCATTATGTACCACGGACTTATGAAAAAGGAAAGCAAACAGAATGAATATATGATTGACCCTGATTTGTTTGAGCAAGATGTCAAATACCTTTCCGACAACGGTTACAATACAATTTTTCTGTCGGAGCTTGCAAATTTCTTTGAAAAAGGAACGCCGCTGCCTGAGAACCCCGTTATCATCACTTTCGACGACGGATATCTTAATAATTACACCTATGCATATCCTATTCTTGAAAAGTACAAGGCAAAGGCTGTTATATCTCCTATAGGTCTGTCGGCTGACGATGCGGAAAATGAAGAATACCGCAGTCCGCTCTGGTCACAGTGTACATGGGAACAGCTTAAGGAAATGGCTGACAGCGGACTTGTCGAAATACAGAACCACACATATAACCTGCACAGGCTTACGGGAAATTCAAGAGGTGCAGCGGCAAAAAGCGGAGAAAGCTATGATGAATATAAAAAACGTCTCACTGCGGACCTCACGACGGCTAATAACAGAATTTTGGAAAAAATCGGAACAAAACCGTGTGCTTTTGTGTACCCTTTCGGAGCAAAAAGTGAAAATACCGAAAAAATAGTAAGGTCCTTAGGGTTCAAGGTCATTCTTGACTGCGAAAATAAAATGAACTATATTTCGGACAAAGAGGATCTTTTCACACTTCACAGATTTTTACGGCCCAACAATTTGAGTACAGAGGATTTTTTCCTTGACATTATGAATAAATAGATATCCGGAAATCATATCATTACAATAAACATAATATGGAGGATTATACTATGCCTATAATTTATCTCAGTCCGTCAACGCAGGAATATAATCCGTATGTAGACGGAGGAAACGAAGAATATTATATGAATCTTATTGCAGATGCAATGATTCCCTATCTTGACGCCTCGGGTATAGAATATGTAAGAAATGATCCGAGCAAAACCGTAAACAATTCTATTTCACAATCAAATTCGGGAGTATATAATTTTCATCTTGCAATTCATTCCAATGCCTCACCTGCTTCAAGTGCAGGAAGAAATCAGGGTACACAAATATACTACTACCCCAATTCCTCACAAAGCAAACGTGCAGCAGAAATTTTTGAGGAAAATTTCAAAAAAATATATCCCAACCCCTCCCTTGTCAAAACCGTACCCACAACAAGCCTCGGTGAGGTCGCAAGAACGACAGCACCTGCCATCCTTATCGAGGTTGCATATCATGATAACCGTGAAGATGCACGTTGGATAAGAGAAAATATCGGTGAAATTGCAGAAAATCTTGCTCAGTCAACAGCAGAATTTTTAGGTGTGCCTTTCCGAACTCCGTCAGGTGTCAGGACAGGTACTGTCGTTACACAAAACACCGGACTTAATCTCAGGAGTGAACCGTCTGCGGATTCAAGGGTACTTGCTTCCATTCCAAAAGGTACAAGGCTTTCCATAATAGGCTCAGACGGGAATTGGTATCTCACGAGATATAACGGAATACAGGGCTATGTCTCATCACAATTTGTAAAACTTGACTAAAAAGTATAAAAAAACTATTTACAAAAAGAATAAAATGTGGTATATTATAAACAATCAGGAATAATTACTGATTTAATGTGTCAAACATATGTAATATTCCCCACGAGGTGATTGGTTTGAAGCAAAAACGAAATTTCAGTGCAAAAAGAGAAGCTATCTATGATATACTTGTTTCAACGAAAAACCATCCATCCGTGGAGTGGATATATCAAAAGCTTAAACCAACCATACCGGATTTAAGTCTTGGAACCGTATACAGAAATCTTAATGTCCTCAAAGAAATGGATATTGTTAAATCCGTCGGTGTGGTGAATGGGCAGGAACGCTTTGATGCCGATATGTCACAGCATCCCCATTTTATATGCAAAAGGTGTTTTTGTGTTATTGATATTCCGGTGGTCAAAAATTTTTTTGACCCGAATACCTATGAGTATATTTCCGATAAATGTAATGTAAAAATACAAAGTCATAATCTCACCTTTTACGGTATATGCAATAGCTGCCCAAAATGACTCGGTAATCTGACAACATATCTGTTGTTGGAAATATAAACTTAATAATTTAATAAAATCGGAGGAAACAGAAATGAAAAAATTTGTATGTCAGGTATGCGGTTATGTTTATGAAGGAGAAACAGCTCCGGAGCAGTGTCCCGTCTGTAAGGCACCCAAGGAGAAATTCAAGGAGATGTCTTCTGATGCATCATTTGCTACAGTTCATGAGCTCGGATCTGCAAAGGGTGTTGATCCTGAAATATACAAGGAGCTTGTTGCCAACTTTAACGGTGAGTGCAGTGAGGTAGGTATGTATCTTGCTATGGCAAGACAGGCTGACAGAGAGGGATATCCTGAAATTTCCGCAGCGTTTACAAAGTATGCATTTGAGGAGGCTGAACACGCTGCTAAGTTTGCAGAGCTTCTCGGTGAGGTTCTTACAGACAGCACAAAGAAGAATCTTCAGATGAGGGTTGACGCTGAAACCGGTGCCTGTGCAGGCAAATTTGAGCTTGCGAAAAAAGCAAAAGCTCAGAACCTTGATGCTATTCACGATACCGTACATGAAATGGCTAAGGACGAGGCGCGTCACGGTGCAGGCTTTGCAGGTCTTTTGAAGAGATATTTCGGTGAGTGATCAATCTGCCGGAGTGATACCGATACGGGGTCTGCCTTCAAAGGCTGTTGCTCCGCCATGAAAATTTTACAATAATGAATTTATGCACCCGACCGTAAACGATTATCTTAACGGTCGGGTATAAGTTTACCTTTTAACCTAATGTGCAGGAGGTCCCCCGACTCTGGGCAGAATGCAAAAGGCGGCGTATGTCACAATGTAATTTATTTTAGGCTTGATTTATTGGTCAGTTTGTAGTAAAATAATTAATATATAAAATTATTTTTGTCTATATGGGGTGAAATTATGACTAAAGAGTTTAAGATCAGAACTAAAAATAAGGATGTATTCCTGCGTGTAAAAAAGGGGCATTTTGCGACCATGCACAGCCATACAAATTATTTTATTGATGTTACTACCCAAAAAATGCGTCTTTCCGAGGCTAAGGCTGTTGCCAATGAGCTTGTCAGTGAATACCGTACCAATACAATAGTTGATACCATCTTATGCATAGACGGTATGGAGGTAGTCGGAACCTGCATTGCAGATGAGCTTACAAGCGACCATTACCTGAACATGAATGCACACCAGACTATTTATGTCGTATCACCGGAATATATACAGGGTGGACAAATGATCTTCCGTGATAATCTTGTACCTATGCTTACCGGGAAAAATGTGCTTGTTCTCGCCGCCTCCGTAACAACGGGCAAGAGTGCACTCGCAGCCATTGATGCCGTGAATTACTATGGGGGAAGAGTTGCAGGTGTTGCTTCTATTTTTGCTACTGTTGAGGAATGTGACGGCCATCCCGTAAATTCCGTATTTGATCCCAACGACCTCGGCGATTATCAAAGCTACAAGCCACACCGCTGTCCTTTCTGTGAACAGGGAGAAAAGCTTGATGCCCTTGTAAACAGCTTCGGATATTCGGCACTGTAATAAATTCCACAAAATAATGAAAAATATCCGGAGCATGGCAATTCATTCAGAGTATGCTCCGGTTTTAATTTACTTGATTAATATTGATATGCTATAATTTGAATGACAACCATTGTCGCTCAATAAAAAACGGGAGGAAAGAAATAATGAAAAAAATCCTTGTCACAGGCGGCACAGTTTTTGTAAGCAAATACCTTGCCGAATATTATACTCTTGTTGGGAATGAAGTATATACATTTAACAGGGCCACTCACCCACAATCTCATGGTGTTAAGCTTATAAAGGGCGACAAAACAAAAGTGTGTCCTGAACTAAAGAAATATAATTTTGACTTAGTTCTTGCCGTAAATATTTATACTGAGAAGGAAATGCTTAATCTCCTTGACAGCCTTGGTGATGTAGGAAGCTTTGTATTCATAAGTTCAAGTGCTGTGTATCCCGAAAGCACACCCTTACCTTTTAATGTAAACCGACCAACGGGTAAAAATTCAATATGGGGCGATTACGGTACAAATAAAATTGCCGCAGAAAATGCACTACTCAAAGCAAAACCGGATGCCTATATACTCAGACCGCCGTATTTTTACGGTAAATACCAAAATCTTTACCGTGAAGGCTTTGTTTTTGACTGTGCCATGAAAAATATGCCGTTTTATATTCCCGGGGACGGTAAAATGCCGCTTCAATTTTATAATGTCTATGACCTGTGCAAATTTATAGATAACTTACTTATCAAAAAGCCTGATACACATATTTTTAATGTAGGGAATAAGGATATAATTGATATAAATAAATTTGTTGAAGTATGCTATGACATAGCGGGTAAGAAATTGGATAAAATATTTGTTGATTCCTCGCATAATCAACGCAGCTATTTTCCATTTTATGATTATTCATATTATCTCGACGTTACAGGGCAATATAATATTGTTCCCGATACTGTTCCTATTTATAATGGACTGAAAGAGGATTTTGAATATTACATTGAACATCAGAATGAAGTCATGAAAAAATCCTCATACTTTGAATATATCGCCAATGTCCTGCAAAAATAAAAAAACAAAACCTAACCTATCAAAACACATTGACAGGTTGGGCTTTTTTATCTATTCTTCCATATCATCATCGTTTTCCTCATCTTCTTCATCGTCCTTATCTATCCAACGTGAAACAAGGAAATACAATACACCTACTACAACAACAGTAATTGCAGATATGACAATTACAATAATTACTCTGCTGTCAACACCCTGACTGCCTTCTGATTCTTCAGTTGGGCTCCCTTCATTGTCCGGAGTATTTATATTATTGCCAGAACCCTCCTGTTGATTTCCGCTCTCGTGTGTAACTCCCGATACGTCAGACGGTAATATATTTCCTGTGCCGTTTGGGTTCTGCAGATTATCGGAAAAGCTTCCTTCGCCGGAATTACTGTTTCCACCGCTGCCGCCGGAGCTGTTGTTTTCTCCGCTATTGCCGCTGCCGCCGGAGCCGCTGTTTTCCCTGCTATTGCCGCTGCTGCCCGAACCGTTGTTTTCCCCGCTATTGCCGCTGCTGCCCGAACCGTTGTTTTCCCCGCTATTGCCGCTGCCGCCCGAGCCGTTGTTTTCCCCACTATTGCCGCTGCCGCCGGAGCCGTTGTTTTCCCCGCTATTGCCGCTGCCGCCGGAGCCGTTGTTTTCCCCGCTATTGCCGCTGCCGCCGGAGCCGCTGTTTTCCCCGCTATTGCCGCTGCCGCCCGAACCGCTGTTTCCTCCGCCTGAGCTTACATCAACATTACTACCATCTTCACTATACTCAGGAAACATATTCATTGAATTTATACTGTATCTCAAGTCAACAGTATTGTTATCCGAGATAAGATTATTATTTTCATCGTACAGTTCAAATTTTTCAGCATAAACATCATCTGAAGATATACTATTCGATTTCAAAATAAAGTTTATTTTTGCAATCTCGGTATTTCCTTTCACAACCCCGTTTGTACTGCGGAAATTTACAGACAACTTGCCCCTATTATCAGAATCAATATTTATAACCTGTGCATTTGCAGAACCTTTTTCGGCAGAAACGAATTGAAGGACACCGACATCGTACCTGATATTAATTGATCCTGACGCTGCTTTACCCGGTGTGAAAGAAACAACAGTAGTAACATTACTGTCAGAACCTATAATTTCATTTATTCCAAAAGTAGGCTTATTATCCGCAAATACGGGCATATTACCGCATAAAGCGAAAACAAATAAAGACACAATAAAAACTATTATATTTTTTTTGTATTTCAAATCAAATTATCCCCTTGTTCAATATTATTGTAAACCCAAAAACAGTAAAAAACACACCATTAGCAACAGCCGAACCGTAAATTCTGCCGTTGACAGTCTTACAATTTCAATTATAAATAATTCTTTCTGACTTGTCAATAAGAGTATTAACAGCATAAAAGGATTATTTCACGTCTTATATACCAACTTATCGGTTGTCCAATCCTTTATTATATCAAGCATTCCGGCAGCAGTTGTTTTTGCGGAAAGAAGGTCATGGTCAAGGCAGTTGCCACATTCAATTTTTGAACTGCCCGGAATTACACCCTCAAATTTGGATATAAACTCAAACGAAGAAACAATAAGCTTTATAGCATCCTCATGGCTAACATTGTCACGAATTAGTATATAGAAGCCTGTACGGCAACCCATTGGACCGACATATACAACACTGTCCGAGTATTCACTGTTTCTTGCAAATGTAGCAAAAAGATGTTCTATTGTATGCATCTCCCCTGTGGAGAGGTAATCCCCGCAATTCGGTTTTTTCATGCGTACATCGTATGTTACAATGTCTCCGTCAATACGGGAAATATATATACCTTTTTCAAGCAAATCATGATTTACTTCAAAGCTTGCTATTCTTTTCATTTTTAGTACTCCGTTTCTCTTTTAAATAAAAACAGCAATAAGTCAAGGTAACAATCCTCAACCTATTGCAGTTAAGAAAGGCGACACCCGGATTTGAACCGGGGATCAGAGTTTTGCAGACTCGTGCCTTACCACTTGGCTATGTCGCCAAAGAAACATGGAGCTCAATCTGTTATCAAGCTCCGGATTTATTTCTCAAAAAAGTTAAAGCTAAACCAGCAACCAAACTGAATTAATAAACTGGAGCGGATGACGGGGCTCGAACCCGCTACCTCAACCTTGGCAAGGTTGCGCTCTACCAGATGAGCTACATCCGCATAAGATGCCTACGGGCGGAATCGAACCACCGACACGAGGATTTTCAGTCCTCTGCTCTACCGACTGAGCTACATAGGCATATGGCGATCCGGAACGGGATCGAACCGTCGACCTCTAGCGTGACAGGCTAGCGTTCTAACCAGCTGAACTACCGGACCAT
>CANQLX010000074.1 GCA_947624835.1 uncultured Clostridia bacterium
CCTATTGCTTGCCTTGACCATGAGCCTATAGAGTGTCCTCGAAGCGGAGATTGTCCCACTCTTCCTATATGGAAAGGCTTAAAAGAAGTTATTTGCAATTATTTGTATGGTATAACTTTACAGGATATTCTCGATATGCAAAAAGATAAATATGTAAACGATTACGTTATATGATAACCAAGAAGAGTTTTTCAACATACACATCAAGCAGTCCCCACAACTATGGTCGGGGCGTATCTCTTTGCGGTTATACCAATCTGAGGAGTGAAAATAATGAGAAAGAGAATCTATGGAAATGAATACGGATTTCAAACAAGAGCAGTACATACAGGAAATGATGTTGACGGTGAAACAGGTGCTATCAAAAGACCTATAACTATGGCTAACAGCTATGAGCTGCCCTATGATCCGAGTGACCTTAACTGGAGCAGTGCGGATAAAAATCTGTATACAAGGAACGGTGGTTCAAATCAACAATACTTGCAGGAAAAATTAGCTTCGCTCGAGGGAGGAGAGGACTGTGTTGTCCTTGCAAGCGGAGTAGCCGCCTTATCGGGTTTATTCTTTGCACTTCTTAAAAGCGGCGACCATGTAATTTTTTCGAGCATAACCTATATAGCAGTATATCGCCTGCTTAATGAGCTTTTCAATAATAAATTCAATGTAGAAACGACTATAGCGGACACGTCCGACCTTAACGCAGTCCGTGCCGCAATAAAGCCGAACACTAAGCTTATACATATTGAAACTCCCGGCAACCCTACCTTGACCATTTCCGATATCAGAGCAATCGCTGAAATTGCTCATGAAAACGGCGCATTTTTATCAGTTGACAATACCTTTGCCTCACCGTATAATCAACGTCCCATTGAGCTTGGGGCGGATTTCTGCATAGAAAGCCTTACAAAGTATATAAACGGTCACGGTGACGCTGTGGGCGGTGCCATAATCGGAAGAAAAGAGTTGCTTGATATTATAAGGGCACAGTCACAGGTTAATCTCGGGGGGGTTATAAGTCCCTTTAATGCTTGGCTGATTATGAGGGGGGCAGTTACATTGCCGCTGAGAATGCGTCAGCATAACGAAAACGCACTCAAAGCTGCAAAGTATCTAAAAACTGTTAAGGGTGTAAGCTTTGTTGCATACCCGGGACTTGAGGAACACAAGGGACACAGCATTGCGGCTTCACAGATGTCACCGGGATTCGGCGGTGTTCTGTCATTCGGACTGAATGCAGAACATGATACATATAATCGTTTTGTAAGCCACCTGAAGGTAATAACCTCAGCCGTTTCTCTCGGGCATGATGAAAGCCTGATTGTTTTTATAGGAGAAAATGATGAAAGACAATACCTCTATCCCAAGGAATTTCACAATGGTTTTTTCCGTTTCAGTGTAGGAATTGAGGACATTGAAGATATCATTGAGGATTTACGACAGGCATTTGAAAAAGAAAATTTACTGTAATCGATAAATATACAAATTAGTGGCTGTTGCTTAAGTATATCAGACTTAATGCGGCAGCCACTCTTATATATTCGTCTATTTTTATCTTATTACAACCTTGCGGTATGTATCAAATCTGACCCACTTCGCAAAAAATTGCTTTTTGCCTTCCTCGTTAAGCTGAGAATATTCCTTAAGGAAATCCGAAATCTCCTCACCGCTTTCTGCAAGCACCTCAAAGCCTCTTCCGTTGACAACAGGCAAATTACCGTATTTATATTCCTCCGACGGGATAATTTCTTCAATGATTCTATCACGAACTTTAACGGCAACTCCGTCACGCAGAACGATTATGTCAAAGCTGTTGGGATATTTATAGCTTTCGCCCTGAGTCGGAATTTCATCTCCGACAGTGTATGTCCTGTTTACGGACTGATATTTCAGAACATTAAGACTGCTGTTGTCATAATAAAATTCTTCAAAAATATCTCCTCTTGCTTCAAGTGACCCCAATTTAAAGGAAGCTTTATCGGAAAATGCACCGCCCTTTTCGCTGAGATTTTCAACAACTCCACAGGCGGATGTCATATTTGTTACACGGTTGATAAGTATTAATTCCCCAAGTGTTTTATGTTGTGAAAATAAATCAGCGACTATTGCCTCAGCGAGCAGAAGCTCACAAACAGCAATACCGTTTTTTTCCAAACGATCTGCCTTTATATGCTCACCTGTATTGATATCAACAGCATACTCAAACTTAGTGACGATAGCAGATATAGTCTTTGTTCCAAGCTTTACAAGATAATCCCGACCTATGGTCAGAGGTTCATCATCCATCCATAAAAGTGAAACGGTAAGTCTTTTGTACGTTGCAATATTTGCATTTTTTACTATAATACAACCCCTTGAAACATCAACCTCTTTATCAAGAGTCAACGTTACAGGCTGACCTACAAATGCAGTCTGACTTTCTTTATCGGCAACAAAAATAGATTTAATTTTTGCTTTTTCATTACTCGGAAGGGTAATTATTTCATCTCCGGCATTTATACTGCCTGCCTCAATCTGTCCCTGGAAGCCTCTGAATGTATGGTCGGGACGGCAAACTCTCTGCACAGGCATATAAAAGCCTTCCTCTTCATTTTTGGAATCCGTATCAACGGCTTCAAGATATTCAAGAAGTGATATACCGCTGTACCATGGCATATTATCGGATTTAGCAGTAACATTATCTCCCTCTGTTGCAGACACGGGAATGATCTGCACACTGTCAAGAGAAAGCTCATCTCTCAGTGTTCCTATCTGTTCACAGATTTCATCGAACCTCTTTTGGCTGTAATTAACAAGATCCATTTTATTTACAGCAAAAACAAAATAGCGAATTCCCATGAGCTTACAGATTCTTGCGTGACGTCTTGTCTGCCTGAGAACACCCTGTGAGGCATCCACAAGGATAACAGCCAAATCGGCAAATGAAGCCCCCACAGCCATATTCCTTGTGTATTCCTCATGACCGGGAGTATCTGCGACAATAAAACTTCGGTTATCGGTCGTAAAATATCTGTATGCAACATCTATCGTTATACCCTGCTCCCTCTCCGCCATAAGTCCGTCAAGCAACAAAGAGTAATCAATAGCACCGCTGCGGCTGCCAACCTTACTGTCAAGCTCCAGAGCCTTTTCCTGATCTGCATATAACAGCTTTGCATCATAAAGTATATGACCTATGAGTGTTGATTTTCCGTCATCAACACTTCCACAGGTTATAAATTTAAGTAAACCGTTCATCAGAAATACCCCTCTCTTTTTCTGCGTTCCATACTGCCTGCCGCCTCATTGTCAATTACTCTTGAGGTACGCTCGGATGATACAGAGCTTAGTGTTTCATCAATTATCTCATCAAGGGTACTTGCCGTTGACTCCACGCCGCCGGTGAGCGGATAGCAGCCGAGCGTTCTGAAACGCACGGACTTCATAACGGGTTTTTCGCCCGGATTTAACGGAAATCTGTCATCATCAACCATAATAATATTTCCATCATGATAAACAACCGGACGTTCCGCAGCGAAATACAAAGGAACAATATCTATTTTTTCCCTCTTAATATATTGCCATATATCCTTTTCTGTCCAGTTTGAAATGGGAAAGACACGAATACTTTCCCCTTTGTTGATTTTCGTATTATAAAGCTTCCACATTTCAGGACGCTGATTTTTCGGATCCCATGCCTGTGCGGAATTTCTGAACGAGAATATACGTTCCTTAGCACGGGATTTTTCTTCATCACGTCTGCCGCCGCCGAATGCAGCTGTGAAGCCGTATTTTGTCAGTGCCTGCTTCAATGCCTGAGTTTTCATAATATCGGTATAAGCAGCACCGTGGTCAAAGGGATTGATACCCTGCTTTACACCTTCCTCGTTTGTATATACAATCATTTCCAAGCCGAGCTTTTTTGCAGTTTCATCACGGAACTTTATCATGTCCTTGAATTTCCATGTTGTATCTATATGCAGAAAAGGAAACGGCGGTTTTTCCGGATAAAATGCTTTCAGAGCAAGGTGCAGCATTACCGAGCTGTCTTTTCCGATTGAGTACAGCATAACAGGCTTTTCACACTCTGCCGCAACCTCCCGAATTATATATATGGCTTCCGCTTCAAGCTCATCAAGATGAGAAAATGTACTCATAAAATCCCCCCTAATATTTATTGGATTCTTTCTGATTTATGTCTATCTCAGAAATCTCCCCATTCGGATGTACAATGATCCACTTTAAAATATCGCCATTCTTCTCTGTACGCATAATACTGCCCTTGCCGCCTATGTCAGCACCAAGATAGAAGCTTATTGCATAAACAGGACATTCCTTAAGACAGGAGGTACAGCCCCAGCAGTTTTTGGGATATTTGATAAACGCCTTCCCATCATCACCCATTTTTATAAGACTACCCGGACATACGATATGACATCTGCCACAGCCTATGCATTTATCCTTATTAATTGCTATGCTCATAAGCTGCACCTCCCTCTGTGAGATCACGAAGTATTATTTCTATTTTACCGTTTTCATAACGAGAATTTACAAACTTCAGAAAATTCTTATCATCCTTTTCGGGATAATCAAGATTTTCCGCAAAGCTGTGCCAACGTGTCTCGTGTCTTGCCTTAAGATGTGCAATAACACTTCTGCATACTACAAGTCTTTCACGCAGCTCATATATATACATAAGCTCTTGAAAATCATCAGCATGCAGATGATCCGAAAGCTTCTGGATATCCGCTATTTTTTCATCGGCAATATCGAGCTGTTTTTCGTTGAAACGATAATTGGTCTTTATACCGCCTGCATAGGCATCCATAACCGTCTGCATTGCCTCTTCAAGCTGCTCGGTGGAAAAATAAGAATTATTTTTTCCAAGAAATGCCTCTGCTTCTTTTAAATGATTGTCGGCATCCGTTTCTTCTACGGACACATTATTATTTTCCTCTATAAAATCAACTGCGGAATATGCGGCAATTTCACCCTCTGCAAGTGCACCGGTCACATATTTCTGCGGGCATCCGCCTGCAACATCTCCTGCCGCAAACAAGCCCTTTATTGTCGTTGCACGCTTTGTATCGACCCAATATCCGCTTGCTGTATGACCGCCTACAATATAAGGCTCGGTTCCCTCAATTTCAACATTCTGCTGTGAGGGATTTTTTCCGCTTTCCATCCATTTCAGTGTTTGTGAGGGTGCCATGTTAAGATATGCCTTCTTAAGAGCGTCATCCTGCTCAGGTGTTATCCCCTCTGTTTTTAGATAGCAGGGACCTCTTCCCTCCAGATTTTCATTTACCGTTCCGTAAACCCTCTGAGATGTGGTAATGCCGTATTTTGATTCGTAAACCTCTCCGTGTGAATTTATCTGCTTTGCACCCACTCCCTGAGCAAGTGTTCCTGTCGGGGCAATGGTATCCTTGCAGCGAAGGGCAATAAAACGCATTTCAAAGGTCGTCATTTCCGCTCCTGCTCTTATTCCCATTGCATAGCCTGCTCCTGTATTAAAAGGTGGATACCACATCTTATGCCGCGAAAATCCCGGATTGTTCGGTTTATAAAGTCCTGCGGCTCCGCCCGTTGCCACTATAACAGCATTAGCCTCTATTATGTAAAAGGTTTCACTTTCAATTCCTATTCCGAACGCCCCGTTAATGCGATTCTCTTTAACGGAAAAATCTATGATATTGACATGATTAAGAATTTTAGTATTCGGAAGCTTTTCAACCGCCGCTGCTAAGATCGGCTTTATGTTTTCTCCGTTTATTTTCAGATTTCTGTTTCCTCTTGTAACATACTTTCCGTTTTTGTCCTTGAGTATCACAAGTCCTAACTTTTCAAGACGTTCTGTTATAGCATTAAGCCTTTGCGACATAGTAAGCAGCAAATCCTCTCTTACTATACCGTCGGCATCCTTTTTTGCATATTCGACATAGTCCTGCGGAGTTTTTCCGTCAACTATATAGGCATTAAGGGCATTTACACCTGCGGCAAGACATCCGCTTCTCTTAATATGAGCTTTTTCGCAGATAAGAACCTTTGCATCGGATTTTTCCGATATTGTAAGGGCGGCATAGCAGCCTGCCGTACCGCCCCCGATTATAAGGATATCTGTTTTAAGCTTTTCTGTTCTCATATCATCACTCACTTATTTTCGATATAAATTCTTCTGCAGACATAACGCAATTCGCTCCGTCTGAAACGGCTGTAACAACCTGCCTGAGATTTTTTGTCCTGACATCGCCTGCCGCAAAAATCCCCCCCGCAGTGGTTGTACCGTCCTCTCCTGCAATAACATAATTATTATCATCAAGTTCGGCTATACCACTCAAGAGCTGCGAATTAGGTACCATGCCTATTGCAACAAAAACTCCGTCAACATTCAGCAGTTTTTCGTTATTATCCTGTTTCAGTTTGATAAGGCTTACTTTTTTATCTCCGGATATCTCAAGCGTTACAGCATTCAGTACAGGCTTTATATTTTCGGTATCAGCAACCTTTTTTTGCAGAGCCTTATTTGCCCTGAATTCCGATCTGCGATGGACAAGATAAACAGTACTTGCTTTCTTTGAAAGCAGCACCGCATCCTGTAGGGCTGTATCTCCTCCGCCTATGACGGCGACTGTTTTATCCTTATAAAATGCTCCGTCACATATGGCACAATAGGAAACTCCTCTGCCCGAAAACTCAGCCTCACCCTTTATATCAAGCTTTTTAGGATTTGCACCTGCAGCATAAATAACGGTTTTGGTACGTAGTGTCTTACCGTCGGAAAGGACTGTATCATAGCCTCCCTCAGACCGAACTATTCTTTCAGCCTCACCCTCATAAAACTCAACGCCAAGAGAAACAGCGTGCTGTCGGAATTTTTCGCCCAAATCATAGCCGCTTTCGCCGTACAGTCCCAAATAATTGTCAACTCTTTCGCTTTCGGCAATCTGACCGGTTCCCATATACTCTTTTTCTATAACAACAGCATTCAGCTGCTCTCGTTTTGCATATACCGCCGCAGACAAACCGGCCGGTCCGCTGCCGATAATAATTATATCATACATATATTATACCTCAAAGCAACGGTATATCTCACTCAATAACCAATTCCTCTTTTTCGGCATTATCACCCTGAATCTTAAAGGAATTAAGCACGGGACTTTCTCTGTCCATGAGGGATAATATCATGTAACTCGCCTTACTATCATATGCAAGCCTTTTATCCTCATCGGAAGGACGTGACGGTGATTCGGGGTGGGAATGCCAATTACCGAGAGGAACAAATCCGCAAGCTCTCATATCCTTTATCGCTTCAAGCTGTTCCTTCGGATCGAGTGAAAAGTGCTCGTTTGAATGATCGATATTAGTGAGAAGATACACCTTTTTTATAATTTTGTCATTGTCCTCAATTTTTCCTGCAATAAGACCACAAGCTTCATCAGGTAACTCCCTTAAAGCGTGTTCTACAATTCTATTATAGTCAGATTTAGTTAAAATAATCATAATACACCGTCACATTCTGCCTGCTCGTAGTCTATAAGCTCCGTAATAGTCGGGTGTGTACCGCAAACATCACAATCATCGGTCTTTGTGGGAAGCTTAATCTTACGGAACTCCATAGACAGCGCATCATAGGTAAGCAAATAACCTGTAAGCAACTCGCCGACACCAAGTATATACTTAATTGCTTCCATAGCCTGCAAGCTTCCTATAACGCCGCCCATAGCACCGATAACGCCTGCCTGCTTACAGGTCGGAACAGCATCCTTCGGCGGTGGATTTTTGAATACACATCTATAACACGGCCCCTTTCCCGGAACATATGTCATAAGCTGACCCTTGAACCGTATTATACCTGCGTGAGAAAATGGCTTTTTAGCCATTACACAGGCATCGTTAATAAGAAACTTTGCCGGAAAATTATCGGTGCCGTCGATTACGAAATCATAATCCTTTATCAGATCAAGAATGTTTTCGCTTGTTACAAATGTACGGTATGTATTCACCTTTACATCCGGATTCATTTCCTCCATTGTTTCCTTTGCTGAAAGAACCTTTGCCTTTCCTACATCCTTGGTGACATGTATAATCTGTCTTTGGAGATTTGAAAGGTCAACCTCATCAGCATCCGCAATACCGATTGTACCGACACCTGCCGCTGCAAGATACATTGCTGCTGGTGCACCGAGACCGCCTGCACCGATTATAAGAACCTTGCCGGCAAGGAGCTTTTTCTGTCCTTTTACCCCGACCTCTTTCAAAATTATATGTCGGGAATAACGCTCGATCTGTTCATTGGTAAATCCCATTACTGACCGCCTCCCATAAAGTACAGAAATTCAACATTATCACCGTCATTCAGCACTGTATCTTCAAATTTACCGCTTTCAACAAACTCGTCATTGATTGATACCGTAACATACATAGGTGTTTCAACATTTTCATCAACAATAAGCTGAGCAACTGTCAAGCCGTCCTTAACCTCTTTTTTCTCGCCTGCAACCGTAATAAACATAGTAATTATCCCCTTTTTATAAAATTTCAGTAATATCCGATTTTTCAATTGTACCCCTTAATCGGCTCGTTTCCCGACCGTTCTTAAAAAGAATTAATGTCGGTGCCGCCTGAACCTCGTATTTTTCCGCAAGCTCTGCATCAAAATTGATATTGATCTTTACAACCTTAAGCCTGTCGGAATATTCATCTTCAATATCCGCCAATACAGGCGATAAACGCTTGCATGGAACACAACTGTCCGAATAAAAATCCGCCAATACGGGAACATCGGATTTCAGAACCTCGTTTTCAAAATCCTGTGCATTAACACGAGCAGCCATTCAGTCACCAACTTTCCTTACTATAAGATTATAGGTACCGTCCTCATTATCAATAAGTTTTAAGATTTGGTGACCCTCCTCCTTTATGCTTCTCGGAACATTCTGAACGGGTTCGCCGTCATTCATTCTTATTGCCAGGATCTGCCCTTCATCAAGTTCTTCAAGAGCCACCTTTGCCTTTACAAATGTCGTTGGACAAACCACATCGGTAATATCTACCGTATCATCAATTATATATTCACTCATTGTATGCCTCCAGAATTGCTTTCTCAAATTTATCTTTTCCTACCCTGTCGATAGT
>CANQLX010000075.1 GCA_947624835.1 uncultured Clostridia bacterium
CAAAGACACATAACTCCTGCCATTGATATCAATAATTGTACCGCTTTATCAGCTCCGCCGGTAACAGCTTCGGCAAGAACATCCATCCTTCCGTTCAATATCGAACATATGACACTTGCCAATATCATAAAAAGCCATATATATCCCAGCATAAAATCCCCCCGATAAAATATATTTATAAAGCCATATGCTTAAGCAGAAAAAATATGATCCGTATCGAAGCATTACCGTATATAATTACATATAATTACAATATTTACCGTTTTCAACCGAAAAAAGTCAAAAAATTTATTTCTAAATTTCTACATATTTAGTTAAAATTGGTATAAAAGTATAATTTTTCTAAAAAAACCAAAAATTTTATAATTATTTCGAGTTTTCTATTGACAAAGAATAATAATTTATAGTAATATGGAAATATCAAATATTTATATAAACATAATTTACATGGAGGTACTGTCAATGAAAGCAGTCGGATGTGTCAGACAAATTGACAAACTTGGAAGATTGGTTATTCCGTCATATATAAGGAAATCTCTCGATTTGGAGAAAGGTATAGATTTCGTGGAGTTTTTTACAGACGGCGACAGTATTATAATAAAAAAATATCGGCCCGCCTGCGTTTTTTGCAAATCCGATGAGAAATTGACTACATTTAAAGAACAGATGATTTGCGAAACGTGCCTTGAAGAACTTAAGAAGGACGGCATATCATTATCCTCGGCTGAGGACTGATTTTAGACAGGCATAGCAGGCATAGATGTAACTCCGGACCCGGCAAAATATCCGAAACGCAAATTTACCATAGATTCATGCTTCTATACGGTATTCTGCACTGTTGGCAATTTCAGCCAGATAACTGCATTATCCGGTAATATATCTGTCTGCCGCAGGAGTACCCTCCCCTGATTTTCATAGGAGATATTATCATGACCTTAAGGGAATTATTCAAAAACAATAATACTGTTCCGGCAGACGGTGCAATGGGAACGTATTTTACCGAACTCACCGGAAAAGGATCGGAGCTTTGTGAAAAATACAATATTCTTGCTCCGGAAATAATAAGCCGCATACATAAGGAATATATAGCAGCAGGTGCCGCTTTGATACGGACGAATACCTTTTCTGCCAACAGCTTTACTCTGAGAACAGATCACGGGGAGCTTGAAAAAATAATACGCTCGGGATACAGACTTGCTCTAAATGCTGCCTCAGATAAAGCTGTGGTATGTGCAGATGTAAGTGCAATATATGAAAATCCCAATATAGAGTTTGATATATTTGAAGAATATAAGTTCATTATTGATTGCTTTATATCCGAGGGGGCAAAAATATTTATATTTGAAACCCTCAGTGATTTGGAGGCTGTCCTTCCGGCAATAAATTATATAAAGGAAAAGCTTCCGGATTCCGAGATAATAACCTCATTCACCATCCTTCCCGACGGAAGCACACGCTCAGGCATACCAACAGACAAGCTTCTGGAGGATATAATAAAAAATAAAGAGAAGCTCACTGCCGTAGGGTTAAACTGCGGTAGCGGTGCGGCTCAAATATATGCTCTTGCACTGAAATTCTTTTCCTGTATCCGTCAACATTCCGATTTATATTTTACCATCATGCCCAATGCCGGATATCCTTCCATAATAAACGGGCGTACCGTATTTAACAATGCACCGTCATATTTTGCCGAGCAGGCTGCGAGATTTATTTCGCACGGCATATCAGCAATAGGCGGCTGCTGCGGAACAACACCGGAGTATATTCGTCTGATTTCCGGATATATCAGAGGTAACTGTGATACATACACAAAAAATATACCCCATACCTCAGATATAAAAAAGAAAAGGTCGGGATTTTCATCGAAGCTTACCAAAAATGAATTTATCATAGCTGCCGAGCTTGATCCTCCCAATGGCTGTGACTTCACAAAGATGATTAATGCAGCAAAAATTCTTAAAGAAAGCGGTGTTGATATAATTACGGTTTCAGACTCACCGCTCGGTCACGCAAAAGCCGATCCTGTTATATGCTCAGCAAGAATAAAGCGTGAAATTGATATCGAAGTGCTGCCACATATATGCTGCCGTGACAGAAATATAAATGCTCTGCGTTCCATACTTTACGGTGCACACAGCGAGAATATCCGTGCTGTGCTTGCCGTGACAGGGGATCATATAGCCGAAACCGACAGAGGTATTATAAAGCCTGTATTCAACCTTGATTCTACAAAGCTGATGTCGCTGATCTCGCTTATGAACAGCGATGCATTTGCCGATTCACCCATAGCTATAGGCGGAGCATTTGACCCCGCAGCTTCCAAACCGGAATTTGCACTAAGACGTTTGGAAAAGAAGATATCCTGCGGAGCTAAATTTGTTCTTACACAGCCGATTTTCACGGATAGAGCCGTGGAGTGTCTTAAAGAGGCCCGCAAGAGGGATATAAGAATACTTGCCGGAATAATGCCCATGGTAAGCTACAGGAATGCAAATTATATGAAAAATGAGGTTCCGGGCATGGTAATTCCGGACGAGCTTGTAGAAAGGTTTTCTCCCGATATGTCAAGAGAAGAGGCTGAAGAGGTCGGAATAACCATTGCTGTGGAAATTATCGAAAGACTCCGGGATTATGTTGACGGTATTTATTTCATAACCCCCTTTAACAGAGCGGAGGTTATAAGTAAAGTAATTAAGAAATCAAAACTTAAGTAAGATATAAAATAACAGGCAACTGAGTTTTAAATACCCGGTTGCCTGCCCTTTTTAATATTTTCATAATATTGCCACAGTACTAAGATATATCAGCATAGTTTTGCGTTTCACTGTCGGAAACAAGCTTTACATTTACATCAAAGCTGTAGGACTTTGAATAATTTCCGTTCCCTACTCTGTATAGTGTAAGCTTTACGGTATCGTCAGGTTTGTATTTTTTCAGCTCATCAATAAGCTCAACTGAAGATGTTACCTTAACGTCATTTATTGACGTGATTATATCATTCTCCTGTACCTGAGTTTTTTTCAGTGGGCTGCCGCTTTGGATTGTGTATATTATAACACCCTGGGGAATACTGTTTGACTTAGACATATAAAGAGTACAATCCTTAACACTGACCATCAGTGTACCTCTGTCTATCACTTTTCCGTATTTGATAAGCTTATTGATTATCTCAATAATATCATTGCTCGGAATGGCAAATCCCATATTATCATATCCCGATGCAACTATCTTAGCAGTATTCATTCCTATAACCCTGCCATACTCATCAACCAAAGCACCGCCCGAATTTCCCGGATTTATCGCGGCATCCGTCTGTATATACTTTATGTAGCCGCTGCTAAGCAATCTATTGACCGCCGACAAAGTTCCCGTTGTGAGAGAATTTAAGAAATCAATTCCTCCCGGATTTCCTATGGCGAAAACATCCTGACCTACGGAAACCTTGTCTGAATCGGCAAATTTTGCAGGTGTAAGACCCTCTGCATCAATCTTTAATACAGCAAGATCTGTTTTGACATCAACCCCTATAACAGTTCCGAGAAACTCTCTTTCATCGAAGAGGGTCACCATAACCCCCGTCGCTTTAGAATCATCGACAACATGGCTGTTTGTCGCAATATAACCATCTTCGGTCAATATTATACCGGAGCCCTCCCCAATAGCATCAAGAACATAGTCCTTTCCGCCCTCATATGAGGTTATACATACAATAGAGGGTGATACATTCTGATAAACCTCGGAAGCACTGAGCTTTTTATCTGTACCTTTTCCCCATACCGATATCTGCGGACCGTTTTCGTCCGGAAACACATTCGGAGCCGTAGGAATATCATCATCATTAACATATTGCCCTTCCAACCGTCCTCCGGACGGAATCTGATAATTAACACTGCCGACTGTCCCACCTGAAATATTAAATATAATCACTGCAAGGATAATTATAATTGCCGAGCCGAAAAGACATATTCCGGCAGTCCTCAGTCCATTATATTTTGGAACAATCGGTGGAGGAGGCGGCCCTCCCACCGATCCCGATCCGAAGTTTTTCATACCTCCGCCGGATGAGTCATATGAATAATTATAGGATCCGTTACTGAACTGTTCCGCCATTAATATCACCTCAAATACTGTTTGAACCGCACAATTATATATTTTTCCTATCCTGTTTTTTCGGGATAGAAAATTCAAAAGCGGTATATTCTCCATACACACTGTCTGCCTTAATTTCCCCGCCGTGCAAATGTATTATACTACGCACAAGATAAAGGCCCAGTCCCAGTCCTTTTTTATCCTTACTGCGGGATTTGTCGGTCTTATAGAATCTGTCAAATACCAGAGAAAGTTCTTCTTTTTTTATACCCTGACCGCTGTTTTTTATTTTGAACATGGTAACTTCCGAATTTTCTTTTATATCAAATTCTATATACCCGCCCTCATCCGTAAATTTCACAGCATTTTCAATAAGATTATATACTACCTGATGGATAAGATCCTTATCGCCATATACAAACTTCGGGCTTATACTGTCAAGTCCCCTGACCTCAATATTTCTTTTGTCAAGCTCCTGCTCATATGTAATTACTGTTGTAACAAGAATGGTCAAAAGGTCAAAACGGTTATAATTTATCTTAAGCTCACCATTGTCAATCCTCGAAAGATCAAGCATGGAATGGACAAGCCTTGACAACCTCTTTACCTCATCGGAAACTATATGCAGATAATAATTATGCTTTTCCGGAGCTATGGTGCCGTCAAGTATACCGTCTATAAAGCCTGCAATAGTTGTCATGGGCGTTTTCAGCTCATGTGACACATTTGCAACAAAGCTTTTTCTTATTGTTTCAGAGGATGCAAGCGACTCCGCCATATTATTGAAGGCAACAGCAAGTTCTCCCATTTCATCATTCGTCGTTTGCTTAACCCTGACAGAAAAATCTCCCTTTCCGAATTGTTTTGCAGCTTTTGCCATCTGCTTAAGCGGTTTAACCATATTGTATGAAAAAATACTTATCGCAAAAACAGAGAGTGCAAGAGAAGCAACCGCAGAAAGAATGAATATTCTCAGTATCATATCGGTAAAGCTTGTTATATCCCTTCCTGAAGCTGTAACTATAATTACACCTATAGTTCCTTCTAATCTTCCCTGCTTATAATCCAACGGACGGGCAACTATAAATCTGTCCGACTTATATATTCCCCCAAGCTTACCAACACCGGAATATGCACCTGTCATAAGAGTATCATTGACAATCTCAGGCATGGATACAATCCCTTCATAAAAAATTCCTTCATTAGATTGTATGATAAAGGCCTCTCCATTTGTTTTTGTAACAAAAATATCGGTATCGGTATCCCTCGCAAACAATTCCAAAGTACGCTGGATTGTATCCATATCATCACTGTCTATATAATATGTTGCGGAGCTGTCCATAGGCGAATTGCTGAGAATTTTTTCTACCAAAAAATTTCCCACGCTGTCCGCTCTGTTTTCAAGGGTAATTATTTTTTCGTTCGTCCAATAATTTGTAATGACAATGGTAAGTATAGTTCCAAGCACAAAGAAGCTGAAAAATACTATGATAAGGCTTATACTCATATATTTTATGAAAAGCGACTGCTTGTTATATGTCCTTATAAATTTAAATCCAAAGAAATTATTCCTTAACCTCAAATTTATAACCTACTCCCCATACTGTCTTAAGAGTCCATTTATCGGAAACCCCCTCAAGCTTTTCACGAAGCCGTTTTATATGAACATCAACCGTTCTTGAATCACCGTAGTAATCAAAACCCCATACCTCATCAAGAAGCTGATCCCTTGTAAATACCCTGTTCGGGTTGCTTGCAAGGTGATAAATAAGCTCCATTTCCTTTGGTGGCGTATCAACCTGTTCATTATTAACCCTCAGCTCATAGTTGGTAAGATTAATGACAAGCTTATCGTAGCAGACCTCCTTTTTCGAGATTTGCTCATCAACCACAGGATGCTGATCGTTGACTCTTCTCAGCACAGCCTTGATACGTGCAACAATTTCCTTTGTTTCAAAAGGTTTAACAACATAATCGTCCGCACCAAGCTCAAGGCCCAGAACCTTATCAAAAACCTCTCCCTTTGCTGTAAGCATAATTATAGGGCATTGTGATGTTTTTCTTATTTCCCTGCATACCTGCCAACCGTCAAGCACAGGAAGCATTATATCAAGCATAACGAGGTCGGGTTTTTCGGTTTTGAATTTTGTCACAGCCTGCCCTCCGTCATTTGCTATAACTACTTCATAGCCCTCCTTCTCGATATAAAGCCTAAGAAGTTCACATATATTTATATCATCGTCAACTACAAGAATCTTGCCCATACTCATCAATATCTTCCCCCTCAGTATTTTAACCGTTTCGGTAATCCTACATAGGATTTACAATATTATAACTCAAAAGCTAATTACCGTCAATGACCGGTTTATTTTATCTCTCTTTTTCGGAACACAGCATATCCCGCAATAGTTGTAGCAGCAATATAGAAAACCGCTGTCAGAGCCGGTATATATGCCTGTCCGTCAAGAACCTCATTCTGCACATAGGTGAATGAGTCAACAAGCATATATCTTGAAAAATATCCGATATCCTCACTTATCATTGAAGCTATACCCATCAAGGCGGAAACAAGCATGGGTGCCGCTATCGCTGCTGCAACCGTAAATCCGGATTTTATGAAAATGACTGCAAGCATAAGATAAAAGCCCGAAAGTGCCGCAAAAAGCAAAATATATACCAAAACACAGATTGTAATATCAGATACGGAAACAGAAGGACTTTCCTTTACAAATGTCAGTGCTGTAATTCCGCCGGCAGCAACATAGAAAACTGTTATTATTAATACAGATACAAACACGGATATATATTTTGAAAAAAATATCCTCCATTTTTTGCAGCCTCTTGAAATGGTATTTTTCAGCGTTCCCGTATCAAATTCCGATGCAGCAAAAACACAGGCACATACAGCTGAAAGTATCCATATCATTGAATCGCTCATAAATACGTTTATATATGACCAGATGTTATTCCTCGGAATCATCTTCAATGCATCGTCGAGAACATCCGTACTCATACCGTATGTCTGCATCATAGCATATGTCATTGAAATAGTTTTATCCTCATCCCAGAAAAACTTGTATAAAAGTGCAAAGCTCACTCCGAGCAATACTGCCAATATCGAACATACAAGCAGACTCTTACTTTTTCTCAGCTTTTGAAGCTCTGCACAGATAAGTCCCGCCATATTCAGCCCTCCTCCATTTTTTTGATAAAATAGCTCTCTGCCCCGTTATCCGAAGTGGATATGCCTGAAACTATTATACCGCTTCTGAAAAGCTCATTGGTGACAAAACCGATATTTTCCACAACATCGGCTATAACAATACTTCCGTCCTCTTTTGCCTCAACATTTTCTATTCCCCCCATATTGCTTACAATTTTCAGTGCCTTCTGTGAATCATTTGTCTTTATAACAGTGCGTACCCCGCATTTCTTTTCAAGCTCCTCTGCAGTAATCTCCTCAACCAATTTTCCCTTCGCAATAATCCCGTATTTTGTTGCAATTTTCTCAAGCTCTCCAAGAATATGACTTGATATAAATATCGTTTTCCCATGCTTATTTTTAAGGTCGAGCAAAAGTTCCCTTATTTCAACTATACCTGTGGGATCAAGTCCGTTTATCGGCTCGTCAAGCATAAGAAATTCCGGATCCCCGACAAGTGCCATCCCTATCCCGAGCCTTTGCTTCATTCCAAGGGAAAAATCTTTTGCCTTTTTCTTTCCCGTATCGGAAAGTCCGACAATCTTCAGTATATCCTCCGATCTGCTTTTATCCTCTCCGAGTATTGTACTCAGCAAACGTATATTTTCAAGTGCCGTCATATTTGAATACAGGGCCGGACTTTCTATAAGACTTCCCGTTTTCCGCCTTGCGGCAGAAATATCTTTTTCCGAAAGCAATTCAAAGCTCCCTGATGTGGGAAACGCAAGCCCCAATATCATCCGTATAAATGTAGTTTTGCCCGCACCGTTTTTTCCCACAAAGCCGTAGATAGTTCCCCTTTCCACATTCAGGGTAACCTCATTAACAACTCTCTGACCTAAATATTCCTTTGTAAGCTTATCGGTTCTGAGTACATACTCCATACACACACTCCTCCTTTGCTAAAATCAAACCTTTCAGTCATCATGTTCCTCTATTTCTATAATTATCCTTGAGGTTCTTAGGTACATTATATCAAAGACCTCTCCCCTTGCGGCTGCCTCCTGCATTTTGCAAAGCTCATCAAGACCCATAGCTCTTCCGTATATGTATTCTCCGTCATCTATGCGTATCCTGTACATTGCCGAAAACTGATAATTATTCCCATCCAGTTCAAACACGGGAACAATCTTTATTGATACATAATCCCTTTCATCAATATCCCTTTTAGCTTTCTCTTTGCGTGAAAAAGGGTGTCCCTTTATCATTCTTTTTGCAGTTTCTCTTGTCATATCATAACCTTCTTTTATGCTAAAAGTATATTATTTTATTATTATACACTTTGTAATCCAACTGCCATTAATATGATATATTTCAAATTCACTTTCCGTTTATCCTATAACCTTTAAGTTCTATCTTTTTGGCACTGTCAACCCTGAACGAATCGCATATTTTTTGTATTGCCCTGTTATGTGTATCCTTATCAAAAATTTTTTGAACAATATATGGTTCTGTCCTGTCGGGGAATTTAAT
>CANQLX010000076.1 GCA_947624835.1 uncultured Clostridia bacterium
GCAACGCAGATGTTCGCAGTTGATATCTCCAAGTGTAAAACATACATCGGCATTAAAACTTGAAAAATCAATGCTTTTGATTTTATCCGTACAATCCGTATGCAGATCCGCAAATACAATCATTTTCATATACAACTCTCCCTCATTTTTATTTTTTTGTTTTTCTTAACTTGAGATAAAGAAGAAAAATTGTTTATAATTATACGACATTTTGACCTCCTATTGTTACAATCCACTTCTGCCCCGGTGGGGCAAAAGTGGATTATTAATCATTTAAGATTTTTCCGCAGAGTTTTAACTATTTGGTAGGAATGATAAAATATGACTGATTACATCAACAGTCCAGCCATTGCCGATACACTTGTATCTTTGGGTGTCACTTATTCCCTCCGTATATTTATCCGGCAGTGTTTGAAGCCGCTCTGCTTCAACCGGCGTTAGTTTTCGGATTATGTAATCGCCGTCTGGCAGGTCAATTTTGTATAAGCCTGTTTTTGCACCTCCGCCACCGCCGTTTGCGGATAAGCATACACTTTTTCCACGAACTGAATATACTCTATTACCTTGCCCTCTTGAATTTCCGATATAGCCAATAAGTATCGGTTGAGCAACCATTGTGTTGCAGTGCTTACACAAAGTGTCATAAAAGACAGGATGATAACATGATGTCATGCAATAACTTTTCTTTTGCCAATACAAACCACTCTCTAAAATCTCCTGTACAAGCAGACCTTTGTCGTTCGGCTGTACTATTCCGGGAATATTCGTCCAGTAATACCTCTTACGCTGTTGAGCAGACACAAGGGCGGAGTTAATCATTATCGGCTCAACACCAAGCTGCTTTGATATAAAAGACTTGATGTCTTTGTGTATACTGTAATTATTCTCATATATAAACCATTTACACTTTGATTCATACAATGCCCTGACATAGTGCATAAACAGCCGTCCTCCGAAACCATCGGGAGTGATTTCCCGATGGTTTTTGGCAATCGACCAATATGTACACGGTGATCCGCCGATAAGAATATCAAAATTCTTGTGTAGAGTGAAATCGGCTTTTGTTACGTCGCCGTACTGCTCGATATGCGGATAATTTTTGTTGCTCACCTGTGTTGCATACTTATCAATTTCATAAGCGGCGTATTTTTCTACGGAAATTCCGATTCTTTCAAATGCAATTCTCCCACAGGAGATTCCATCAAATAAACTTAGTACAGTCACAATGTTCACCGTTAATTAAATGGCAGATCTTCATCATGCGGAATGTATTCCTCGTCCTGTGCAGCAGGTAAACTGGTATTGTCTTTGCGTTCAACAAATTCAAGCCTGTCTGCATAGACTTCAAAGGTATAGCGTTTAATGCCGTTGTTGTCCATATATGAGCCTGTGCGGACAGATCCTTGAATACCTATACGTTGACCTTTGCTGAAATACTTGCACAGAAATTCGGCTGAATTTCGCCAAACAACAACGTTGATGAAGTCAGCCTGTTTTTCCTCACCCTGCTTTGTGTACGCTCTGTCAACCGCTATCGTAAATCTCGACACAGCTATGCCCGATTGGGTATGCTTCAGCTCAGGGTCGGCGGTAAGTCTTCCTACTAATGCAATGATATTCATGTTAAAACATCTCCTTATCTTTGATATATATTAAAAAGTGTTTTTGGCTGTTTTTAAAATATTTTTCAAAAATCTTCATAACTTCCGATTGAGGAAGTCCTCCTGTTCCGCAGCCGAGCATTGGCACGGCAACGCTGTCAATGCTAAGAAACCCGGTAACCCTTAATATTTCCGGAACAAGCTTCTCTACCGTTTCCATATGTGCTTTACTGCCGGGAAAACGCATTGTAACGGCATGAATAATATGCCGGGTATTTAAAAACGGGGCTTCTGTGCAAAAGACTGTACCGGGGCGAAAGCCGAGAAATCCGCCCCTTTCCCGGCACTCTGCTTTTGCAAGTGTTTCAATCTTACCCCGGCTGAAATACTGAATGTTTTCGGCAACACCGCAATGTATTTCGTTTATGCACCTCTTGCCGCCCATATATCCCTGACCGTTTGCAGCATTAACAACAGCGTCCGTGTCCGCAAGTGCTATGTTTTCGTTAATAACATATTCAATCATATAGCTACCCCTCTGTCTGTTTTCTTTTCCTGTTCTTTAGAAATCTCCTGAGCCTGTTTAGGGGCTTCTTTTTTTTTGGAAGATAAAAACATATCTTTGCTGAAATAGTGCGTTCTTGGAGCTTTCGCACCGTTTCTTGCCCTTTCTGCAGCTTCAGCATTAAGCTCGTCTGTGAGTTCGGACAAGCGTTCGCTTTTTTCATGCAGTTCCTGTTCAAATTCAAACGGTACAGCCAGTATTTCTTTTGCGGCTTCTATATCCAAATCCTCCTTAACAAGCTTAGCTTTTTCGTCTTCAAGAACCTTACCCGTTCCTAAAATAACCTTTTCAAGCTTGTTCAGATTGGCTGACGGTAATACGCCGAAAGATGTATTATACTGCGTTTCTCCCTGCACGATTCCTCTGATACACTCATTGATACTGTCATATGTAACACTGATTTTGAAACCGTACAATTCTCCAATCTCAATGGCGGCATCCCTATTTCTGTTGGCAGCGGAAGCTGCAACTCGGAGAGCTTCCGCAGCGTCTTTCCGATTGGTATATTCTATACCCCTTACCGTCATTTTAAACAAAGGAGTACCGTCCTCAACAAGCGGAATAGCACTGCTTTTTGCGAAATCTTTTTCAATTTTGGCAATTCTGTCGCATAAAAGCTGCCGCCTTTTCGGATATGCTTCGACCTTATCTTCAAGCTCATAATGCGTATCTTTGTATTCTTTTTCAAAAAGAGTAAGCTCTTTAACTCGGTTTTCAAGAACGAGTTTCTCCTTGATACGCTCATCACCGGTACAAAGAGCTTTTATCTCGGAATATGTTAATGCCTCTTGGTCGACATCCGAACAGGTACGGGCAGGAGTTTTTGAAGTAATAACCTGACTGATGAAACGCTGCTTTGTCTCCAAAAGTTGATAGGAATATGCGTCAAATGTTCCCTTTGTAACATACCTGTAAAGGTGGACTTTATCGTTAATGTTTCCTTGTCGAACCATTCGACCCCGACGCTGTTCAAGGTCGGCAGGTCGCCACGGGACGTCCAGATCATGCAATGCAATCAATCTGTCCTGCACATTGGTACCTGTACCCATTTTGGCGGTTGAACCAATCAGAACTCTTACATCTCCGCTCCTGACCTTTTCAAAAAGCTCCGACTTCTGAGCTTCTGTCTTAGCATCATGTATGAAAGCTATTTCATTTTTTGGCACACCCATAACAGCAAGCTTATTTTTAATATCATCATAAATACAGAATCTTCCGCTTTCCTCAAGTGAGTCAATTTCCGACATAGACTTTTCATCAACATCATTTTCTTTAACTTCATCCTGTCCGGGCTTCGGCACACCTAAATCGCAGAAAATAATTTGAGTCATTTTTTCTTCCGCAGTGTCTTGCCAAATTTTAAAGACATTATTTACGCATTGATTGAGCTTCGTGTTCGGATTGTCCTCCAATGTCGGATCAATAAGTCTTGGGTCAAGACCAACTTTTCTACCGTCACCTGTTATTTTAAGCATATTATCCTCATACGGCTCAACAACCCCGGTCTGAACATCGTCAGCTCTTGCCGAAAGTTCCTGCACCATATTCTGCTGAAGCTCGGTAGGCTCTGCATTGACAATATGCAGCTCGCATTCCGGGACAGGAAGCTTTAAGCTGTCTGCTGTTTTTACATCGGCAATCTGTTTAAACATTGTCATTAATTCCGGCATATTTGCATAGCTTGCTATTCTCGTGCGAGCCTTAAACTTGTCACCTGTCGGTGCCAATTCATAATCTGTTTTTTGTTTACCAAAAACAGATACCCAGTTATCAAAATTCTGCAAACCATGCTCCAAAAGGAAATCATATTCAAGATATCTCATCATGGTATGCAATTCCGTTACACTGTTTGAAACGGGTGTACCGGTTGCAAAAACAACGCCCTTGCCGCCCGTTTTCTCATCAAGATATCGGCATTTCATAAATAGTTCAGTAGCTCTTTGCGAAGTACGTCCGGATATTCCGGAAACGTTCTTAAGTTTTGTTACGCACATCAGATTCTTAAATTCATGTGCTTCATCAACAAACAGTTTGTCAATTCCAAGTTCTTCAAAGTAAACCGTATCATCCCTTTTGCCTGAATTTAACTTTTCGAGTTTTTGCTGTAAAGATTTTTTAGTACGCTCCAATTGCTTTACTTGAAAGTTTTTAGGGTCGCTGCTTTCTAATTCCTTAATTCCCTCTGTTATTTCTCTTATCTGCTCCTTATACATTTTTCTCTGTCTTTCAGGGGATATAGGTATCATGCCAAGCTGAGAATGACCGATTATTACGGCATCGTAATTGCCGGTAGCAATCTTAGCAAGCAGCTTACTTCTGTTCTGTTTTGTAAAATCTTTTTTGGTCGCAACCAGAATGTTAGCATTCGGATAAAGCTTCATGAAATCAGCTCCAACCTGTTCCGTCAAATGGTTCGGTACAGCAAACAAGGACTTGCTGCACAAACCGAGCCTTTTACTTTCCATGGCAGTAGCTATCATTTCGTATGTTTTTCCTGCTCCGACACAATGGGCAAAAAGTGTATTTCCACCGTAAATGGCATGAGCAATAGCATTTTTTTGATGACCGTGCAGTTCAATTCCGGCATTCATCCCGTGGAATTGTAAATTTGAACCGTCATATTCACGAGGACGCACACAGTTAAATTGCCTATTATACAGATCAATAAGTTCTTTCCTGCGTTTAGGATCCTTAAAAATCCAGTCCTTAAACTGCTTTCTTATAGCTTCTGCTTTTTTCTGTACAAGTTTAGTTGCGTCTAAATCCATTTCTGTAATTGGTTTACCGTTTTCGTACCTTGTCCTTGTAATATTAGGTGTGGATAAGTTTAAAACACTTTCAAAAATATGATAAGCATTTTTTATCTCGGTACCATAGGTTTTACGGACGGTAACGGAATTATCTGCGGACTTATTTGAAATATACCACCTGTTTGTAACAGGAGAATAATCAACCTCAATGTTACGTTTATTTCGATAGAACAGTCCTTTTGGCATATTTGCATTATTTTCTCTCGGTGTTTTAAATGTTTCGTACATAAACTGCTGATATATTTCTTTAGGTATCCATGTTGCTCCGCACTCAACGTCAATTTCTCCGGCTTTAAGCGGGGCAGGAATAACCGCTTCAAGAGCTTTGATATTATCAGCAAAAATATCATTTTCTTCTGCTGCAATTTTTGCTCCATCAATTTTTGAATAAATATTACCGCTCAGATATTCAGAAGCAGTCTGATATACGATATTATTTTCCGTTGATAATTCCGGTGAGGGGAAGATTTCCCCGGCATTCCTCAGTTGTTTTATAATTGTTTCCTGCGGTAAAGATGTTAGAGCAGACATATATTCAAAATCTATCTTTCCGTGTTCGGCAACCGATAATGTCAATGCTTCAAGCGGTGTATCGACACTTTCTACAACTTGAGGAGCTTTAATTGTACGTTTGTAGAAAATATCCGATTTTTTAACGAGCCGTTCATTATCAATTTTTTCTTCAAGAGAAAGCATGAGTGGGTATGATGTATCGTCATTAAAGAGCTGTGCATTGAAGCGACTGTGCATAAGCCCGTACTTCTCATAGAAATTGTCATATTGTATATTCAGTTTTTCCTGTAAAATCTTGATTTTTTCTTCTACATCAGGTGCTGTTTCCTGCTGCACAGCAAGCAGCTCACGCACGGTATCACGTACCTGTATGTATGCTTCAGCACGTTCAATATTGGCAGCAGTATACGACCGTTTCCACCTGTCTTTAAGGCTTTCAGCCGTATTATTGACAACGGTATAAATATCCTTGCCGTTTACAAAATAACTGTAATTTCTCAAATTTTCCGGTACAACAACACCATTATCAACTATTGGTTCTGCGGCTTTTGTATTTCCTGAAATTTCAGCGTTGATTTTTGAAACAGCCTGTGGCAGACTTTCGGAAAGTTCAATACCCTCAATGGGAACACACATTGTATCATCGGTTCTGCCATACATTTTGTTTCCTTGTACTATCTCTCCCAATACCATATCCGGGTGTTGAATGAAATAATTATTAATCAGATATCCGGCAGGGGACGCACCTATATTCACCCATTCGGGCATTTTTTCCGGGGGGCTTGAACGCTTTTGCAGAAAAATTATATCAGATGTCACTTCAGTCCCTGCCGATTTAAATGCATTGTTCGGTAATCTGACCGCACCGAGTAAATCGGCTCTTTCTGCAAGTAACTTTCGGAAAGACGGATCCTTTTTATCAAGAGTTCCCTTTGATGTCACAAAAGCTACAATACCGCCGTCCTTGACCTTATCAAGAGTCTGCATGAAGAAATAATCATGTATTTTGAAAGGCTGGTTATTGTATTGGAGATTATAATCACCGAAAGGTATATTACCTACAGCAACATCAAAGCTTCCATCGCTAAAGTCAGTTTTCTCAAAACCCTTAATGTCAATATGGGCTTCGGGGTAAAGCTGCTTTGCAATACGTCCGGTCAGGCTGTCAATTTCCACACCAAACAGTTTTGACTGCTCCTGCATTTCCTGCGGCATTCGTCCGAAGAAATTCCCAACTCCCATTGACGGCTCAAGGATGTTACCTCCATTAAATCCTGCATTTTGCAAAACGGTATAAATGCTGTCAATAACGACAGGGGAGGTATAAAACGAATCAAGAACAGTAGAACGTGCTGAGTCGTATTCGTCCTCTGTCAGCAAATCTCTTAATTCCTGATAATGCGGATTACTCTCTTTGAAAAACTCTGCAAGACCGCCCCAACCGACATAGCGTGATAATATTTCCTGTTCCTCCGGAGTCGCTTGTCTTCCGTCAGTTTCAATCTGTTTCAGCGTTCTGATTGCCGCAAGATTGTTATTAAACCGCTCAAGAGGTGTTCCTTGACCTATGTTATAATCGTCTATTCTGTAGGTTCTGCTGCTAATTGATTTAGTGTTTTCTACGTCTGTGGTATTACCATCATCAACTGCAACCTTATCATCATTATTAGAAAAGTCCATTGCAATTTGAGGATCATCAGTCGTTTCAACATACATTGACTTAATGCTGATATTTTTTATTTTATCATTGCCTACATTACCGAGATATACTCCGTTGCTTACAAGCTCATACGCATTGACGTTGGTCGTTGCTTCATATTCAAGACCGTCAGATTTTTTATCCGTATAAGAAACAGTAATTTCTTTGGGATAGGTGCCGTATGCTGATTTTACGATATATTCCGTACCCATATAATTAAATCTGTCACCAATATTTAATTCCTCTACTGTTTTTTCTTCTGAAATATCAAGTGTAATGTCTTCCGGCTGTTCCTGCTTTGGTGTGGCAGTATTGTTACGCTGTTCGATTTGCACTCTTGCCCTTGCTGTATCATAGCCTAACTCTTTGATAGCTTTTTGAGCGTTTATATGAGCTTCTTCTTCGGCAGCTTTTTGCTCTTGGAACTCCTGATCAGCAATCTGTTGTGCCTCATAGTAGTCGTGGTCATCATATTCGTTTATGTCAAATACCCTTTCCTCTGCCGGTATAGACGGATTGTCAATATTGGACAGTTCGGCATCATCGTTAACAGCATTCGATTCTGCTTCTCTTAACATATTGTCTTGAATATTGTCATTAACCTCACTAACCTGCTCCAAGGAAACATTTGTCTTTGAAATGATAAAATCAGTAATTTCCTGTATATTATTTCTGTTAAAACTTTCAAATTGAATGTCACGGTCTGATAACATCTTATTTATCTCTCCGTCTTTTTCAATGCTTTGTGCAAGGTTATGTATTCTGCCCTCATTTTCAAACTCTACGGAAAGATCACGCTTAATAACCATATTTATATTATTATAGGAATTATAAATATTAAACACATCATCAACATAATCCGGAACATTTTCATTGAGATACACCGTATTAAGAAGTAATGGTGAGTCTGTTACGGCAACATCCACATTTCCAAGCATTAAATCAAGGCGGCTTTTTTGTTCTGAAAATATCTCTTTCTGATGTTCAAGCGAACCGTCAAGTTTTTCAAAATTTTTCGCATAGACAAGCTCCTTTGCAACTTCAGAAACATACTCAGCGTGCAAACCACGCTTTTTCAATTCCGCAACAATCTGCAAAGCTGTTGTTGATTTTCCTGCACCGGGTCCGCCATAGATGTTGATTATCAATGTGTCATTCCGGTTCTGATTCGCATCATTATCGGCAGATATTTGCTCTTGCAGTTCCTGCCCTGATGTTTCCTCCAGGATTTGTTCATGTGCCGGCTGATCCCTTTCAATACGTTTTATACTAAGATAAGTTTGATATATCGCTTTAAGCTCATTTTCATCGAGAATATCAAAGCAATCAATATTATTTGTCATATTATCGAAACGGTCGGGAATTACTACCTTATTCCAATCTTCACCATCCGTTTCTATGTAAACATCTTTACACTCATCTTTCGGCACAAGTCCGGAATCGGCAAGCCTGTTCAAAATACCGGTATTTGTCCTAATTGG
>CANQLX010000077.1 GCA_947624835.1 uncultured Clostridia bacterium
CCAAAGTTGTTGTTATTGAAGCTGTCTGTATTTCCAAAGCTGTTATTGTTATTGAAGTTATTTGTATTTTCGAAACTTCCCGTTCCTCCATATGTTGCATTTGGGTTATTCATAGAGCTCCCGGTTCCACCATAGAACAGGTTGGGGTCGCTGTAACTGTTATTCATGCCGGTATACGGTTGATTAATATTATTGTAGTAGTTATTTGAAGAATTGGATGTGGCTGTTGAGTAATTGTTATTTTTCCTTCCAAAGGGAATAAACAAAATAATCCCTATAAGAAGTGCACCGCCGCCTATACCAAGCATTATATACGGGAAATTTTTATTATAATTACCGATCTTGTACGGTGTCAGACACTGGCGTGCAGTTGCATCATTATAGTAACCGGTATCTACCAGCGTTTCAACAGCAACCTTTTTTTCATCGTCCGCAAGCGATGATATCTGACCTGTCAACGTGACACTTGCGGTTTTTCCCTGTTCAATCTGCAAAAGTAAATCCTTTTGCTGCTTATCCGCCGTTTTGAATGTCAAAATTCTTCCACTGTCCAATCCGATGAAATAATATTTTTCATTATCTCTGTAGCCAAACTGACCAAGCAGGTTTTTCTCTGATATATCAAATTCTACCAATGCACCTGATTTGATTTCAGATTCCGACATATCATCAAAGTTCTTTATTTCTCCGTTTACTTTAGATAACTCAACAAATCCGAATATCCCCAAAACCAATCCTATTAGCAAAAGTATAACAGCTGTTGCCTTTTTGCTTCTAAAAATAAACATATTTGTAATTCCTCCGTTTATAATTTATTTCAACACAACCTGACGCTCTTATTATAACACTATAATTTTTATAATTCAACGATTTCTATTAAGAATAGTATTTGGATATAACAATAATTTGTACAATATGAGCAAGATTCAAAAAAAACGAACCAAACCTAGGGTTATGCTCATATAAGGTCTGATTCGTTTTATATAAAATACTATTTTTTTAGGAAAGCTCAAAAGCACCTGTATAAAGCTGGTAATATTTACCTTTTTGCTTTATCAAATTATCGTGTGTACCCCGTTCGATTATCCGTCCGAGTTCAAGTACCATGATCATATCGGAATTTCTCACGGTACTAAGTCGGTGTGCAATAACAAATACGGTTCTGCCGTACATAAGACCGTCCATACCCTTCTGTACGATTGCTTCGGTTCTGGTATCTATGCTTGATGTAGCCTCGTCAAGTATCATAACAGGCGGATCGGCAATAATTGCCCTTGCTATTGAAATAAGCTGACACTGTCCCTGGGAAAGCTGTCCGCCGTCACCTGTAATCACTGTGTCATAACCGTCGGGTAGCATGGATATAAAGTCATGTGCATTGGCAAGCTTTGCCGCAGCAATAACCTCCTCATCGGATGCATCAAGCTTTCCGTAGCGGATATTATCCCGCACTGTGCCTGTAAACAGATGCACATCCTGTAAAACTATGCCAAGAGATCTGCGGAGGTCGGTTTTCCTAATTTTGTTTATGTTTATTCCGTCATAGCGTATCTTGCCGTCCGCTATATCATAGAAGCGGTTTATAAGGTTTGTTATTGTTGTTTTGCCTGCGCCGGTGGCTCCGACAAAGGCAACCTTCTGTCCCTTATCAGCGGTAAGGGAAATATCGTGCAGTACTATCTTATTTTCATCATAGCCGAAGTCAACATCTTTCATAACTATTTCACCGCACAGCTTTGTGTAGGTAACAGTGCCATCACCGTGAGGATGCTTCCATGCCCACATCTGAGTACGCTCATCCGACTCAACAATATTATCATCCTTGTCATATTTTGCATTCACAAGGGTTACATAACCCTCATCATGCTCGCTTTCCTCGTCCATAAGATCGAATATCCTTTCGGCTCCCGCAAGTGCCATGACAACGGCATTAAGCTGCTGCGATATTTCGCTGAACGGTCTTGTGAAGTTTTTGGATAACGGAAGGAATGCGGCTATAATTCCCAAGGTTATAGGTGCTATATTAAAAATAGCCAGTGCCCCGCCGACCATCGCAATAAGAACATACTGAAGATTGCCGAGATTATTGAGAATAGGCATAAGAATATTTGCATAGGTATTTGCTGCTGTAGCACTTTTGCACAGTTCTTCATTTTTTCTGTCAAATTCTTCCTTTGACGCTTCCTCATGGCAGAATACCTTTATAACCTTCTGACCGTTTATCATTTCCTCAATAAATCCGTTTACCTCTCCGAGTTCTCTCTGCTGAGCAACGAAATTCCTTGCACTACCGGTGGCGATAATTTTAGTTACAAAAAGCATTACAGCTACAAATATGAGAACAAAAAGTGTGAGATAAAGATTAAGCATAAGCATTGCAACAAATACGGTAATTATTGTAATTGCCGAAGAAAACATCTGAGGCAGGCTTACCGACATCATCTGTCGGAGTGTATCTATATCATTGGTATATCGGCTCATAATATCACCATGTGCGTGTGTGTCAAAATACTTTATCGGAAGTGTCTGCATATGGCCGAAAAGTTGGTCACGGATCTTCTTTTGTATTCCTTGTGATATGGTTACCATAATCCTGTTGTAAGCAAGACCCGCAATTACCCCAATGAACAAGGCAGTAGCCATAACGAGGATAGCCCTGAGAAGATTGCTGAAATCAGGATGATCCTTACCCAGAAGTGGAGTAATATAATTATCGATAAGTGTCTGCATAAACATAGAGCTTATTGCACCCGCTGCCGCACTGAGTACAATACAGATAAGCACAATAACAAACCTGAGTCTGTATCCCTTGAGATAGCTTAACAGTCTTTTTATTACCTTGCCGGGATTTTTAAGTCTTTGTACTTTTTTGAAATCAGCCATTTTCTTCACTTCCTTTCTGCTGAGAATTATATACCTCACGGTATATCTTGTTGCTTTCAAGTAGCTCTTCATGTGTTCCTACAGCATCTATCCTGCCCTTATCCATAACGATAATTTTATCGGCATCCTGTACCGATGAAACTCTTTGTGCAATGATAATCTTAGTTGTATCGGGAATTTCCTCAAGAAATGCCTTTCTTATAAGCTTATCCGTTTTTGTATCAACAGCACTTGTCGAATCGTCGAGAATAAGTATTTTAGGCTTTTTAAGGAGTGCCCTGGCTATACAGAGTCTTTGTCTTTGTCCGCCGGAAACATTTGTACCGCCCTGCTCTATGTAGGTATCGTATTTATCGGGCATACGCTCTATAAAATCTTCTGCCTGAGCGAGCTTACAGACACGCACTATATCCTCATCTGTCGCATCCGGATCGCCCCAGCGGAGATTTTCCTTTATCGTTCCCGAAAAAAGTACATTTTTTTGGAGTACCATTGCTACATTGTCACGAATGACCTCTATATCATATTTACGGACATCCTCTCCTCCAACAATAATTCTTCCCTCGGTGACATCGTACAATCTCGGTATAAGCTGTACGAGGCTTGATTTTGAAGAACCCGTTCCGCCAATTATACCGACGGTTTCTCCTGATGCTATTTTCAGGTTAAGATTTTTAAGACATAGCTTATCCCTACTTTTTGCATAGCTGAAGCTGACATTGTCAAATACTATACTTCCGTCCTTTACATTATCAATAGGCTTATCCGTATTTTTGAGGTCTATTTCCTCTGAAAGAACCTCAGCAATACGTTCACCCGAGGCCTTAGACATTATTATCATGACCATTGTCATTGATATAAACATAAGGCTCATGAGAATCTGCATAACATAGGTCATCATGCTGATAAGCTCACCTGTTGTCATACTTCCTCCAACGATAAACTGGGCTGCAAACCATGATATAATTAGAATACAGGAATAAACGCTTATCTGCATAACAGGCATATTGAATGCAATAATTTTTTCTGCCTTTGAAAAATCCTTATATATGATGTTGGAAATATTTTTGAATTTCTCAACCTCATGTTCTTCTCTTACAAAGGATTTTACTACCCTTATTCCATGAAGGTTTTCCTGGACTACATTATTGAGTTTATCGTATGTTTTAAATACCCTTGTAAATATCGGGTGTGCAAGCCGCATAACAATACCGAGCGCTATTGCTATGAAGGGTATAAATGCGACAAACGTCAATGATAGGCTCGAATTTACGTTAAAGGACATTATCATTGCAAATATCATCATAAACGGTGCACGCACAGCCACACGTATTATCATCTGATAGGCATTCTGTACGTTTGTTACGTCCGTTGTAAGTCTTGTAACAAGACTGGATGAAGAGAATTTATCAATATTTGCAAACGAATAATCTTGAATTTTATAGAACATATCATGCCTTAAATTCTTTGCAAAGCCTGCCGATGCCTGTGCCGCAAATTTTCCCGACAGTGCACCGAATATCAAGGCTGCAAAGGCAACAGCAACAAGTATAAGTCCTGTTTTCATGATATAGTCCATATCGCCATTTCCTTCATTACCGCTGACTCCGTAGTCGATAAGGTTTGCCATAAGAAACGGCAGCAACACCTCCATTACTACCTCAAGTATGACAAAAATCGGTGTAAGAATGGACGACAGCTTATATTCACGGATACTTTTTGCAAGCAGTCTTATCATATTTTTACCTCCATATCATTCCGCATTTTTCCTTATTTTTTCGAGTACCACAAAGAATATTTCCAGTTCCTCTTTTGATATACCCTGTTTTAGCTTTTTTTCGGTCATATTGAGCTGTTCAAGCATACGGCAATGCATTTCCCGTGCCTTTTGAGTAAGCACAAGCTTTTTAAGCCTTGCGTCAAAATTTACACTTTCCCTTGTTACAAGACCTTTTTTCTCCATAAGCTTAAGCATACTTGAAACCGTAGATCTCCTGACGGAAAATTTTTCCTCTATATCCTTCTGGAAGATATCCTTATCGTCATTTTCTGCAAGAAATCCGATAATCCAGCCGCTTTTACCCGTACTTTCCTCAATTTCCCTCGAAAGCTCGGTATCCCGACATTTACGTTTAAGCATATTATTTGTCTTGCTGATCTCCACACCGATAAACTTTGGCATATCCATACCTTCACCTCCATGACAAAAAAATAACAAACAATCCTTACAGAAAGTTAGTAAACTGATTGTTAGTACACATACATTCTACCACTTTTAAACAAATTTGTCAATTACCCAAAATTATTGTTTATGTTCAATTTCTTAAGCAAGTGTGTGAATGATTATTTATATCAGATAAAAGATAAGGTAAACCAATCTGTCCGAATATATGGATGAAACATGAATATAGAATTTGAAGATATCCTAAAAGTTGTAGGAGAATCGGTTGAGAGGTTCGGTTGAATCATCAGCCGGAGTGCAGTGTTGATATTGTTAAAAGAGAAAATAAATACCGTGCAGTTGTGGTTTTTGATGATTGTATGGGGGAGATAAGCCATATTTTTCCCTATACAGATATGCCGGCATTCAAATTGCAGCCATGATAGGCAGCAAAGCCGAAATTGTTTATGCATGGTATGATTATGACGGGTGTGATATCAATGAAATTGTATTGAATATTGAAAAAGGTCTTGAATTTGCGCTGATATATATCTGAAAATATAATATGTGATGGATTTAAAGCTCAATTTGTTATTTTTTTATAAAAATAACACAAATATTATTTAAACTACTTGCAAAATTTTTCTTCTCATGATACAATTATATTGTGACAATATTATCCAATGCTTTAATATTGCCATCTATCCATTACAAAATTTTATCCAAAAGTATGGAGGAATTTTGGTTGTGGTAACAAATTTTTTTTACAGAAAGGATTGATTTTTTGTGGGTATTATCAGTGCTTTATTGACTGGTGGAACAGTTGTGGGAAAGGTGTGTCAGGCATTATCCTCGGTTTTTGCAAAAACAGTGAAGCTTTCAAACGGAAACTCTCTTGTTGATTCGAAACTTATTGTGGGAGGTGGAAGATTCATCAGATCAGATGACAACACAGAGCATGTCATGAAGACCTATATTTTTAATCCTACTTCAAGCTATATGAGTCTTTCTATGCCGGATGTCGGAGGAACAGGTGCTGTTGAATATGTTATAAAACCTACTGAAAAACTTCCGATTGACGATTGTTTGGGAGAAAATGTTGCTCCGGATTCGGAAATGATTGTAGGACCTGTCAGTTCACCAACCAATGTGAGCGACGCTGGTGTGACTGATGCGGCTGTCAAGCTTGCTATTAAAGGACTGAAAATAGGGGGCGATGGGGTACAGGTTGGCGGATTTTCAATATCTGCTACACCAACAGGATTAATAATCACAGCGGGTGCTATAACCATTGTAAGTCTTGTCTATTTTTACTTCAAGGGTCACAGGGGTGTAACTGCCGAAAACATGAATAATCTGCCTGTAAATAATGCCCAGGACGGTGTCGGCGGAAGTAATAAGACTTACAGTGTGAGAATTGATTTTGATGAATTAGGATTTGCCGAAGACGAAACATTTGATGTGGCTAAGATATTTTTGGCTACGGGTAACGATAACTTATTCGATGAGAGCAGAGTTTCAAGATCAGTGCCTCTTACAGAAGCCGAAATGGAATATTTCAAATCGCATGATCTTTTTGTAAAGTGATGTCTATAGTAATTATAACTGAGGAACTTCCCGAAGGATATATAGGCGAAAAATATTTTTTTAAACTAAAGACAAACCGTTCTGAAACATCGAGACTTGTTTGGAAAATTGAATTTGGCGGTGCACTTCCCGCAGATCTATCGTTTTCTGAAGACGGAGTAATTTCAGGGATTCCCAGAAGAACTGAACGGGCTAATTATTATATTGTTGTAACAGACGTCGCCACTAAGGAATCTGTCGGAAAGCATTTTCGGTTAGTGATTGATTTTCCGGAGCCGTCAGACTTACAGATAACAACGGATTCTGTCAATGATGCCGTTGTGGGTATTCCATACAGATTTCAGTTTGGGTGCAGAGGGGGTACTCCGCCATATACGTGGAGTTCTGATGGTCTGCCGATAGGTCTGGATTTTTATAAAAATGGTTTAATCGACGGTACTGCGAAGTTTTCCGGGGGATTGATTCCGATTAATGTTAAATTAACAGATTCAGATAATAATACTGAAAGCAGATTATATTTTATGAATGTAAGGAGTCAGAAGAAATGAAATCATTTACAATTTGTGCTGATGGTGCCAGTAAAACCGTTCCATTAGGAATACCTGAAAATTATTTTGTTACGGTCGCCATGACTACTCAGGCGGCTTTTGAAATCGGCGTTACTATATCAGACAGCGATGAAACATATTTTTGCAAAAAGAGACAAAGTATTGAGGTTCTGCCCATAATAACAGAGACTTTTTTTGTTAAGAGTGACAGTGCAAAAATGACAATAGATGTTCCTAACAGTACACGCCTTGATGCTCGTATGGAAATTATGGATATTAAAAATGAACAAGAAGTATTGATAAGCAGAACCATTGCTATGGTTGCGGAGGACAGCAACGATTATGACTATAATGATTTGCAGATTACGATATCTGCATGGAGGTCAAGGGGTTGATATCCTTGTTACTTTTTGATTCTTTTATGTAATGTTTATTTGTACAACTACCTTAAACAATGTACTTAAGGTAGTTGTACATTTATATTATTATACAGGAGGTACAGATTGCTAATGAGGACGAAATAACCCGGTTGCTGACGGGGAGAAAGTTTTGGAGAATTTCTCGAATTGTTTATGAAGGGTGAAGTATACGATTAAGTAAAAGCAGAAATAATATTTCTTCGGTTCTGTGACCGTTTCCGAGAAAATTATACCGCCCACGCTTTTTGTTAAAAGTGTGGGCGGCACAGTGGATTAAAAAATGTCCTTATTATAGGTATAATTTTTACAGATTGTTTTTCAGGCATGAGTTACAGACAATCTCATTCCTGGAAATGAGCCCTCCGCAGAAAATACAATGCTCGGTTTCAGGCGAATTCTTGCAGGTTTCTTCCGATAGTTTTCGTCTGAGCTTTTTATTTTGCTTTTGCAGTCTGTCAATTATTTGTTCGTATCGGGAAATACGACCGCTCTGCAATATGCTTAGAATTATCAAAAGTAGGAATCCGCCTACAACAAATCCTAATACAAAAAACAGCAGATTATCCAATTTGTTATATGTCACTCCGTTTCATTATCCGGTGTTCGGGATATCTCGCTTTGAAAATCCGAATTGCTGTCGGATAAGGGATTATGTTCTTCATCGGCAGACACAGCCGTTGATATTTCTTCGGAGGTTTCCGTTGTTTCAGAGGTCAAGGCGGTATCTGTTTCTGATGTTCCGTCCGAATTTTCTATTATTGTTTCGTTCTCGGATCGTACTTCTTTTGATGAGTCCGATCCTGTCAAAGCTGCTGACGGTTCAGCTTCTGCGGAGGAATTTTCCGTTTTTTCGGTGTTGTCCGTTTGCTCCGACGGTTTTGAAGAAACGGGGGGAACATAGTCTTTCGGCGGAATACGGAGTATTGCTCCGACCTGTATATTGTCTGTATTTTCAA
>CANQLX010000078.1 GCA_947624835.1 uncultured Clostridia bacterium
TTTAAGGGTAAGTGTTTTAGCTACCGTTTTGTCTGTCTTGTCCTTTACAGTAATTCTTATGGAATATGTACCTGTTCTGCTTGGAGTCCACTTCTTAGTTGCGTTTGTTGTGTAGCTCTGAAGTACGGTGTAGCTCGGATCGGAGCTTTGCTTTGCCTCAAACTTATAGGTGTAGGGGCTTGTTCCGCCGCTTGCCTTACCGCTTATTGTTACGGAATTGCCGAGTGTTATTGATGTTGCGGAAACTGTTGAGTTATTAACAAGATCCGTTACAACATCATCACCCTCAGCCGTAAAGGTTTTGGAAACGGTAGCTGTTTTACCTGTGGAATCCTTTATGATACACTTGATAGTGTGACTGCCTGATGTTCCGGGTTTCCATGAATAGGTTGCGGTTGAATTGTAAGCCTTAACAACATTTCCGTCAACCGAGAACTGATATGTGTAGGGAGCTGTTCCGCCATATCCTACAGCTTTAAGGGTAAGAGCTGTTGTTGTGAGCTGAGGAGCTGATCTGTCTGTACCGAAGTTCACTTGAAGAGGTGTATCATCTCCGGGATCCGGGTCAACTATAACTCCGCCGCTCTTGCCTATTCTTGCAAGGGGGACGGTGATAGTATCGAAATCTTCCTTTTCACGAGTTGAAGAGGGGTCTTGTGAGTACGATTCTGTTGCTACATCAAGCATTGAAGGATCCATGGGGATACTTGTAATGCCGCTTTCGCCGAATGTTGAGATATGCATAACTCCTATACCTTTGTTCTCAAGCTGGCTCTTCGTTATGCCGAGTGCACTAAGAGGAATAGTTATAGTATAGAATGTATCAAGTCCTTTGTTGTGACCTGAAAGAAGATCAACCCATTCAGATGAATTGCTGAATACCTCTTCGGGCGTGTAGCCTGTGTAAGCATTCTTTTTGATACCTGTGAGTGAGGAAATGCCGCCGAACAGACCGTCCTCATACTTGTACGTTATGCCAAGGGATTTGAAGTCACGGCAGTATTCCTTACCGTAGGAGAATGTACCATCGTTTTTAGTAGTGAACAGTGCCGGAGTACCATCCATTTTCGAGGAGAAGCACACAACTGCATCCACGTTGGTTTCATAGCCGACTTTTATACCCCATACATAGCTGTCAGTGGACGAGGACTCCATTTTACCGTCCGAGTACTTACCTGTTCCGAGGTCGAATACGAGCATCTGAGGAATAGAGGCATTATAGGGTTTTGCTTCGTTTGTGCCTGCATCGCGTTGGTCGGGTGCTACAACATCTCTTACGTTTACAATCTGCCAACCTAAATAAAGATTTGTATCATCCCATGCACTGTAAAGTGCATATTCGTCATATACCGGGTATTCATGAGGACCTTTGAATACGTTTGAGTCATCATTTGCTACACCCTGTGCGATGATTTCTGCACTTGTCCAGTCACTTGCAGAACTTATAGTCTTATTACTTCCCACTTTACCGCTCGGGTTTGTTGCATATTTTCCGCCGAGTGCTGAGGAGGAAGAAGCGGCTATTGTGCTTATCGCAGGAGCATTTACCATACTTATTGTTGAAGCTGTTTTTACAACATAATCTTTCTCATAAGTAAATGTATAGCTCTTTGTTGTGCCGTCAGAGCCTTTTGCAGTCGTCTTGACAGTAACGGTCGAGTCACCGATCTTGCCCTGACCGATTGTTACCTTCTTAGAACCCGTAAAGGTTTTTGTTGGACCGTTATCTACCGAATATGTACCGCTTACTGCGTTTGCAAGTGTAAGAGTAATATCAAGTGTTTCTGTTGTAAACTTCGTGCCCGAAGCCTTATCTACCGTTACGGTAGGATCCTTCACCGGAACCGGAGCACTATATTTTTCCCATGAATGACCTGAACCGAATTTCATTGACTGATTGCCGATAGAAAGTCCCGGCTCCTTGTCGGCGGGGTATCTGTTTGTTGTAGCGTCATTACTTTCGGTGAATATGACTCTGCCGTTTGTAAGGTTCTCGGGAACTTCTATTTCATAGAAGCCGCTTGAGCCCTTGGACATCTGGACACCGGGCCACTTTGCATTTGAAACAGCACTGTCTCCCTCTCCGACATAAATGTAAGCATACACAGTTTTCCAGTTGTATGATGAGTTGTCGAAGTATATCTTTGTTACCGCATTCGGATCTTTCTTTGTGTACGTATATTCAGCCGTTACCTGTGAGCCGTCCTGTTTCGTACCGGAAAGATTAACGGTAACGCTTGAGCCTGCCGCTGTTGAAGCACCGACCGTTATTTTCTGACCATCGCTGTAAGAACCGGATGCACCCTCGGTGGTTGAATATTTTGCATTTGTAACACCGTTGCAGTTAAGTGTTACAGTGAGGGTATCTGTAAAGGTTGTTCCTGTTGCGGGGGTAGCCGATACGCTGCCTTTAGCGGGAACAGGAATGTCACTCGGATTGTATATTACAGCAATACCGGAGCTGCCTATATGACCGGAAATTGTTGTAGCTGTGACAGTCCATGTGCTGCCGGAAATCTGGTCTACATACGTACCCGGAGCAGTTGTTCCGCCGCCGTTTGTTACGCTGACGTCCATATTGCTGCCGCTGCCGGCTGAGATAACCGCACCCTTTTCACGACATACAACACCGCAGTTATTGCTCTTTACATAGTAGTCTTTCTGACCTACCATCGCATTTTTGAACTTGTTTACTTCTGCAACCTCTGTGCTTGTAAAGTGTGTACTGCCCTTTGAACCGATCTTTATGCTGTCTTTGTCATGTGTTGACGGACGTGAGAAATATAGAGCGGGTATTCCGTTACGGCTTGCTACTATTGCATATGCACGGTCGATAACATTCTGATCCATATTCCATGATTTATCCCATGTATCGCCGTTAGCAAAGGTATCATGGCTCTCAGCCCAATACAAAAGTTTATCGTTTGCAAGACCTATCGTGCAGTAGTTTCCGAAGCCGTCCGGTGCTGTACCTTGATTATATGAATTACGTACGTTAGCACTGTATACGCTGTCGGTTACACCTATATACTTGGAGTATTCACGGAGAATATTATTTCCCTGTTCTCCGGTTACTCCCGGATTGTTAAGAATTTCACCGTAGTACCACAATCCGGAAACGCTTGTAACTGTCGGCCAAAACTGGTCGCCCTCGCTTGGAAGACCGATGTGCTTTGCAGCATCCCATCTGATACCTTCAAATCCCATGCCTTTTAGTTCTTCTACATATTTTTTAACACATTGCTGAACATAGGAATTTTCAGTATTTAGGTCGGGCATACCGATTTTACCGTGTGTGGTTTTATAACGGTCGCCGTCAGCCGCATCACCTATACTACTGTCGTGCCAATACTGTGAATCCCTGAGATCGCTCTGAATATTGCTATGATCGCCGGCAAGATGGTTTGCAACGATATCGGCAATCATCTTTATTCCGTACTTCTTTGCTTCATCAACAAGCGACTGAAGCTCCTGCTTCGTACCGAGTGCACTTGTTCCTACATAGAATCCGAGCGGCTGATAGAACCACCACCAGGGACCTGTTCCACCGGTTGGTTGCGGCGGTGAAATTTGGATACTTGTGAAACCTGCCTCTGCAATCTCCGGAAGCATAGCCTGAATATCGGTGTATTTCCACGTGAAACAGTGAAGAATATTACCGTCGGGGATACTGTCTGCTAAACCGTAGTCACCGGAACCCGAGGCTATTGCAGAGGTTGTCGCCGCATTTGCTTCGATTGCAGGGGTTGACACTGCTAAAGCACCGAGCCCTGCGAAGGATGTCACAAGCATAGCTGCAGATAATGCGATACTTGTAAATCTGGAGCCAAAGCTGTGACGTTTTGTTTGTGTTTCTTTGTTCACCAATGATCACTCTCCCAATCTTTTTTAATTTTTAGTAACGAACAAATTTCCACCAAAAGATCGGCAGCATAATCCCTTCATGCTGCCAGAAACGGCTTTCCGACTTGAGAATCCGCCCAACAGCATTATACCCCGGTCTTTTGCTCAACCTTATTTTATCACCGGAATTTTAATTTTGTAAAGGCTGCAAGATTCACAATTATGCTCTTTTTCAAGTTTTTAGATATTTTTTATTCTTTTAAATGAAAAAAATTGTTTAATTTGACATGATTAAAATTAGTTTTTTTGTTGATTAATTAAATAAAAAATATTATTTTTGTTGATTATATATATATTTATATACGAATCATTGTAGATTTTTACAATAATTATTTTTGTACAATTTGCACAATTTTCAATTTCTCCCTAACTATATACTATCAAATATTTTCCCCTGTTTAAATAAAATATAACTTATTCCGTATATATCATTAATGCCATATATATTGATATATTGCGGTAAATGCTGTGTTCGCATAACAATGTATAGCTTTGGACATCTATGGACAAGGTACATATAAAATAGCAAAACATTGAGAAAAATTAAGCATCCCCGTTATATTGCACATAAAATTTATATTAATTTGTGAGATATGAATATAAGTGAAATATATTCCTGTAATTTTTTACAGGTTTTTTGTTTTGATATTTAGTTATAATATACAATGTAATTAAATGAAGGAAAAATTATTACGAAATTTTGAACAAAATTTTGCTTTACAAAAAAGATTGCTTGATATAGAATGATATTGAAGAAAGCACGCAGATACTATGTTTTTTGCAGGTCTAAGCTATAAAACGGAGGTGTTGTGTCTTAGTTATTGTTACGATACGGAACAAAACAACAAATAAAAAATGAAAGGACTGGTCAACTAAAATGAGCGGATTTAAAAACAACTTCAAAAAAACCGCAAAACGCACTTCAGCAATTATTCTTGCTGCATTGCTCACAGCCGGCTGTACCGAAACAGCAGCGCTTTCCCTGACAGCAAAGGCAGCTTCGACCCCTATTCTGAGCAATGAGGACAGAGGAGTTATTTTTGCAAATTCAAGAACCGATTTCCGTGATGAATCTATTTACTTCCTTATCACAACACGTTTCTATGACGGTGATCCCGGTAACAACACAAGAACCTCAGAGGACGAGAAAGCTAAAAACCCGGAGAACGACCCCTCATGGAGAGGCGATTTCAAGGGTCTTATTGATAAGCTTGACTATATCAAAGCTCTTGGCTTCACGGCAATATGGATAACACCTGTAGTTGAGAACGACTCCGGGTATGATTATCACGGATATCATGCATATGATTTTAGTGCCGTTGATACAAGATATGAATCAAACGGTGTAACATATCAGGATCTGATTGATGCCTGCCATGCGAAGGGTATGAAAGTTATTCAGGATGTTGTCCTCAATCACACTTGTAACTGGGGCGAAAAAAATCTCCTCAAGATCGATAACCCTGTGTACGGCGGTGGTCGAAGTAATTATGTAATGCCGAGCGGTGCGGCCCTTGATCCGGAAAACATATACCACCATAACGGATTCTGTGGTGGCGGTGACTGGGATAATTATGAGGCTCAAAGGAAAACTATTGCAGACGACTGCTTTGACCTTGAAACGGAAAATCCCAAGGTTTATAACTACCTTATTGACTGTTATACAAAATACATTAACATGGGTGTTGATGCGTTCCGTGTTGATACGACAAAGCATATTTCACGTCTTACCTTCAACTCCACATTCCTACCCGCATTCAAGAAAGCAGGCGGAGATAAGTTCTATATGTTCGGTGAAGTCTGCACAAAGGGTCATGATGTATGGTACCGTGACTGTCCTCCAATATCAACCCCGTTCTATACATGGGCGGATTCAAGCTGGACAAGCAAATGGAGCAATGATACCGCTTCAAACGAGGCTTTGGTCGAGCAGCATTATGAAGCTAATATGAATACATCAAATCAGCCTACAAGTACAAACGCTTTCCTTAACGGAAATGATTATCATACACCCAACTACTCCGAAAAATCCGGATTGGATGTTATAGATTTCCAGATGCACTGGAGCTTTATGAATGCAAACAGTGCTTTCAATACGGCCCTCGGAGAGGATAAATATTTCAATGACTCAACTTGGAATGTCGTTTATGTTGATTCTCACGACTACGGCCCCGACGAATGTCAGACTCAAAGATATACAGGCGGCACTGATGCGTGGGCAGAGAACCTTTCACTTATGTTTACGTTCCGCGGTATTCCATGTATATATTACGGAAGTGAAATCGAGTTCCAGAAAGGTATGCCCATAGATGTAGGACCTAATGCTAAGCTCAGCGAAACAGGACGTGCATACTACGGCGACCATATCGAGGGTAATGTCGATACCTCGGACTTTACCGTATTCGGAAATTTAAGCGGTGAGGTACAGAACACACTTAACTCAACACTTTCTCAGCATATCATGCGTCTTAACAGAATCCGTCAGGCTGTTCCGGCACTCAGAAAGGGTCAGTATTCAACGGAAGGCTGTTCGGGCAATATGGCATTTAAGAGAAGATATACAGACAGCACAACAGACAGTTTTGCATTAGTAGCAATATCAGGAAATGCAACCTTCTCGGGTATTCCTAATGGCAAATATGTAGATGCTGTAACCGGAGATGTAAAGAATGTAACAAATGGTACTCTCAGTGCAAGTGTATCCGGTAAGGGTAACATGAAGGTTTATGTTCTTGATACAGCTAAGACTCCTGCTCCCGGAAGAGTTATCCCCAACGGCGATTACCTCACAGACGGCGGTTCGGCTGAAAAGATAGGCCCTGTTGAAGTTGACCCCGGCAAGATCGTTGAGGATACAGGTGTAACACTTGACAAAACACAGGTTACGGTACTTGAGGGGCAGTCAACAACAGTCACTGCTACGGTTCAGCCTAAGAATGCTACATATAAGTCAGTTACATGGTCATCAAGCAATGAATCAGTTGCAACTGTAAGCGGCGGTAAAATTACAGGTGTTTCCGTAGGAAGTGCTGTTGTAACGGCAAAAACCAAAAGCGGAAAAACTGCAAAGGTTAATGTTACGGTCAAGGAAAATACAAGTATAGTCAAGCCGACCGGTATAACACTCAGCCCGACAAGTCTTGACCTTGAAATCGGAAATACAGCGGATATTACCGCAACGGTAAGTCCGCAGAGTGCTACGGATAAATCCGTAACTTGGAGTTCGGACGATACAGGAGTTGCGACCGTGAGTAACGGAACGGTAAAGGCAATTTCCGCAGGCTCCGCAACAATTACGGCGACAACCTCAAACGGTATTAAGGCTACCTGCTCCGTAACGGTATCACCTAAGAGTGTTAAAGTTATTGAAAACGGTGTTTATTTTGAAAAGCCTGACAGCTGGGGAAATACCATCAATATTTATCTTTATGATTCATCAACCAATTCAATGGTCGGTGCGGGCTGGCCGGGTTCGAAAATGACGGATTCCGGTGACGGAAAGGTATATATTTACGAATATACAACCTCGAACCCGAATTTGATGATTGTTTTCAATGACGGCTCAAATCAGGTGCCGCCGCAAAACGCCGGTGGATTCGAGTATAAAAACCGTGGATATTATACCTCTGCCGGATTTCAGTACACTGTGGAGCCAACCACCCCTGTTGTTAATAATTCAACCGTAAGTACAGCGAACATCACTTTGGGCAGTTCTGTTACACTGACGGGTAAAGCAAGCGGCGGAACAAGCCCCTACACCTATAAGTTTGAAGCAAAGCAAAGCTCCGACCCGAGCTACACCGTACTTCAAAGCTACACAACAAACTCAACTAAGAAGTGGACTCCAAGCCGAACAGGTACATATTCCATTAGAATTACCGTAAAGGATAATACAGACAAAACGGCAGCTAAAACACTTACCCTTAAAGTATCAGCAGCATCAACCTTGGCAAACAACTCGGTATTAAGTGCATCAACCATAACCAAGGGCGGCTCTGTTACACTGACGGGTAAAGCAAGCGGCGGAACAAGCCCCTACACCTATAAGTTTGAAGCAAAGCAAAGCTCCGATCCGAGCTACACCGTACTTCAGAGCTACACAACAAACGCAACCAAGAAGTGGACTCCAAGCCGAACAGGTACATATTCTGTAAGAATTACCGTAAAGGATAATACAGACAAAACGGCAGCCAAGACACTTACCCTTACAGTATCAGCTGCATCAACCTTGACAAATAACTCGGTATTAGGTGCAACAACCATAAACAAGGGCGACTCCGTTACACTGACGGGTAAAGCAAGCGGCGGAACAAGCCCCTACACCTATAAGTTTGAAGCAAAGCAAAGCTCCGATCCGAGCTACACCGTACTTCAGAGCTACACAACAAACGCAACGAAGAAATGGACTCCGAACAGAAGCGGTACATATTCTATAAG
>CANQLX010000079.1 GCA_947624835.1 uncultured Clostridia bacterium
CCTTTTCAGTTCAAGAATCACAAGCTCACCTCAACAAAGTCCGAATTATCACAACAACAAAGTCGGCATGATAAAACACCATAGACTATTATAATTGCATTAAGTCGCTTTGTCAATATATTTTTTAGAAAAAAGCCAAAAAATCAAGAGGAAGCCGAAAGTCAGCTTCCTCGAAAGACATATTTCGCAAAAAATTCACCCATCACTGCAGGCAATCAACCCATCGGCTTATCAGATTTTCTCCGAAATAGCAGCAAGGCTGCCCGGCAGTTCACTCTCCTCCGCAGATACAAGGAATGTAAACTGTGTATCTGTCTTTGCGGCAAGAGAATTGATTTTTTCTACAAACTCAGCAAACTCGTCCATATTCTGTCCGCCGATTTTAAAGGTTGAATCAACAAGAACATCTGTCATATCATAATTTCCTGCACAAAGTCCGCTAAGGAAACCGAAAAATGCATCATAACCTGATATCGAATAATGCTCGGTATCGATAAGACGTGCCTTGTGTGTTACATCGTAAGTAAGCTTTGAGCCTTTCTCAATAACAACTACGTTTCCGTTTGAGCTTTCGACAGCCTCATTCGCAAGACTGATCAGCTTCTTGGTTTTTCCGGTACCCTTTTTGCCGACAATAAGTTTAACCATAATTTTTGCCTCCTTGAAAGTTATGCCGCTCTGCGACTTATCCTTTGCATAAAAAAACTTTTGCTAATATATATATTATATTAAATCTGACGAACTGTCAACCATTTTAAGCTAAAGTTATGTGAAATTTTTTTATTACTTAAGTCTTGCCTCAAGTGCTTCCTTCTGATCCTCATATCCGGGCTTTCCAAGAAGAGCAAACATATTTTTCTTATAGCTCTCAACTCCCGGCTGATTAAACGGATTTATGCCGAGTGTATATCCGCTTATTGCACAAGCTTTTTCAAAGAAATATATAAGATATCCAAGCTCAGCCTCGCTTGTATCTTCCATATTAAGTACAACATTCGGCACCATTCCGTCAGTATGTGCAAGAACCGTTCCCTCAAACGCTTTCTTATTGACAAAATCAACCGTCTTTCCTGAAAGGAAATTAAGCCCGTCTACATTTTCGGGATCTGTTCCGAGTGTTATCTCATACTTCGGCTTCTCTATCTGAACAACTGTTTCAAACATTGTTCTTGTTCCGTCCTGTATGAACTGACCCATTGAATGAAGGTCAGTGGAAAATACGACAGATGCCGGGAAAAGTCCCTTTTGATCCTTACCCTCACTTTCACCGAAAAGCTGCTTCCACCATTCGTTCATAAGTGTAAATGACGGCTCATAGCTTACAAGAAGTTCTATCTTCTTTCCCTTACGATAAAGGAGATTGCGTATTGCCGCATATTTATAACAGTCATTTTTATCAATATCCGTGCTCATAAGCTCTTCCCGAGCCTTTGCCGCACCACCCATAAGTGCATTTATATCCGCACCGGAAACAGCAATAGGGAGAAGTCCGACAGCTGTAAGGACACTGTACCTTCCTCCGACATCGTCCGGCACAACAAAGGTTTCATAACCCTCTTTATCTGCAAGCTGCTTGAGTGTTCCCTTAGCCTTATCAGTAGTGCAGAATATTCTTTCCTTTGCACCCTCTTTGCCGTATTTCTTTTCAAGAAGCTCTCTGAATACACGGAAGGCGATAGCAGGCTCGGTTGTGGTTCCGGATTTTGAAATCATATTTATGGATATATCCTTACCCTCACAAATACTCAGAAGCTCTGAGAGTGCTGTTGAGCTTATAGAATTGCCAGTGAAATATATATCAGGAGTATCCTTCTTAAGTGCATTGTAATTCGGGGATTTGAGAAATTCGATAGCTGCACGGGCTCCCAGATACGAACCACCTATACCTATAACCACAAATACATCCGTATTACCCTTTATTTTCTCAGCAGCCTTTTTGATCCTTTCAAATTCCTCTTTGTCGTAATCAACAGGCAGATCAACCCAACCGGTAAAATCATTGCCAAGACCTGTCTTGCTGTGCAAAAGGTCATGTGCAGCGGAAATCTGCGGCGCTATAGCCTGATATTCCTCATCACTGATAAATTGTTTAACGTGCTTATCACTCAAAGTAACAGCCATAAAAATCCTCCTTGATAACAAAGGCATCTGCCCCTGCAAAAATTCTATATCTATTTTACAATATTTCAATATAATTTGCAAGGAATTAAATAAAATTTATTTATTTTTTGCCAAAAATGTATGTAAAGTAGTTATGATTTATAGCTAACAGCCCCGCTTAAGTTCAAAACAGGATGCCTTTGTATAAAAAATAACTATCTAGTTTTATAAAATCCACCGGAAATTGTTACACTATTCCGATTGACATACGGTTATAAATAATGGCATAATATTACAGTAATGGTATAATGTAAACAGAAAGGATATAATGTGATGCAGGAAAAAAAAGATAAATCAGGTGAATTTGTAGATATTTCAGGCAGTTATAATAAATCAGATGCAACGGAAAATGAGGTAACATTCTCCCGCAAAAAGCAATTAAAGCCTCCGAAGAAAAAATCCGGTGTTAAAAAAATCGGGATAATAGCAGCAATCTTCGTCTTACTTTGTGGAAGTGTTGCTGTGGCGGCTATGTCCGGTTTGTTAAACCCTTCAAAGGTTGAAACAGATGACAGCAAAAAAACGTCCGAGGTCGGACATACTGAATCCGGAGCTTCAATTCTACAGGATGAAAGCTCCGAAGAGGATGATACTCTTTCCTATGAGCCTACGGGAAAGTTCACATATGACAATAAAGTATTCAGCGAGTCCTTGCTCCGTGTGCTTGATCAGGCGGTTACGGCAAAATATGTTGTACTTTATGATGCAACCTCGGATAAGATTATATTCCAAAGAAATGCAAACAGAAAATGCTACCCCGCAAGCACAACAAAAATGCTTACGGCTATTGTAGCGAGCAAGATAATATCGAAGGATACCGTCATTACCGTTGGTGATGAAATTAATCTTATCGGCTTGGATTCAAGCACTGCCGGACTTCAAGAAGGTATGAAAATGACCTATGAGGCCCTTCTTGATGCACTTCTCCTACCCTCAGGAAACGATGCTGCATATACTATTGCGGTCAATGCAGCAAGAATATACACAAAAAACGATAAGCTTTCCAACGAGGAAGCAGTCAAGGTATTTATGGAGCTTGTAAATGATGCGGCAAAGCAGTTAGGCTGTAGCGGTACGCACTATGTTACCCCTGACGGTTGGCATGACGACGACCACTATACTACAGCAGCAGACCTTGCAAAAATCGCAGCCTATGCAGAAACGATACCGATAATCAAGGCCTCCTGCGGAAAGGCGGAGGCAGAATGGGAGCTTATACAGGACAGCAGTTCACAAAGCTCAGGTACATCCGAAACAACCGACAGCGATGATGATGCTGACGGCGGTCAAACAGGTCTGCCTACATCCATGCACTGGTATAATTCAAATGCCATGCTCCAAAGCGATGATGAAAACTACTCCAAGTACTGCACCGGCATAAAAACCGGATTTACTGACGAAGCAGGTACGTCTGTTGTTGCATCGGCAGAAATGGACGGTCATACCTTCATTGCTGTAATTATGTTCGGAGAAACGCTTTCAAAAAAATACAACGATGCAAATATACTCTTTACAGAGGGATTCAAGCTCTATAAGCTCAAATATACTTATGGTGCTGACAGTTCCGCCGTTACGGAGTAGACCGGTGAAAAACGGAATTTCGGAGAATATTTCATATTTGTGCCAACGTCGGTTAAATCTGTAATTTGGGGTCATAGATTAATATAAACAAGGGTTGCCCTTTCATGGGGCGACCCTTGTCTGTTTGTAAGGAACTGACCTTCTACTTTATGATTTTCCCGAAAATCAGACCGAAAATTTGCCAAAAGCTTATTTCATCAACCTGTGCAGCAGCAGTTATCGGATATTCCGCTATACGTTCTCCGCTTCTCTTATATATTATTTTACCTACTTTATCTCCCTTTCTGACAGGTGCCTGTATGCTTTCGGGAAGTGATATACTGTATGTGATATCCTTATCACCCCCCTTTTTTATTAAAAATGCCCCATCAATTTCAACCTCTGTCTTTACACTGTCATACATACCATTTGTCACGGAGATATTTTTGAAGGCATCGTCTGGTGTCTTTGGGGTGTACATTGCATAATTTGCAAAGCCGTAATCCAAAAGGGCTGCCGCATCCTTGAACCTCTCCTTTCCGCTCTTACTTCCCAGAACTACTGCTATAAGACTCAGACCGTCTCTTTCGGCAGTTGCGGATATGCAGCTTCCCGCCTGTGAAGTAGTTCCCGTCTTAAGACCTGTTATACCATTGTATGTCTTTAACAGCTTATTTGTATTCACAAGCTGAGTCTTTCCGTCACGGAGTGTATCCATCCATATCCCACTGTATTTAAAAATGGATTTATGCCTTATAAGATCCTTTGACATGAGTGCAACGTCATAAGCACTTGTGATATGACCATCCTCATCAAGACCGTTGCAGTTTTTAAAAACCGTATCCTTCATTCCCAGTTCCTTTGCTTTCTTATTCATCATTGAAACAAATTCGTCCTCAGAGCCGCATATATGCTCCGCAAGTGCAACTGCTGCATCATTTGCACTTGCAACTATTGTGGCCTTTACCATTTCATCAACCGTCATTGTTTCTCCCGGCTCAAGCCATATATCCGAGCCTCCCATCGATGATGCATGCTCCGAAGCCGTTACGGTATCCGTCCACTTTATCTTTCCGCTGTCAAGTGCCTCCATTACAAGATCAAGCGTCATTACTTTTGTTATCGATGCACATGCACGCTTTTCATGCGGATTTTTCCGATATAATACCTCACCCGTTTCAGCATCCATCAATACTGCCGCAGGAGCGGTTATATCCTTGTCGGATATTGCCGATACCGGTATGGGAACAGAAAGAGCCAACAACAAAATTACTGAAAATACTGCTAATATTTTTTTAATTTTCATAGCCGCCTCCGGATTTATTATTCTGCTTATTAATATGCTTATATATGTCGTATTAGTACAAAAATTACGGCTCTGTAATTATGACCTCCCGACTCTACGGCGCAGGTTCACGAACATATGTATCACACAAATCAACACTATAGTTTACTTGACTTTTACTACAACATAGTGTATTATTATTTTAAAATAAAAATGGAGGAAACAATATGAAAATGAAAAAAATTCTTGCATTTTCTCTTTCGGTATTGCTGACAATTTCCTGCTTTACGGCAATACCGAGCCTTTACTCCGAACAGATCAGTGCTAAAGCCGCTGAGAATGTAGGGGGAAAATATTTTTACAATCAGCTTACAGAAGAATCCAAAGTATTTTATGATGCAATGGAAACCATGTACAGCGGCGGCATTTTCAAAAGCGGCAAAGGTGATTTTGATATGTCGGAGAATCTCCTATCCCAGGAGCAGATACAGGGATATATGGAGGGGAGATCCAATCTCCTGAACGTATACGGTGCAGCAAGAGATGCTTTCTATTTTGATCATCCCGATGTATTCTATGTTGATTTTTCAAACCTCTCATTCCGTGTAACCTCCGGCAGTGAGGGTTATCATCTCTATCTCGGTACGGGAAGATATGACAACTACTACACTCAGGGTTTCAAAAATGAGGATGAAGTAAATGCTGCTGTCAATGCGTATGAGGATGCTCTTGCAGATGTTGTAGGAAAGGCAAAGGAAGTCACCGCCGAGGCGGATGAAAACCTTGCTGCAAAGCAGGTGGAATTTGTACATGATTATCTTACAAATCACACCTCATATCGTCTTGAGGATGTATGCGATCCGGAAAATATCGGCTTCATCCGTACATCCTACGGTTGTCTTGTGAAGCAGGAGGGCGTGTGTGAGTCCTATACAAGAGCATTCAAGTCGATAATGGATCAGCTTGATATTCCCTGTGTTATGGTACAGGGTGTTTATCGTCACAACGAAAATGTAACCGAACTTCATATTTGGGATTATGTTCAAATTGACGGCAAGTGGTATGCCGTAGATGCTACTATGGACGATCCGATCAACAGCAAATATGATACTCATGGTGTAGACGGCTATGAAAATCAGGAATACCTTATGGTAGGCGAAACTACTATGAGCGTACACCATATTTCATCGGGTATTCTTTCTGAAGCAAACTATCAGTTCCAATATCCGGTTCTTGAGATCGATAACTATGGTGTAGAACGCACAAGCTACACCAATGGTCTTGATGTCCGCTATAATCCCAATGGCATAAACAGCGACGGCGAAAAGGCCGGTGAATATTGGATCAGCTTTAGGGGCATGGGCTATAATGAGGCTAAAAATGAGGGATACTACATACTCTGCCGTTACTATTCCGTAGATAAGGATACCAACGAATGGGAAACGACTGACTGGTACTATACCGATCCCGAACCCTATCCGGGCAACCCGGATTTCTATGACTCCGAAACAGAGCTTTATATGAATCTCCCACAGGTCGAGTATATTGAATTCGGTGTCACTACGCTTGCCCCCGGCAAGACAATGTTTGGTCCTTATGAAATCACCGATTACACATATCACGGAGATCCTATTCTTATGGAAGCAACCACAGGTATGCTCCATAATCCTTCGGGAACATATGTTGCTCCCCCATACATTAAGAGATCATCACCAAGCCAAACAGGTCGTCTTACGATTGGTTCCGGTGCATACCATGTAGAGTTAGTTTATGATGATGTCCTCGTCCCAACAGGAACAGAAGAGGTTGGTCTTGATGTAGATTGTCTGCAATATGAAAACGGAGTCCGTGTCCACAATGAATCCGGTATCAGATACAGTAAGATTGAAAACTTTGAATGGGACGGCGAAAGTACAATAACCTTTGATTTCACACCAAGTGAAATGTGGGAGGATGACAGTGTACTTTATGAGTTTGGCATTAAGGGTCTTGTAGGCGATAAGAGCGGCAAGGAACCCCTCAAAGCAGAATATGTATGCTCACATCCGTGTGCCGTGTGTGCATACAGAAGTCAGGGCTTTAATTGGAATGTATTCGGCCAGCCTACTTTGATGGAAAATCTTGATATAGACACTCAAAATTGGAAAACAGATGACGGTCAAGGCATTGCCGATGCTCTCAAGCATCGCATGGCACTTGTTGTCACCTCTCCGACCGGACCGGAGCAGAAGGACATTGATAATGCAATAGAAGATTCCGCCGATATTGATGCGGATAAACTCCTTAAGACAGAAACTTATAACATTAACCTTACAGTATGCAAAAAACAAGTAATTAATACAGGTGAGGCTGTAAGAATCAGCCTTGGTTTCCCTGAAGGCTACGGTCCCGAAGATGAGGGTGTTACTTTCAAGGCTTACCACTTTTCAAAGGACGGAACGGGCAAGATTATAAGTGTTGAAGAAATACCCTGCATTATCACCAAGTATGGACTTCTTGTATATTGCACCTCGTTCAGCCCGTTTGTAATTGCTGCTGTTGCGGATGACGGAACAGAGGTAACAACAGATAGAACGGTTATTCTCTCAACTACCGAGGGCGGTCAGGTTACAGGTATAGACAGTACAGACGCTTTGGAAGAGGGCGATACAAGAACCGTCACTGTTACTGCTGACAATGGATATGCCATTGACTCGATTGCATACTCAGGAAAATATCTTGAAATAGGCAATAAAAATACGATGACCTTTGACGTTAAGTATTCCGACCTCGAAGACGCAACCGGTATAATTGATGTTAAATTTGCTGCTGAATCCGTTATAGAAAAGGAAGAACAAAACGGCGAGAAGGCTGTTGTTGCAGAGGCAACCCCCGCAGATGTAAGTATTCCCGAAACTAAAGCAGTTCAGATGGGAACCGAGCTTGTTATTGAACCTACTGTAAGCGATGGTGAACAGACTTATCAGTGGTATAAGGATGGTGTTGCTGTTGTAGGTCAGACAGGCAAGGATCTGAAAATTGATAATACAACAGAAGACGATGCAGGCGAATATTCATTGACGGTTACTACTTTCTTTGGTGCTACAAGTGCAGAATCAAAAAGTAATGTATGTACTGTAAGTGTAACTGCAGATGAACCGAGTGAGGAGCCAAGCGAGGAACCCAGTCAGGAGTCAAGCGAGGAACCCAGTCAGGAGTCAAGTGAGGAACCCAGTCAGGAGTCAAGTGAGGAACCCAGTCAGGAGTCAAGTGAGGA
>CANQLX010000080.1 GCA_947624835.1 uncultured Clostridia bacterium
CCAACCACATTATTTATAATACATCTTTATCTGAATGTCAAGAATAATATCACTTATTTTTTGTTTTTATGTTTAATGTTGTAGCCTATTTGTAAATTTACAACAATTTTGATTATCTTTTTGTATATTTTCACTTTTTGTAAAATCAGCAAATATTATTTCGAGAAATAGGAAGTATTAATTTTGTATAAATTTATAAATTGCGTTACCGAAGTGTTACTAAATCTTAGCTATAATCGTAATTTCAAAACCAAAATTAAGAATATTATTTATAAAATATCAGTGAATTATTTTATTCTTCATATTGGATTATATTATTTTTATAGTTACCCAACAATAGGAAATAATTAATCCTATGAGTGAATCCGGATTGTTTATTTAAGTAAAAACCGCTTGTTATCGGTATTTTATTTCAGTGATTTTGAATTTCGGTAATATTGATTTCTTATTTTATGGATATATAATTTTATAGTTTTTTAAATAGATAATTGTATTCTTAAATTATGTATTTAAAAAATTATAAAATAAACAATAAAATTATTGTTTGTTACATAAATAATTTAGCACCGTTTTGAAAAAAATAACTAAAACGGTGCTTGGAGTAATAATTATGAAAAATAAACTTTTTTACTTGTGGGGTGCGGTAGTAGGCATTCTTAACGGACTTTTAGGTGCGGGCGGGGGTATGGTTGCCGTACCCGCACTGCGTACCCGTATGTCTGCAAAGGAGGCACACGCAACCTCGGTATCTGTAATACTTCCGATATGTGCAGTCAGTGCCTTGTTTTACATTCAAAGAGGGGCAGTTACAATATTCGATGCACTGCCATACCTTATATGGGGAATAATCGGCTCGGTTATCGGTACATTTATACTTAAAAAACTGAGCGGCAAGGCACTTAGGAAAATATTTGCTATTTTCATGCTTTGGGCAGGAATACGCCTTATAATGCGATGAATACGCTATGGTGTGCCGCAGCAGGCATTTTGTCCGGTGTTCTCGGAGCAATGGGCATGGGCGGCGGAGGAGTGCTCATAATATGCCTTACCCTGTTTATGAATGTCGCACAGCAGACAGCACAGGGAATAAATCTTATTTTTTTCATACCCACTGCAATAATTGCCGTACTGATATACACAAAAAAGCACCTTATAAAATGGAAAACAGCTATACCCTTTGCACTGCTCGGAATATTGGGTACAATAGCAGGCTCAATGATATCGCAAAATCTTGACGGGTCTGTACTTTCAAAACTTTTCGGAGGATTGCTTTTGATAATGGGAATAAGGGAATTATTTGCTAAAAACAGCGGTAAAGATAATAAACCATGATCAAAAAAATTTTTGCATTGTATCGAGAAACGCCATATAATTTTTTGACGGTCTGTCCGGCGGACAGTATACGGCAAATTCTATTGCCCTGAAATCATAAATATAATTTTTTACGACCTCTGCCCACGCCTGTGCCACAACCTCGGGAGGATTGCGGAAAGCACCGCAGCCGAATGCACCGAGAATAAGAACATCCTCATTTTCACTTTTTGCTATATTCAGTATTCTCTTTGCTCTTAATATATGTAGTTCCTTTACAGCATCCCTTCCGATAAAGCCCTTACCGTAAAGCACATTAAGATTAGGAGCAGCACAGGTTATAACATCTACCCTATACCTTTCATTTTCCGGCAGCGGTTCGGGATATTTTGTATCTGATTTTATTACAACAATATCAGGAGAAAATACGCTATCGTCATTATAGGTAGAATTCATTTTCCCCTCTCTTATAAGCCTGCGGTGACGTGCGTGAAAATTATCGGATATATTTTTATCATCAAGTGCAAAATATAACGTACTGCAACGACAAAGACATTCCTCTTGTGCAGATGCCCCTGTTCTTACTCCTCCGCCAACATGAGTAGCCGAGGCAAAATTCAGGACGCATACACGCTCACCTTTATATCCGCTTGCGGCTTCAAAGCTGCGTTTTTGTGATACTGTGATCTCCGCCGGTGTGTCAAAGCGGTGCTTATCCCCGCACAGTTTTATATCACTGTCACTTATTACAAGATATTGATTTTTTATAGTATTCTCAATAGCTTCTATAAGCTCGTGGTCTGTTTTGCAAAGCCTTTCCGTGTCATTAAATATTGAAATTAAGTTTTTCATTATTATATCCCTTTCTTAAGGTCATGCACCACGCTATAATAAGCAATATCAGATTCTTGCCGCACCCGTTTCCTTTGCTGCCTCTATAACGGCCTTTGCTACTGCCTGACCTATTCTCTTGTCAAATGCATAGGGCAATATATATTCGTCATTAAGTTCATCATCAGATACAATGGATGCAATCGCATAAGCCGCAGCAACTTTCATTTCCTCATTTATCTCTTTTGCACGACAATCAAGTGCTCCTCTGAATATTCCGGGAAAACATAGTACATTGTTTATCTGATTCGGGAAATCCGAACGTCCTGTTCCTACAACCCTCGCACCTGCTGCCTTTGCAAGATCCGGCATTATTTCGGGCGTAGGATTAGCCATAGAAAATACAACGGCATCTTTATTCATAGATTTAACCATTTCCTCGCTTACGATACCGGGAGCTGACACACCTATAAATACATCTGCACCTCTCATCGCATCGGCAAGGCTTCCGCTGAGCATTTCACGGTTTGTAAGCCTTGACATTTCTGCCTGTGCCGAATTAAGACTTTCGTCGCCCTCACGTATAATTCCCATACGGTCACAAAGCATAAGATTTTTTACTCCGAGTTTAAGAATAAGTTTTGATATTGCAATACCTGCCGAGCCTGCCCCGTTTATAACCACCCTGATATCATCTATTTTTTTATTTACAACCTTAAGAGCATTAATAAGCGCAGCGGATACAACAACAGCCGTGCCGTGTTGATCGTCATGGAATACGGGTATATCACATATTTCCTTCAGTTTTCTCTCTATCTCAAAGCACCTCGGTGCAGCAATATCCTCAAGATTTATACCTCCAAAGCTTCCCGAAATCAGGTATATTGTGCGTACAATCTCGTCAACGTCCTTTGAGCGTATGCAAATCGGAAAAGCATCTACATCTGCAAATTCCTTGAATAATGCACATTTTCCCTCCATAACGGGCATACCCGCCTCCGGCCCTATATCGCCAAGTCCGAGTACAGCCGTACCGTCCGTTATAACCGCAACAAGATTGCTCCTGCGAGTCAGCTTAAATGACTTATCATAATCCTTTTGTATTTCAAGGCACGGCTCTGCGACTCCCGGAGTATATGCAAGTGACAGCTCCTCGGAATTTGTTATAGGCGTACGGGAAACTACCTCTATCTTTCCCTGCCATTCGTAATGTTTTTGTAATGATTTTTCTCTTATATCCATTTTTCAATATCCTTTCTTTAATGTTATTCTTTAAGTAAAAACTCAGTGCTTACCGCATCGCTCGGCATACGCCAGTCACCCCTCGGTGAAAGCGTTACCGTACCGACCTTAGGACCGTCCGGCAAGCATGAACGCTTAAACTGCTGAGCAAAAAAACGACGTATAAATGTATTGAGCCACTTTTTAATGGTTGCATCATCATAAACACCGTCGAAAGCTATTTTTGCAAGTCTGTAGATTTTTTCGGCAGTAAATCCTAAACGAACAAAGTAATACAAGAAGAAGTCGTGCAGCTCATAGGGGCCGACCAGATCTTCTGTTTTTTGCGCTATTTCTCCGTCTTTTGGGGGTAGAAGTTCGGGACTTACAGGTGTATCGAGTATATCAAGTAGTGCCTCTCTCAGCTTTCCCTCTGTATGTTCCGCCTCATACGATGTAAGGTGACGTACAAGTGTTTTCGGAATCGAAGCATTTACGGCATACATAGACATATGATCGCCGTTATATGTTGCCCAGCCGAGAGCAAGCTCCGAAAGATCTCCTGTGCCGATAACAAAACCTCCTGTTTTATTTGCTATATCCATAAGTACCTGCGTCCGCTCACGTGCCTGACCGTTTTCAAACGTAACATCAAGCTTATCCGTGCTTTGTCCTATATCCTCAAAATGCTGAGTAACAGATTTTGATATATCAATATCCTTAAAGCTAACACCATAGCTTTCGGCAAGTATTTCGGCATTGCTCTTTGTGCGCTTTGTCGTCCCGAAGCACGGCATTGTTACAGCAATTATGTCATTTCTATCACGTCCGAGCATATCCATAGCATGAACCGCAACAATAAGTGCGAGAGTGGAATCAAGTCCGCCCGAAAGTCCGATAACAACGCTTTTCGCATTTGTATGCTTAATTCTTGCTGCAAGTCCTGTAGACTGAATTGTAAGAATTTCCTCGCATCTCTGTTCAAGATTTATTTTATTTTCGGGTACAAATGGAGTTCTGCTTATATACCTGTTAAGATTAAGCTTTTTAACAGGCATATCGAACAAAACAGGACATAACTCAACGTTTCCGACAAATGTATTAGACCTTGCTCTTTCATTTTTCATTTTCTGTAAATCAACATCAGCATAGGTTATTTCAGGTCTGAAACGTTTCGATTCGGCTAAAATTGTTCCGTTTTCACAGATAAGATTATGTCCCGAAAATACAAGATCCGTTGTGCTTTCCCCGATTCCCGCACTTGCATAGGCATAGACAGAAAGAAGTCTTGCGGATTGTGATTTCACAAGCATACGTCTGTAATCCGCCTTGCCTATAACCTCATCACTTGCCGAAAGATTGGCAATAACTGTTGCACCTCCCAATGCAAGCTTTCCCGAGGGCGGTTCGGCAGTCCACAGATCCTCACATATTTCCACTCCGAGCCTAAATTCCGGCATTGACTCACAAAAAAATATATTATCGGCATCAAGCTCTACATCTTGTCCGCAAATCGAAATTATTTGGGATGCTTCATGTTCAAACGGAGTAAAGTGTCTTAGTTCATAAAATTCGGAATAATTCGGAATATTTCTCTTTGGCACAAGACCTAAAATTTCTCCCTTAAATATAACAGCCGCACAGTTGTACAGTGCCGAGGCTGCACGGACAGGCAGTCCGACAAGAATAATTGCATTAAGCTTTTTTGTCTGCTCAATAATATATCCAAGAGCCTTTTCCGCCGCATTAAGAAGTGAATTATGCAGAAACAAATCCGAACAGGTATATCCGGTTATACACAGCTCAGGAAAAACAACAAGTGAGGCTCCGTTTTTGGCAGCCTCCTTCGCCTGAGAACTTATAACTTCGGCATTATGCATACAATCAGCCACTTTAATTTCAGGTGAAACACAGGCTATACGCAAAAATCCGTCCTTCATAAAAATTACCTCCACAGAAAAGTATCTATGGAGGTATTATACACTATTTTTTATATTTTTACAATCAGCCGTAATACGTTTTATATATTTTTACCTGTAACACTTAAAAATCAATGACACTAATCTTACATATTCAGTTTTTGTCCCTGTCAAAAAACTTTTCCGTTTCCACAACGAGCAATGGTGCAAGGGATAATCCGGCTACGATAAGCCAACCTGTTACATTAAGTGAAACGGTTTTAAAAATTGTTGAGAGGAATGGTACTGAAATAACAGATATCTGCATAATTGCACCTATAATAAACGCACCGATAAGCTTAGGATTGCCGAAAAATCCTGTTTTAAAGAGAGATTTTTCGCTACGCAAATTAAATGAATGAACAAGCTGACTAAGACTTAATACTGCGAATGTCATTGTTCTACCTGTTATCGGATCGCCGTAACCGTCAAAAAATACTCTGCCTATTGTATAGGCAAGAAATGCAAGTGTACCGATAAAGCAGCCCTCAATTATTATTGAACGTACAGAGCTCTTTGTGAAAACACCTTTTGATGAATTTTCGGGTTTTCTTTCCATGAGATCCTCTTTTGCCGGTTCTGAGCCGAGTGCCAGTGCAGGGAGAGAGTCCGTTACAAGATTTACCCATAAAAGCTGAATTGCCAACAGCGGTGACGGAAGCCGCATAAGAAAGGCACAAAGTACGGTCAATATTTCTCCGATATTACTTGAAAGCAGAAAATGAATGGTTTTTCTGATATTATCAAATATTCCACGCCCCTGTTCAACAGCATCAACTATTGTTGCAAAATTATCGTCCGTTAAAATCATATCAGCCGCACTTTTTGCCACATCAGTACCACTCAGTCCCATTGCACAGCCTATATCCGCACATTTAAGTGCGGGGGCATCATTTACTCCGTCACCGGTCATAGCAACTATTGCACCGCAGCTTTGAAAGGCTTTTACAATTCGCACCTTATGTTCCGGTGAAACACGAGCAAATACCGAATATTGAAAAATGTTTTTTTCAAGTTCACCTTGTGGAATTGCGTCAAGCTCCGCACCTGTTGCGGTTTTATCACCCTTTTTAAATATACCCAATTTTTCGGCAACAGCCTTTGCGGTTGTGATGTGATCGCCGGTTATCATAACAGTTTTAATCCCTGCCTTATGGCATTGAGCTACTGCACCGTATGCCTGTGGTCGTGGGGGATCTGTCATTCCGATAAATCCGCAGAATATAAGCCCGTTTTCAAGCTCATTTTCCTTCGGCTCTGTGGGTGTGTCCTTATATGCGGCAGCTATAACACGCATGGCTTGAGAGGCAAGTTTATTATTTTCTGCAAGAAGCCGTGCTTTTTTACCTTGTGTCATGGTTGAGTCGCTGCCTGAACGGTAGACAGATGAACATAAACCGATAAGGATATCGGGTGCGCCTTTAATTATTGTTCTGTATCCGCCGGTAGGGAGTCTGTGTACCGTTACCATTCTTTTTTTCTTTGAGTCAAACGGTAATTCTTTTATCCTCACATATTTTTTGTCAAGGTCGTCTTTTATAATTCCTGCATTTGCGGCAGCGTTTACAAGTGCGGCCTCTGTGGGGTCACCGCTTGCTTTATATATACCGGCTGTTTTTTTAAGTATGCTGTTATTACATAGTGTCACAAGGGTAAGGAGTAATGTTCCGTCTGTACTGTGAGTGTTTATTGTTCCGTCTATTCCAGACAGTGCCTCCACTGTCATTTTATTTTGTGTAAGCGTACCGGTTTTATCGGAGCATATAACATTTGCACTTCCGAGTGTTTCTACGGCGGGGAGTTTTCTAACTATTGCTCTGTGGTTTGCAAGTTTGCGTACTCCGAGGGCGAGGACTATTGTCACTATTGCCGGAAGTCCCTCCGGTATTGCGGCAACGGCAAGACTTATTGATATCATAAACATATCAAGAGGCGGAATTTTTTGAAAAAGTCCCAGAACAAAAATAAATGCACATATGATTATTGCACATATTCCGAGCATTTTTCCTGTTTTTGCAAGGCTCTTTTGAATAGGTGTATCGGGACTTTCACCTTGATCAAGCATAGCCGCTATTTTTCCTACCTGTGTATTCATACCTGTTTGCGTTACTATTGCCTTACCATGACCGGAGGTTATATAGGTTGAGGAAAAGAGCATATTGGATCTGTCGGCAGGAGGAGTTTTTTCGGGGAGAACCGTATCCGCCTGTTTGTCGGAGGGAACGGATTCGCCCGTAAGTGAAGATTCCTCTGCCTTTACAGCGACAGCCTCAAGTATTCTTGCATCGGCACATACAAAATCACCGGCTTCAAAAATAAAAATATCGCCGACAGCAACTTCTTCTGAGGGTATCGAAACAGGTTTACCGTCCCTAAGTACATTTGCATGGGGTGCGGAAAGTTTCTTTAGTGCTTCGATAGCTTTTTCCGCACGGCACTCCTGCACTGTTCCTATAACGGCATTGAGTATTACTATTATAAGTATCATTATCGGATCTATGAAATCTCCGTCATCACTGAAAATAGCAACACCGAATGATATCCCTGCAGCGACAAGAAGTATAAGAACCATATAATCAGAAAACTGCAACAGGAATTTTACGAGTATGCTTTGTTTTTTACCGCCTGACAAAGCATTTTTTCCGTATTTTTCAAGACGTGCTTTAGCCTGTGTTTTAGACAAGCCGTTTTTTATATCCGATTTCAGCTTATCGACTGTTGTTCTACAGTCAAGGCTGTGCCATTCCATAGCTTCACTCTCCTCTTATACATCGTAAAATTAAAAGCATTATTACAATATATATCGGATAGTTCTGAAATATGCGTTTTAGTAAATCGGCATTTACCT
>CANQLX010000081.1 GCA_947624835.1 uncultured Clostridia bacterium
AAAGAGAAAGGCATAAAATGACAGAAAATAAAATAATAAACCTTGAAGAATTAAGCACAGGATACAGACTATTATTAACAGATTGTGTAAAAATTATTAAGACTATCCCTGATGAATCTATAGACTTAATTGTTACAGATCCTCCATATCAAACAACACGTAGAGGAAAAGCGGGTAACAGTGGCGGTATGCTACAAAAGGACATTTTTAATAAAGGTCAAGTTTTTACTTATAATGATATAGACTGCGAAAAATATGCACCGGAATTTTATAGAATTTTAAAAGATGGCAGTCATTGTTATGTAATGACCAATCATGTAAATCTACTACATATGCTTAATACTTTTATGGATGTTGGGTTTCATTTTATTAAGTCCCTGATATGGGATAAGGGAAATAAAATAATGGGTCAATATTATATGTCTCAATTTGAATATATTTTATTTTTTCGTAAGGGAAAAGGAAAAAAATAAATCATTGTGGCACAAGTGATATATTATCGGTTAAAAAATATTAAAACAAAGGGTATAGATGGGAAAAATTTACATGATACTGAAAAACCGATTGAACTTATGAAAATACTTATTGCAAATTCGTCAAAAGTAAATGATATTGTTATTGATCCATTTATGGGAATCGGAAGTACAGGAATTGCGTGCAAGCAATTACATAGACGTTTTATTGGCATTGAGATTGATAAAAAATATTATCATATAGCTAAAGAAAGAATTTTAAATTTTTAATCTTAAAACTATTTAAATTAAAGGAGCATTATTAAATGAGTAGAAAATTAGAAAGTAACTGTGTTAGTTGTCAACTTCCATGTTTGGGTAGGTCTTGTCCTTACTACGAGGTGGAAGTAGTAAACTGTGATGTTTGTGGAGAAGAAGCTGAGTATGAAATAGATGGTGAAGATTATTGTAAAGATTGTGCAGAAAAATATTTAAAAGAGTGTTTTGATGATTTGAGCATTCGAGAAAAAGCAGATTGCTTAGATATTTGTTTATCAGACATATAAAGTAATGGAGTGTAAAATGAATAAAAAAATAATACCTAAAATATTATTAGTTGGAGAATCGGGTTCAGGTAAAAATACTATACAAGATTATTTATCAAGTCTATACGGATATGTTCCTCTATTATCTTATACAACAAGACCAAGAAGATTCCCGGAAGAAAATACTCATACATTTATAACAGAGGATGAGTACTATCATTATAAAATAGAAGATAACATTATTGCTTATACATATTATAACGGAAATCACTATTTTGCTACGGAACAACAACTCAAAGATTCAGATGTTTATATAATAGATGTAGAAGGTATAAAATATTTAAAAGAACACTCAAACATTCCTTTTGTTGTATTTTATATTAACGTACCAAAATCAGAACGAATAAAACGAATGAGGCAAAGGGGCGATTCCGAAGAACAAATTGAAGCAAGAATAAAATTTGATGAAAAGAGTTTTAATAAAAGTAAAGATTTGTGTGATTATGTGATTGAAAATAGTAATAGTATATACTCTGCTGCTAAGATAAATCAAATTCTAAATAATTAAATGTCGTATTTTATATCATATCAACATAAGCTGAATTGGGGGGTGTTATTTTGATGACTAATATAGTTGAAACTGAGTGTGAAATATCGGAGGAAGAAAGGGAGTCCATTCAATTAAAACTTTTCGAGATTTTTAGCAAATATTTTAATAAAGAGGAAATAAATACTTGAATTAAAGTTGATAATGATTTATAATCATATTATGGATCATTATCAACAATTTAATTTTTGTACGAATACAGAAATTGAAAGGGTTGATAATTATAAGTAAAAAAATAGCTATATACGCACGTAAGTCAGTATTTAGGGAAGACAGCATTTCTATTGAATCACAAATTGAAATGTGCAAATACGAAGCAAGAGGTGAGGATTGCTTAGTTTATTCAGATAACGGATATAGTGGAAAAAATACGGAACGTCCCGATTTTAAAAGGATGATAAATGATATTGAGACAGGTATAATCAGTAAGGTTATTGTTTATAAACTTGATAGGGTAAGCCGATCAGTACTTGATTTTTCGAGGCTTATGGATTTGTTCCAAAAATACAATGTTGATTTTGTGTCTGCTACGGAACACTTTGATACATCAAGTCCAATGGGTCGAGCTATGCTTAACATTTGTATTGTTTTCGCTCAACTTGAGCGTGAAACTATACAACAGAGAGTAATTGATGCATATGCGAGCCGAAGTAAAAGAGGTTTCTACATGGGTGGGAAGCTACCATATGGGTATACTAAACAAAACATAAATGTCGATGGTATTAAAACTTCTATGTATGTACAGGTGCCAGAAGAGGCTGAGGACATCCGCTTGATTTATACTTTGTATTCAAAACCTTCTGCCACATTGGGAGATGTGCTAAGAAAGTTGGTAGAGCAAGGAAAAAATATCAACCAACGAGGAAAATTATGGAATACTGCAAGGCTTTCTGAGACAATGCGTAATCCGATTTATACTACGAACGATATCACCCTATATCATTTTTTTAAAGAACAGAAAAGTAACATAATAAACCCTCCTGAACAATTCAATGGTGAGAATAGTATATACCTTTTTTCGGGGGAAAATACAAATAGAAAAACATGGGATTTATCAGGACAGAATATCGTTATAGCACCTCATCAAGGTTTCATATCTCCTGAGATATGGCTTGCTTGTAGAAGAAAACTATTAGCAAATCATCAAGTGAAAACCTGTAAGCCAAAAAATTCCTTTTTAGCAGGCAAAATTAAGTGTGGGAACTGTGGTTATGCAGTGGTGGTACGTTTTTCCCAAAAAAGCAAGGGAAGCATAAGGTACTTTATTGATACGGGTTATACCGAGCATCACTGTTGTAAGAATAAACTACCAACTATTCACGCTGACGAGTTTGAAGAATTGATAATAAATAAAATAAAAGAAAAACTTGACACGCTTGTTATTCATTCTAAACGGGATAGAGAAAACGAGAAGCAGGAACAGATTAACAGTCTTGAAATCAAGCATTCAAAACTTGAGGCAGAAATAGAGAATCTTATTAACACAATGCTTACGCCAGAGATTGACAAGATAACGATTAAATACATTAACGAAAAAATCTCTAAACTTGATAAAGAAAAAAAAGATATAGAATCTGAGATTGAAAAGCTCGAAATAGATAAGAAAAAAGACGGCAATGCAAGTTATATAGTTCTCAAAGATGTAATGACCAAATGGGAAAATTTATCATTTGACGAAAAGCGTGATGTTGTTGACTTATTAATTAAGAAGATTCAAGTATTCCCGGACAAAACAGAGATACAGTGGAAAGTATAGTTCCTCTATTTTTTTTATACCTTTGTACGTTTCGGCGAGGCATTGCGTATAATAACCGATAAGCTCGACAGCAGGAACTTCTATGCATTCAACCCCGAATTTGATAAGTGTAAGCAAAATAAGAAGGGTTGACAAAGAGTGAGCAACTTTCGTTAATTATCGTTTTCGATTACTTCGTATGATTTGGATTACGAATATATGCTCGCACGGCAATACCGACCTTGTCTGGTGTGAAAAAATATTTCAAACAGGCAGTGAGAAAGACTTCGGCGAAAGCTGCAAACTTATAAAAAGGGACTCGGTTAGGCCTTAATCAGCCTAACCGAGCCCTTGCTCATCATCCTCAAAATCACCGGATTCAATCAGTGATAGGTGCTCTCCTGTGAGAAATTCTATGCTGCGTTCAATACTGTCTCTTGAACCGGACCAATTTTGGCTTGCTGTATTGTGGTAATCAAACATTGAACAGAAGTGGTGAACATCATTTTGCAGAGCCTTTAGATATCCCCCTGTAAGTACCGAGGTAGCTTCGTAAAATTCCTGAAAATTTTTCCCCAGTCCCTTTTGGTCGGTGTTAAGAAGAAGATGAAAATGCTCAAGACAAATAAACTTCTGTTCACTGTATAGTTGCCTAAATTCAGGCTCGCTAATCCACATAGAATGTACGATGCGAACCATGTTTACCATATTTTGTTTTATGTCACGGCATATAAAGCAGTCATGGATCAAGGTGTCAAGGGCTGCCATTTTTTTCTTGTCAAGTTTTTTGGGTGCCTGTTCGGGAATAAACTGTTCGGAAATCTGCTGTAGGTGTGTTTCAAGAATAAGAGCATTTGAAAGGCGTTTTCCAAGCCTAACCATCATTTCAAAATGCCTGAAACAAAATCCCTGTGCATTAGTCTGCACACGAACACTCGGCTCCATCATTGCCGAGCCTGTTATATAATCAGCTTTTCTTTCCTCAAGCATTTTCCTCATCCGGCACATAGGGCAGCCATCCTTGGGAAGAAATACATCATTTATCGGTATGCTGCATATATTTTCCTGCATAAATATATATACCTCCTTATTTAAAAAACAATTTCATGCTTTCATCATATATTTTTTTGCTGTTTTTTCCGTCAAAAACTCCGAAAAATTCCCTACTGCGTCCGATATATTTTTCATTAGGATTAAAGCGGTTGTGAATACCTTTTTTTAAATAATCAATAAGTGCGGATCTGTCGGTAATTATATCTCCAAAGCCACTGTCGGAAAGCTTTTCTCCCTTACGTTCGGTATCTGCGGGTAATCCCGGCGGAAAATAGTATATAACACTTTTACCAAGATAGGCAAAACGGAACTGAAGTTCGGAATGGTCGGTTATAAGCACAGAAGCTTTTGACAGCAGATTGTATTCATTCTGTTCCGTGTATTGGTAAATTTGGACAACATCGTCAGAACGGAACATTTTGTAATATTTACTTAACAGGGGAGGAAGAAGCACGGCGATTTTCCAGCCGTTTTTTCTGAATTCCGACAAAAGCTCTGGGTCTGAAATGAGATTATTGTACTCGTTAAAAAGGATGCTTTCGGAAAACTTATAATAATTGGAATTTTCATAGACGGAAAACCAGCGTCTTTCCTCGGGAGCAATCAGTATAAGCTTTTCGGATTTATTGATAACCGCATCAAGCAGCGGGCTGCCTGCAATATGTATCATGCTCTCATCGTAATCGTATATGGGTGCAAGAAGGTTATCTCTTTCTGTTTTTGATGTACAGAAAACAATATGTGTGTTATCTCTGAGTCGGTTATCATAAAGTGCTGATTGGTAAGTAAGAAAGAAATTCTTGATGGATATTGTTTTTGCGTTGACCATATCACGGAGATATATCATGTCGTCACGGTTAAATGATAAATACTCATAAGGATCGCAGTCAACAGCATATAGATAATCCGCCGCAAGTACAGTTGCCTTCTGCCTTTGGGAGCCTATATCAAGAATATTGTTATATCCTGCATTAACAAGAAAATTTTTCTGCGGAGAATCATGTTCAACACATATATACGGTTCAAAATCCTCTCTTTTGTTTTTGTAAAAATACCTAAAAAGAAGGTTTCCGTTATAATTAATACCCCTATCATCGTAAAAAATAAGAATTTTCTTATTTTGCTTTTCCCGTATAATTGAACGGGTGAGGCTCCTTATTCTTTTATATAGCAAACGCTTTGCCATTCCGTTTTTTTTGCTTATTTCAGATAAAAATCTGCTCTCGGAAACGGTAATATAGCTTTCTGTTGCTCTCCTTAGAACAAGACTTTTGCTTTTTCTGTCATATGATAATATACGTTTGCCAAGCAGGGCATACGAATGTACTGCTTCGTCGGATAGTTTGGAATATATTCCCGAAAAGGATATGTCCATACGGAAGGAAAGTCTGCCATATTTGAAATATAATGCTGCTGTATTAATTTTCTTACCGGAGCCGAAAGGAATAAAAAAACGGAAAGTATATCGTTCAAGAAAGGATTGTCCGAAAAATTTTTTCAGACTGTATACCTTTGAGCTTATGACAGGTGTTTTTTTATCATTTAAGGACATATATATACTGTAATTATTTTCGTCAAGGCACGAGCAGCCGTGTAGATATGCGTCGACATATATGCCCTTACTGTCATGGTTTATCGCCGAGATAACCGCAGAAATCTCTCGTGAACGCATTATAAGAACATTTTTTATGTGTGCGGCAAATTCTCCCTTTAAATTTACAGACTCTATTCTGTTAGGTGCAACATAATATTTATGTGTTTCTTCAGTATCCGGCATGACTGTGTCAAGTGTTGGCAGAAGCTTTACGTTCTTATATTTCATACATAAAAGCCTGAAAGGAAGCTCGTCATCAATACCGCAGCGGTGACAAAAGTCCCTGTTGAGTATGACGGTATCATCTATATATTTCAAAGCATTGGCACAACTGTTGAAAAATTCAGTAACCTTTTCTGCTGCCGGTATGCCGCTGTAGCTGTCATCCGAATTGAGTGCGAGCTTGACATATATCAGATACATCATTACGGACATGATAAACGGCGAGCCGGGGTAGGATTTCAGCATGGGTGTTATGAAGGTGTTAAGATTTTCCGTATAAAAGCTGAAGGAATATTTCGGTTCATAACGCATAGGATCCCGTTCGGTGGGAGAGGAAAGAGTATAGGAAAATTTATCCGAAAAAACAAACGAATGAGCTTTCATCAGAGTTTCTATCATAAATTTAGTGTCATAATTGAATTGGAGTTTCTTATCAAAAGTGATATTCTGAACAACGGTATTTTTGAAAAAATAGCAACCGAGCATGAGAATAAATCTGTCCGGAGTGTCGTGTATATTTGTGATACCGTTTTCTATGTTATCAATATACGGTCTGTAGGGCATACCGGGTGTGGAATATAAGGGCAGACAGCAGAGTATAGGTATTTTGGCATTTTTGAGTATGCTCATGGCTGAAACAAAAGCATTTTTAGAATATTTTCCGTAATTATCAATATATGATATATAGGTGCCAAATGCGAGGGAAGCCGCATAATTATAGCTTTCTGCCGGACTCTGCTCTATGGCATCAACAAAATAAATATTTTCAGGATATTTTTCGGTATATTCAGCACATAGTGTAGTGCTTAGTTCGGTTCCGATTGAATCAATAAGAATGAGCTGTATATTTTCAATGAAGAACTTTTCGTCACAAATAACGGAATCAACAGCATTTTTTATATTGCTGTCACTCTTTATAAGAAGATTTACGGTAAAAAAACATTTTTTAGGCATAGCTTTCTCCGAAGATGCATAGATATTTAGTATCCTTATTAAAAACAATTATATAACAAACGAATAATGATGTCAATTATAATTGTATAATAATGTGAGTATATGTGTTTAAAAGCTATGTTTTCAGCAGACATGGGGATTTGAATTTTTATGACGGTGCAGTTTTGCGAATACGGTTTTGGTGTATAATGGCGAATTGACCGAATTACTATAAAATTAAATCATAGTTGGTAAAAATAATACGAAACGCCGAAAAAATAAAAAACTGTTGACATATATCCGGAAATGATTTATAATTCAAACAACGACAGCAAAGACGCTGTGGACCGGATGACCGGTCTGCAGCGTCGTTTTGTTTTGTGTTGAAATAATATTGAGAATGGAGAGGTATTTTATGGTAAATGTACCGGAATTATTCGGCTCAGAGGTATTCAATGACGAAGCGATGAAGAAGTATCTTCCTAAGGGAACATACAAGGAGCTTAAAAAAACGATCGAGGACGGTAAGCCTCTCGATATAAACATAGCAAATGTGGTTGCTCATGCCATGAAAGAGTGGGCTATTGAGAAAGGAGCAACACATTTCACCCATTGGTTCCAGCCGATGACCGGAATTACAGCGGAAAAACATGACAGCTTTATTTCACCTGTTGACGGCGGCGGAGTTATAATGGAGTTTTCGGGTAAGGAACTGATTAAAGGCGAGCCTGATGCATCAAGTTTTCCGTCCGGCGGTATCAGAGCTACATTTGAGGCAAGAGGATATACAGCGTGGGATCCGACATCATATGCATTCATTAAAGAAGGCTCACTTTGTATACCGACAGCATTCTGTTCATATACCGGTGAAGCTCTTGATAAAAAGACACCGCTTCTCCGCTCAATGGAATGTATAAATAAACAGGCACTCAGAGTACTGAAAGTATTCGGCGATAATGAAACTACCCACGTTTCTACAACGGTAGGTCCTGAGCAGGAGTATTTCCTTGTTGACAGAGATGTATAT
>CANQLX010000082.1 GCA_947624835.1 uncultured Clostridia bacterium
TTATCGGATTGGTGAAATAATTTAGCACGATATCAATTTGGGCTCGGATTACTTTGTTTTATTCAGTGTTTCCTTAGGTATATCAAAACTGCCGTTTGCCCACCATAACTTTCCCATGTCCGAGCCGGTGCCATTCCGGCGGCGTGCCGCCGCTGTCAATCCGTAACTAATTTACTCAGGTAAGTTAATCTATGGCTCGACCGTGAATTTACTCGATGAACAAGTGATAAGTTTGTCATTTGCAGTTACGGAGCGGGGTGCCCCCGCTGTCAATCCGTAACTAATTTACTCAGGTAAGTTAATCTATGGCTCGACCGTGAATTTACTCGATGAACAAGTGATAAGTTTGTCATTTGCAGTTACGGAGCGGGGTGCCCCCGCTCCGTAACTAATTTACTCAGGTCAACTACTCAATGGCTCGACCATGAATTTACTCGATGCACAACAGATGAGTTTGTCATTTGTAGTTGCGGAAAGCCTCGCAAGAGGCTTTCACGATACTTTCTTCCGTACACCGACAGGCAAACTAATTATCGCGGAGCGGCGTGCCGCCGCTGTCAATCCGTAACTAATTTACTCAGGTCAACTACTCTATGGCTCGACCATAAATTTACGCAATGAACAACAGATGAGTTTGTCATTTGTAGTTGCGGAGCGGCTCGCAGAGCCGCTCACGACATTTTCTATCTCACACCGACAGGCAAACTAATTGCCGCGGAAACGCACTACCCGTCCACAACAATCAAAGCGAACGCAGTGAGCGATCCCGCGAATTGCCCGCGGGGGCATCCCCACTTGCCCAGGCGTGAAGGATTGGGGATTTCGCCGTCTGCGGACGGCGACCAAAGGCTCTGCCTTTGGAAACCGCAAGCCTTTTGAAAAAGGCTTGACCTAAAACTGCTGTTTGCCCGACATAAGTTTCCTACGGCGGAGCGGCTCGCAGAACCGCTCGCGACACTTTCTATCTCACACCGACAGGCAAACTAATTACCGCGGAAACGCACTACCCGTCCACAACAATCAAAGCGAACGCAGTGAGCGAAACCGCGAATTGCCCGCGGGGGTTCCCCCGCTTTAGTCGGCATATTTGTTGTCGGTTTCGTTCCATGAGTACATCTTGCGGATTTCTGCTCCTACTTTCTCAAGCTGATGTTCAGCCTTGAGGGCACGTGTAGCATTGAAGTGTGCTCTGCCGTTTTTGTTTTCGGCAATCCACTTTGATGCAAATGTACCGTCTTGAATTTCAGCAAGAACCTTCTTCATCTCAGCCTTTGTCTGATCTGTGATGATTCTCTTGCCTGTTTCGTAGTCACCAAATTCTGCCGTGTCGGAAATTGAATATCTCATCATTGAGAAGCCGCCGGTATAGATAAGATCTACTATCAGCTTCATTTCATGTATGCACTCGAAATATGCGTTTTCGGGAGCATATCCTGCTTCAACAAGAGTTTCAAAGCCTGCCTGCATAAGAGCCGTAACACCGCCGCAAAGAACAGCCTGCTCGCCGAAAAGGTCGGTTTCTGTTTCAATTCTGAATGTTGTTTCCATAAGAGCAGCACGTGCAGCACCGATACCTGCACCGTAAGCAAGAGCAATGTCGAGTGCCTTGCCTGTGGCATCCTGATATACTGCAACAAGTGCGGGAGTACCCTTGCCCTCAACGTACTCCGAACGTACTGTGTGACCGGGAGCTTTAGGAGCAATCATGAATACATCAATATTCTTCGGCGGAACGATCTGCTTGAAATGAATGTTAAAGCCGTGTGCGAATGCAATAGCTTTGCCCTCTGTAAGATTGGGTTCGATATCATTTTTGAAGATATCAGCCTGCTTTTCGTCAGGTGTGAGGATCATTATTATGTCAGCCTTCTGAGTAGCTTCAGCGGTCGTGTAAACCTCAAAGCCGAGTTCCTTGACATGATCCCAACGTCTGCTTCCCTTGTACAGACCGATTATGACATTGACGCCGCTGTCACGAAGGTTAAGAGCATGGGCATGACCCTGGCTGCCGTAGCCTATAATAGCGACTGTCTTGCCCTTGAGGACATTGATGTCACAATCAGCATCGTAATAAATTTTTGGCATTTTAAAGACCTCCAAATAAAATAAATTTAGATATGTACCCATGGGGTACTGAATATATATGAAATCTGTTAGACCGTTACTTACGGGAGATCGCTGAATCCTTTTCGATTGCGACAGTTCCTGTTCGGACGATCTCACGGATACCATATGGCTTGAGAAGATCAATCAGTGTTTCAAACGCTTCAAGCGTATCCGCAAATTGCAGAGTCATTGTATTGACTGAAACATCGACTATTCGTGCCCCCATAAGTTCTGATATTTTCATAATATCGAGCCTTTGTTTTGACGGGCAGCTTACCTTTATGAGCGACAGCTCACGGCTTATATATTCTCCCTCTTTATAGGTTCTCACCTTTATAACGGGAATTACCTTATTGAGCTGCTTTTCAAGCTGTTCAATAACATATTCGTCGCCGTGGGCAACGATAGTCATTCTTGAAATATCGGGATCCTCTGTTATTCCCACAGCAAGACTGTCAATGTTAAATGCCCTGCGTGAAAACAAACCTGATACCTTAGAAAGTACACCGGGGTGATTTTCTACGAGAACAGAAAGAGTATATTTCATATCGGTGTACCTCCTTATCTTGATGAAGTTTTGGGATGAACATTACATACCAATACAAAAGGTTTATCACTTTTAAGCATGGATTTTGCATATTCCTCGGCTTCCCTGTTGCTCGATGCAAACGCCGAATCAATTCCGTAAGCCTTTGCAATTTCTGTAAAATCGGGAACCGTATCAAGCTCTGTTACCGCATATCTGCTTCCGTAATGTATATCCTGAAGCTCATGTACCATTCCGAGTACGGTATTTCTCATAACAATTATTTTGATATTCAAATTTTCCTGCGCTATCGTTGCAAGCTCATTCATAGACATCTGGAACGAACCGTCACCACAGACTGCTACAACATCCCTTGAGGGACGTGCGATCTTAGCACCGACTGCCGCCGGGACAGAATAACCCATTGTACCCATACCTCCGGAGGTGAGAAAACGGCCGTCACGAATGCGGTAATTATTTGAACACCATATCTGATTCTGTCCCACATCCGCAGCCATAATAGCCTTTGGTCTGAGCATTGTTGAAAGCTTTGCTATAAAGCTTTTAGGCTCAACATAACCCTCAAAGGTCTGCGGAACTGTGATATACTCCTCTTTCCACCTTTTTATCTGCTCTGTCCATTCCTCAGGTGTAGTATAATCAACAGCCTTAAGCATTTGTCCGAGGACGTTTTTCATATCTCCGACTATCGGAACGGTAGTTTTCATATTCTTGCCTATTTCGGCAGGATCTATATCAATATGTATAACATTAGCACGTTCAACAACCTGATCGGGTGAGGCGACTGCCCTGTCACCGACCCTTGCACCGCAAAGTATGACGAGATCTGCATTATGTATAGCTAAATTTGCTGCTCTAACACCGTGAGATCCTATCATACCCACATAAAGCGGATCATCCGATGGCATAACACCTATGCCCATCATCGTGGAAATTACAGGTATCCCTGTGACCTCGGAAAATTCACGCAGCTTAGGCTTTGCACCTGATGTCAGCACTCCGCCGCCGGCACATATTATCGGACGTTTTGAGTCCTTTAGCATTTCAAGTGCTCTTTTTACCTGCATGGGGTGTCCCTGAACACTCGGTTTATATCCTATTATATTTACCCTTTCCGGGTAGACAAATTCTTCGACAGTACCTTGCTGTATATCAACCGGAACATCTATAAGCACCGGACCGGGTCTGCCGGTTGAGGCTATATGGAATGCCTCCTTGAATACCCGCGGAAGCTCGGCTGTATTTTTCACAAGGTAGCTGTGTTTGACGAAGGATTCGCAAGCACCTGTGATATCCGCCTCCTGAAAAACATCACGTCCAAGGACATCACTCTTAACCTGTCCCGTTATACAGACAAGCGGTATGGAATCCATATATGCAGTTGCAATTCCTGTTATAAGGTTAAGTGCGCCGGGACCTGAGGTTGCCACACAGACACCCACTCGTGAAAGTGCCCTTGCATAGCCGCTTGCGGAATGTGCGGCATTCTGTTCCTGTCTGACAAGAACGGCTTTTATATCTGTACGGTAAAGTTCATCAAAGAAAGGGCAGATAACAGCACCCGGATATCCGAATACGACACGGACCCCCTCCTCTTGAAGGCATTTTACCATAATTTCTGCACCGCTTATCATATCACCACTCCATAAAATCCAATTATCCTAATTATACCATTATAGAAAATGAGTGTCAAGCAAAATCGCAGACCGTCTTATATTCTTTAACAACATGCTAAAAGCCCTGCTTACCTGAAGCAGAGCTTTAGTTTTAATATTAGGAGTGTTAAAAACAAAAAATGTTTTCAGAAGGTTTCCGGCAGGATATTTCAATCATAGTCGGTTGGCTGCACTATGCCTGTATATAATAATTCCTAACGAAGCTTCTGTAAGCTTTTTTGAAATCTGCTATATGGTTTCTGCCGATTATAGCCTTTTCTCCGTTTATCATTATGACCTCATTGCCGCTGACTGAAGAAATGCAATACATATTGACTGCATAGGATTTATGTATGCGATAGAAACAGTGACGTGGAAGCAACTCAAATATGCTGGAAATTGTCTTTGAGCTTTTGAAAACATGATCAATAGTCCGCACCAGACAATTCCTCCCGTCACCCTCAATATATATTATATTTTCGGAGTTTACTGTCTTTTGCTCACCGTTCTCAATTATTATTATCGGATTAAGCAGCCGCTGCTGTTGCAGATAAGAGTCCATTGCGGAAACAAGCTTATCCTTTTCGAGTGGCTTAACGAAAAAGCGAAAGGGCTGAACCTCAAACGATTCAAACACAAACTGGGGATAGCTTGTAACGAATATTATACTGCAAACACAGTTTTTCAGACGTATTCTCCTTGCGGCCTCCAGACCGTCTATACCGGGCATCTGATAATCAATAAATACCATGTCGAACACCAAATTTGAGGAGGTCAGCCTGTTGCCGCTCTCAAATTCATATATGTCCATATGTATCCGTTTCTCCCTTTTATATTCAAGCAGGAGATTTATCAGGTTATCCCTGAAATCTTTCTCATCGTCACAAATAGCTATTTGCATATGTCATTCCCCGCAATCCGAACATTTTGTATATTGATGAAATAATCCTTCTCATTACACTGCGATTTATGCAAGCAAATATTAAATTCTAACATTATTATAGATTTTTTTATTTCTTTTGTCAACTTTTTCTTAATTTATATTTTTTTCTTAATTCATGTTTCCGTTAATTTTCTCGAATGAAATGATAGTACTTGATTTGTTACAAATACAGTATAAATATACTGACGGCAAAAAAGAATTAAAAAAAATTATAAAATACCTTGCAATTTACATCGGAATATGTTATAATTCGGTTGTTACTCAGTCAGGATCGAAAGAGGTGAATTTAAATGAAGGAGAATATTCATCCGAATTATAATCAGACTACAATTACCTGTGCTTGCGGTAATGTAATCGAAACAGGCTCAACAAAGAGCAATATCCGTGTTGAAATCTGTTCAAAATGCCACCCGTTCTTTACGGGCAGACAGAAGCTTGTTGATACAGGCGGACGTGCTGACAGATTTAACAGACGTTACGGTATTAATCAGAAATAATTTCCTTGAAGCGGTACACTTTTCGGTGTGCCGCTTCATAAGCATATATGGATTTTTCCGAAAGGATATTTTTATGGATATGTCATATAAGACAGTAGAAAACGAAGCACAGGATGAATTTGTCGAGCAGAGGTCAAAATTTATAGGTTATGTGCGGCCCGTCAAAACAGAAAAGGAAGCACTGAATTTTATTGAGGAAAAGAAAAAATATAATTGGGATGCAACGCATAATGTTTATGCGTATATTATAAGGAATGAAGGAATACAACGCTGCAGTGATGACGGAGAGCCGCACGGAACTGCGGGGGTGCCTGTGCTTGATGTTATGAATAAATCGGAGGTAACAAATGCGGTCGTTGTTGTTACGAGGTATTTCGGGGGAATACTTCTCGGTGCAGGAGGATTGGTGCGTGCTTATACAAGAGGGGCAAAGATTGCACTTGAGGCAGGCGGTATTATTACGATGAAAAGCTGCAATATATGTCATCTTAGCTGCGATTATAACCAATACGGTAAAATATCGGGACTTATACCGTCAAACGGCGGAGTTATTGATAATACGGAGTTCGGAGCAAATGTTACAATAAATTTTCATATTGCTCCCGAATCATTAAACCCTTTTGAAAGGCAGCTTGCTGATGTAACCTGCGGAAGTGTTGAAGCTGAAATAATTGAAGAAAGGTTTTTTAAGATGAAAAGCTGAATGTTACAGGTGATATTATGGCAAGAGTTAATTTTGACGGAAGCAGGATAAATTTTGAAAGTCTTATCAATTACGGATTTGAGAGGAAAAAAGATTTATACATATACACAACTGATATTTTAAGCGGTCAGTTTGAAATGTCTGTTAAAATAGGACAAAACGGAGAAATTGATACTTTTGTTAAGGATAAGACACTCGGTGACGAATATATTCTGCATCTTACGGAGTCGGAGGGTACATTTGTAGGGGCAGTAAGAGAGGAATATGAAAGGGTACTCAATGATATACGGAAAAGCTGTTATATCGGAGGGAGCTTTGATAATTCTTTGGTCAGCAGGATAGAAGGATATGCCGGTGAAAAATACGGGAGTCGTCTTGAGTTTCTCTGGGAAAAATCCCCCGACAGTGCCATACTCAGAAGAAGTGACAGCGGAAAATGGTATGCTGTGATAATGACTGTCGGAATGGATAAATTAGGCTTTGACTCCGACAGCAAGGTATGTGTCATTAATCTTCATGCACTTCCTGAGAGAGTCAGTGAGATGGTTGACGGAGTGAATTATCTTCCGGGTTATCATATGAATAAGAAAAGCTGGTACACAATACGGCTTGACGGCAGTGTCGATATTGGAGAAATTCTACCCTTAATAGACGAGAGTTATGCACTTGCTCTTAAAAAATAATGATAATTCCGGTGTGTAAATTATATCGGAGTTGATTTGTATGTATGGTATGAACAAATTTTACTACCCGGTAATTTTTATTGATAATATGGATAAATTTTTTATAGCAGCGTCAAATTATGTTTTGACTGGGATTATTTTTATATCACTGATTCTGTTTTGTGTATACTTTTCGGTGAGAATATTTCTGTTGTCAAAAAAAGGACTAATAAAAAATAAAAAAATACCATTCACTAAACATTTTTTTATATGTCGTCAGTCTGGCTTGGTATTATGTGTTCAACAGCATTTATCCTGTTTATAGCTGTTCCCCTGATCTTCTATACTGAAATTCTGATCTATACTATGTATATTAAAGAAAACGCCGACAAAACAAAGGAAAAGTTTTTTACAATAGGCTGTATCATATTCTTTAGTTTGATTTCGGTGATATTGAATGTTTATTCTGTTATATTTTGAATGTAGAACGGAGTATAGTTATGGATATAGACAGAAGATTGAGAATTATTAAAATTGCAGGTATTGTACCGTTAATTCTTTTATTGGCAACTCTTATTTACAGTCTGCTTTTTTGCGGTATTACAAATATTATTAAAGGTACATATGATGGGGAACATGTTATGGAAATTTATTCCAATGATAAATCCGCATTTCGGGACGGTGTTGAATTTATTAATGATAATTATATTATCAATGTTGCCCACAGTAAGGAATATATGCTTGAAGATAAGAAAGAAGTATTAAGGGGTACTCTATACTATGAACTTAGTGAAGATATACAGGATATCAGCGAAAACAATACAGTAGATGAACTGTTTGATAAATATGATTTTGACTGGATTACGAAGAATGATGACGGAAGCATTTTATTTGTTTATCCGAATATATGCCTGATTTATTCAACGGGTAAAAA
>CANQLX010000083.1 GCA_947624835.1 uncultured Clostridia bacterium
ACTGTTATTCTTTATAAGCTCAAGTATTCTTGTCTGCCTCAGCGTTTTCATCTATAATCACCCTTTTCCGCAAACTTATCATTCAGAACCCTGTAAAAGGATTTATCCTTAAGATTAATAAATTCCGCTTCAAGATCCGATGATGTCACAGCTACAAGATCATTCTTTTTTATGATAACCGTCTTTGCACCATCAATCGTAAGAAATACCTCCGTTTCATCATCACAGGAGGCTGTAACCACAAGCTGTGAGGAATGACTGAATACAACAGATCTTGCAAAAAGCGAATGTGGGCAAATCGGAGTCATAACAATACATTTCATTGCAGGCTCAACCACAGGACCGCCTGCCGCAAGTGAATATGCACTTGAACCGGTCGGTGTTGAAACAATAAGACCGTCCGCTCTGTAGTGACACATATAACCCCTGTCAAGAGATACTTCTATATCTATAAGCCTTGACAATGAGCCTCTTGAGATAACGGCATCATTTATTGAATAGAACTCATCGCTCTCATCTTCACTTCTGTGTATAATCCTGAGCATCATACGTTTTTCCGTAGTATATTCTCCTGTCCTAAGCTTGCTTAGCATATCAAGCTCATCCGGTTCAAGTCCGGCAACATAACCGAGTCTTCCCATATTTATTCCAAGCAGCGGCTTATGCAGCGGTGCTGCATGACGTGCGGCGTGTATTATAGTACCGTCACCGCCGATTGTAAGGACAAGCTCTGATGCACCGATAAGCTCGTCCGTTGTATTATAAAATTTTATATTATCATCCCTGTAGTTTTCCCGTAACTTACTGTGCATAAAAATATTCATGCCGTTCTGACGCAATATTTCTATGGTCTTAAGGGAAGCCTCAAATGCTCCGCTTTTTGTAAGGTTGGGTATGAGAGCTACATTTTTGATACTATACATTTTGCTTTACATCTCCGGTATTTCATTTATCAAGCAGTGCATGAGATTTTTCCACAAGTCCCTGTATATCGAAATCACCTGCCGATAGGGGCACATCTGATTTCTGAATATACATAAGATATTCTATATTCCCCTCCGGTCCCTTGATAGGGGAAAAATCAAGTCCCAGCACACTGAATCCGTTTTCAAGACAGAAATTATATATTTTTTCTATTACCTCTATATGGATATTCCTATCCCTTACAACTCCGTTTTTACCAACCTTTCCACGTCCTGCCTCAAACTGAGGCTTGATGAGGCATACGGCCTGTGCATTATCCTTAAGAAACGGTCTTACCGCAGGCAAAACAAGTGTAAGGGATATGAAACATACATCAACACTGAAAAAATCTATTTCGTCCGGTACCTGCTCCTTGGTTATATATCTTATATTAGTCCTTTCAAGATTAACAACCCTGCTGTCGTTTCTTAGCTTCCAGTCAAGCTGACCGTAACCCACATCTACCGAATATACCCTTCTTGCACCATTTTGAAGCATACAATCGGTAAAGCCACCTGTTGAAGCACCTACATCCATCGTAACCATGCCGTCAAGCCTGAGTGAAAATGATGACATAGCCTTTTCAAGCTTAAGTCCCCCACGGCTTACATATTTAGGTTTATTCCCCCTAAGTTCAATCTTAACGGTTTCGGGATAAGCTGTGCCAGGTTTATCGGATTTCTGATTGTCGGCATAGATAACCCCCGCCATTATAAGGGTCTTTGCCTTTTCCCTGCTTTCGGCAAGCCCTCTTTCGTAAACCAATACATCAAGTCTTTTTTTATCCGACACTTATATTTCACCCCTGATTATATTTAAGCAAATATCAATCCATACCTTCCCGTACAATTTTTTCTATCCCACCAGCATCAAGTCCGAGCTTTGCGAGTGAGGAATCGACCCTCGCCTGCTTTACAAAACCCTCGATGGCTGTAAGCCCGAATTTCCCCCTGAAGCCGCCCTGATACATAAGAAAACCAAAGCCCTCTCCTATTCCGCCTGTTTTTATTCCCTCCTCAAAGAAATAAACCTCTTTATATTTCATTGCCTCAGAAACAGCGTTTTCACTAATAGGCTTGATTTTGTTAAGCTTTAATATGCAGACATCTATGTCTTGTGCCTTCAGAGCCTTTGCCGCAATACAGGCATTGGAAAAAATTCTTCCGTATGTCACTATAAGCTTACGGGATTTTTTATTTCCCACAAAGGAATAATCCTCACCATCATATTTATACTCATCGGGAAGATAAAGCTCTCCGCCCCTCGGATACCTTATCGCAGCAATATTCGGAGTATCATATATTGCACTGTGAAGCATTTCCCTCAGCTCCGAAAAGGATGAGGGGGCAAAAATCGTTATATTTGGAATTGTGCTGAGAAATGCGACATCGAATATTCCCTGATGAGTTTCTCCGTCCTCTCCGACAATTCCGGCCCTGTCGATTGCAAGAACTATGTGAAGCTTCTGCAAGGCAGCATCGTGCAGTATCTGGTCATAGCTTCTCTGGAGAAACGTAGAATAAACCGCAAAAACAGGAACCATTCCGCCTGCAGCAAGCCCTGAGGCAAAGGTTACGGCGTGTTCCTCGGCAATTCCCACATCAAAAAAACGGTTCTTAAATTTCTTGGAAAAATCACTCAGACCGGTTCCCATTGCCATAGCCGCCGTTATTGCACATATTCTACTGTCTTTTTCTGCCGTTTCACACATAAACTCTCCGAAAACATCAGAATAACCCTTTGAGGAGCTTCTCGGCTCTCCTGTTTCCATATCAAACGCAGAAATACCATGATAATTCTTCGGATTTTTTTCAGCAAACTCATAGCCCTTGCCCTTAACCGTACAGACATGGAGAAAAACCGCACCTTTTGAATACTTTGCTGCCCTTAGTGCCGACTGGAGCTGCTGTATATCATGTCCGTTAAGCGGACCGTAATAATTGAAGCCGAGCTGCTCAAACATTGTTTTTCTGTTTCCGAAAAGATTTATCTTTATCCAATTCTTTATATTTCTAATTGTATTCGTAATCGCCCTGCCTACTCCGTTGAATCTGTCAAGTCTGCTGTGGACCCTTGTTTTGGCTCTTATATATGATGGCTGTATTCTAATTTTTGTAAGATACCGTGCCATTGAACCGACATTTTTTGAAATTGACATTTTATTGTCATTAAGGATAACAATAAGCCTTTCCTTAGAACGTCCCGCACAGTTCAGACCTTCAAATGCTAATCCGCCTGTCAAAGCTCCGTCGCCGATTACTGCGACGGTATAATTCTTTTCATTATTCAGACTGTCCGCACAGGCTATACCGAATGCCGCAGAAACAGATGTACTGCTGTGTCCGGTATCAAAAGCATCATATATACTTTCACCCCTTTTAGGGAAACCGGAAAGACCATTTTCTGTTCTTATGGTACTCAGTGTTTCACTTCGCCCTGTAAGAATCTTATGTGCATAGCTCTGATGACCGACATCCCATATAATCTTATCTTTTGGGAGATCAAACACGGTATGCAAAGCTATCGTAAGCTCGACCACACCAAGGTTTGATGCAAGATGTCCACCGTTTTCGGAAACAGTATCTATTATCCTATGGCGTATTTCTTCGGCAAGAGTATTCAATTCTGCTGCAGACAGCTCTTTAAGGTCAGACGGTGATTTTATGCTGCTTAAAATGTTGTTGTCTGTCATATTTATAATCTCCTATACAATTACCGCATAATCAATACTATACATACAAAATGCGGCATTATGTATAACGTATATAACATGAAAATTATACACTTTACATTTTTATTTTCTTTTTATTAATCAAATCCTCTTATATTATTACTTATATACAACGGACTCAAATATGTTAATTATAACACATTTCTTCAAATTTTTCAATCACTTTTCCCTCTTTAAGAGATATATTGCAAAATCCTTTAATTTTCCCGCCTTATCCCCGAATACATCAAGTGCAGAAATAGCATTTTCTGTCAATTCTTCGGAAATTCTGCGGCATTTCTCAAGACCGAGAAGTGCTGCATATGTAGATTTTTCGTTTTCAGTGTCACTTCCTATCGGCTTGCCAAGTTCTTCTGTTGTAGATGTGATATCAAGCATATCATCTATTATCTGAAATGCAAGACCTATATCCGAGGCATATTGGCACGCAGCCACAAGCTGCTCCTCTGTTGCACCGGCTGATATACATCCGAGCTTTGCCGCCGCTATCATAAGTGCACCTGTTTTTTTATTATCCATGACCTTAAGATGCTCAACATCTGACTGTTTGCCTTCACTCTCAAGGTCTATCATCTGACCTCCGAGCATACCATTTACTCCGGCACATTCCGAAAGAACACTTACAGCCTTTGCACATTTATCATAGCCGTTAAGCCTTATTGCTTCATCAGACACTAAAACCTCAAATGCATGGGTAAGAAGTCCGTTTCCTGCAAGCAAGGCTGTCGATTCACCGAATACTTTATGATTTGTCGGCTTACCCCTACGAAGATCATCATTGTCCATACATGGAAGATCATCGTGGATAAGCGAATATGTATGTATCATCTCAAGTGCACAGGCAAACGGCATTGCCGCCTCCATGCTGCCTCCGCAAAGCTCGGCAAATTCAACGGTAAGCATGGGGCGTACTCTCTTACCACCCGCCATAAGGCTGTATTCCATTGCCGAAATAAGTTTCCCTATATCCTCATTATCAGTCGTTGGCAAATATGAAATAAGCTTTTTTTCGACCGTATCTGTAAACTCAGACATTATATTTCCCCCTGTTCAATCTTTGATATATATGATATTTTCTGCTCTGCATTTTTAAGTATCCTATAGCAATTTTCCGAAAGCTCAGTTCCCTCTTCAAAAAGCTTCATTGACTCCTCAAGCGGAAGCTCTCCGCTTTCAAGACTTTCTACAATTTCTTCCAGCCTTTCTATAGCTGCCTCATAATTAAACTCAGACATTATTTATCTTCCTTTCCGTTACCGTGCAATCCACACTTCCGTCATAAAATCTGATATTGATTTTATCTCCCTCTGTAACCTGTTCCACTGAATTTATTATTTTATTATCTTTTGTAGCCACCGAGTAGCCTCTCACCAAAACCCTGAGCGGACTCAATGCATCAAGCTTCGCCGCAGCAGATGAAAATTCCTTTTGCTTATCCGAAAGAAAAACTTTGTATGAGGATTTCATATGCGAAAATAAATTATCAAGATGTCTGCTTTTTTCCGTTATCAATTCATGCGGATATTTCATAACCCTCGACTTTGCAAGCATATTAAGCCTGCTTCTTTCAGCACCAAGTCTTCTTGAAAATACGGAAATTATCTTTTCGTAATAATATCTTATTTGCTCTGTCATTTCACCCTCCTCAGGTGAAATTGCTTCAGCCGCCGCTGTCGGTGTAGCTGCTGCAAAATCCGCCGCAAAATCACACAATGTTGTATCCGTCTGATGGCCGATGCCTGACACTATCGGTATTTCACAGTCATATACCGCACGTACAAGCCCTTCGTCGTTAAAGGCATCCAAATCCTCGGCGGCACCTCCACCTCTACCTATTATTATCACATCCGCACATTTCATACTGTCAAAACACTTTACAGCTGCGATAAGCTCGGCAGCGGCACTTATTCCCTGAACATGAACAGGAAGTAAAATGATTTCCCCTATTGGGTACCTTCTTTCAAGCGTCTTGCATATATCCTTGACAGCTGCTCCCGTATCAGATGTTATAACCCCGATTTTTCTCGGATATTCCGGCAAAGGCTTTTTGTGATCAGGGGAAAATAATCCTTCATTTTCAAGACGTTTTTTAAGGGTATTAAGTGAAGTGCTTAATTCTCCTGCTCCGACCGGCCGCATATCCTCAATGTAGAATTGATACTGACCTGTCTTTGCATATAAAGCGACCCTGCCCCTTACAATTACCTCCATACCGTTTTCGGGTATAAATTTAAGCCTTAAGGCATATTGCGAGAACATAACCGCACTTATACTGCTTTCCTCATCCTTGAGAGTCATATACCTGTGTCCGGATTGATAATGGTCTTTATAATTGGATATCTCGGCTGACATTATTATACTATTGAGGTGCATATCCTCATCTAAAATTGATTTCACATATGTGTTAAGTCCCGAAACCGTAAGCAACGGCATAAGCATCGCCCCTCTTAATCAAATTTTATCTGCGCATCCTGCACATCGGGAATATCAATTCCAAGGTGCAGACAGCCCGCACGGGTTATACAACGTCCCCTCGGCGTCCTGTTGAGAAAGCCTATCTGCATAAGGTACGGCTCTATTACGTCCTCTATCGTAACTGCCTCCTCACCTATTGCGGCGGCAAGCGTTTCAAGTCCCACCGGGCCGCCCTTATAGAATTTCACTATCGCATTAAGCATACGTCTGTCATTTGAATCAAGCCCAAGCTCGTCTATCTCCAGTCGTTCAAGTGCTATCTGTGCTGTTTTCAGTGTAATCACTCCGTTTGACATCACCTGTGCAAAATCTCGCACCCTTTTCAACATTCTGTTCGCAATTCTTGGTGTCCCTCTTGATCGTGAGGCAATCTCCAATGCTCCGTCAAGCTCTATCGGTATATTCAGTATAGAAGCGCTTCTGTTTACTATCATTGCAAGTTCTTCCGGAGTGTACAGTTCAAGTCGCAGAGAAACGCCAAATCTGTCACGCAGCGGTGCTGTGAGCTGACCTGCCCTTGTTGTCGCTCCCACAAGTGTAAAATGCGGAAGCGGAAGATGATAAGCCGCCGCCATTTGTCCCTTTCCCGTTACTATATCAATCGCAAAATCCTCCATAGCCGGATACAGCACTTCCTCTACTGCACGTGATATGCGGTGTATCTCATCTATGAAAAGTACATCACCCTCATTGAGATTTGTAAGCATAGCAGCTAAATCCCCCGGCTTTTCTATTGCAGGTCCCGAGGTTATACGCAGATTTACCCCCATTTCATTTGCTATTATTCCCGAAAGCGTTGTTTTTCCCAGACCCGGAGGACCATATAAAAGAACATGGTCGAGTGACTCTCCCCTTTGTCTTGCCGCCTCTATAAAAACGGCAAGATTTTGTTTTACCTTATCCTGACCTATATAATCATCGAGTGTTTTCGGGCGGAGTGGGTTATCATCTCCGTTTTCACCCATTATTTCCGTTGGAGAAACTATCCTGTTTTCAAAATCAAAATCTTCCATCAGCTTTCCTCACTGTATTACTTTTTACCTATTGCTTTAAGCGTTTCGCCGATTATACGCTCAACCGGCAAATTCGGATCGATATTTCCCATAAAAGGAGTAACCTCATCGGGGGAATAACCGAGTACGGCAAGCGCCCCAAGTGCCTTTGATATATTGCCCTCGGATACGATAACAGGTGCCGCCGTACCGGCTGTCATATCAATATTTCCGGTCGGTGTGATATTCTTAACTTTATCTTTCAGTTCGAGCACTATCCTCTGAGCAATCTTATTTCCTACTCCGTTAGCCCTTGTAAGCCTTTTACTGTCGCCGGAGGAAACCGCAACAGCTATCTGCTCCGGAGTAAATTCAGAAAGAAGTGCTATTGCAACCTTTGCACCGACTCCGCTTACGGCTGTAAGAAGCCTGAAGCAGTTCAGTTCACTTTGCTCTGCAAAGCCGCAAAGCTCGACTGCGTCCTCCCTCACTATCATATGTGTATAAACCTTAGCCTTTTCGCCGTTTGACGGCAATGCTCGTATTGTATTCATTGTTGTAAGACACTTATAGCCTACCCCGCCACATTCTATCACAACCATGTTTGGCTCCGTATATATAACCGTTCCGTTAAGACTGTATATCATTCTGTTTCTCCCCTGTTATTTCTGTCCATGAAATTCCTTTTCAACAAATCCAA
>CANQLX010000084.1 GCA_947624835.1 uncultured Clostridia bacterium
CATCAATTATATATTCACTCATTGTATGCCTCCAGAATTGCTTTCTCAAATTTATCTTTTCCTACCCTGTCGATAGTGAACTTAAATCTTTCTCCGGCTTTTGCATTATCCTCAAAAAATTGTACCGCCACATCGCATATCCTCATCAGCTTATCCTTATCCTCAATAAATGGTATGATAGCTTCGCCCTTTCTTATACTGTTTCCGAATAAACCGCCGAAGGAAACTATGTAGCCGTAAACGGTATCCCAAGCCTCAGTCGGGCATGACTTATAACATCGTCCGCAGAAATTGCATTTGTCATTATCAACTTTGATTTTCCCGTCTGTTATGGTTATAGCACCGCTTCTGCACGCCTTTTCACATACACCGCAGCCTATGCAGTCGTTTTCTCTCCATTTAACCTTAATACCGCCCTTGATTCCGAGATCGTTTTCCTCTGCCTTAAGACAATTATTCTGACAGCCTGTGATGCCGAATTTAAATTTATGAGGAAGCTCTCTTGCAAAATATCTCTCATCAAGCTCCCTGGCGAGTGCATATGTATCTATACATCCGCTCGGGCAAATCTGCTGTCCCTGACAGGCAGTAATTGTACGAACCCTCGGTCCGCATACACCGGGCTGTACACCGCCCTCTGCAAGGGCATTTTTTACTTTCTCAATATCCTCAAGCTTTATAAATGGTATCTCCACACTCTGACGAGATGTGAGATGAACGTGTCCATCACCAAATTTCTCGGCAACCTCAGCTATTTTGGCAAGCTGAACTGCTGTAAGATTCCCCCCTACAACTCTCAGTCTTAAGGAAAAATTATTTTTTTGTTTCTGACGCATAAAGCCACCCTTTTTGAGTGTTGCATAATCAACCGCCATTTATCATTCACCTTCTAATTTGTTTATTGCCTGACTGAAATCCTCTTTCAGATCATCTATATCCTCTATACCTACACTTATTCTTATCGTGTCATTATACACACCTGCATTAACTTTTTTATCCTCACTGCTGTGTACATAGATCGTACTCGCAGGATGAATTACCAATGTCCTCACATCTCCAATATTGGTTGCTATAAGGGGAATTTTAAGATTATTCATCAGTTTGAATGCTCTATCCTTGCTTCCTGCCCTTATAGTGAGGATTGCTCCTCCCTTGCCGCCAAGAATTTGCTGTGCAAGAGAATAATAAGGACTTTTAGGAAGGGCAGGATAATTTACCTCTATTCCCTCATAGGTGTCAAGGAACTGTGCAAGCTGCAATGCATTCTCACATAAGCGTTCTACTCTAAGTCCCATTGTTTCAAGACCAATCGCATTTAAAAACGCATTCATTGGTGCAAGGCAACAACCCACATTCCGCCACATACCATTCCTGAGCTTTGCAAGATATGCAAATTTTCCCAATTTTTTGTATTCCTCAAAGCCTTTATATCTGTCCGTATCCCATTTAAAATTACCGCTGTCGATAATAACTCCGCTTATGGCATCTCCCGAACCGTTGATATATTTTGAGGATGAATGAACTACTATATCTGCTCCGTATTTTATAGGGTGAACAAGACATGGTGTAGCAGTAGTACTGTCAATTATCAGGGGAATACCGTATCTATGAGCAAGTGCGGCAACATTCTTAATATCAACGATATCAAGTGCAGGGTTACCGATAAGCTCCGCAAATATTGCCTTTGTCTTTTCCGTGATTAACGGTTCTATTTCATCTGTACAGACATGATCAACAAAATGCGTTGTAATTCCAAATGCCTGTAAATCCCCGAACAAATCAATAGTACCCCCGAAAAGCCCCGCTCCGGCTATAACCTCATCGCCTGCCCGTAGTATATTCAGCAGTGACATTGTGACAGCCGCCATACCTGATGAACAAGCAACAGCCCCAATTCCCCTTTCAAGAGAAGCAATACGCCTTTCAAATGAGTCAACAGTCGGATTACTTATTCTGCTATAAGCAAATCCCGGGGTCTTGTTATTAAATATTTTTTCCAGAACCTCTGGAGATTCGTGTGCAAATGCACTGACCTGATATATCGGCGTTAAAGTGGCACCTGTTGCTTTATCACTTTCAAAACCGCTGTGCAGCAATTCTGTATTAAATTTCATTTCATCACCCACCAAACGTACTGTTTAACACTAAAGATTTCAGCCTTATGCTATTATATCCTACTTTGCATACTAAATCAATAGGTTTTATATATTTTTGTTATATTGCATAGTATTTTAATATACTCAATAGGCATTTTGGAGATAATAACTGTTATAAATATACCGCCACACGCAAGCGGCGGTTATTGTTGTTGAATAAAAATATTTTAAATGTCAGTCCCGATTTAACACTAACGGAACAATTTCGGAAATTACGTCACACGTATAATCAATATCGGCATCACTGTGTGCAGCCGATACAAACATTGCCTCAAACTGTGACGGGGCGGAATATATCCCTCTGTCCTGCAAATATGCAAAAAATGCAGCAAATTTTTTTGTATCGGAGGTTATTGCGGTATTGAAATCAACAACCTTTTTATCCGTGAAAAATGCAGTAAGCAGTGACCCCTCTCTGTTGACATTAAGTCCTGCCTTTTTCATTGCAAGTTCTATTTTGCGGGATTTTATTTCAAGCTCCGCATACAGATTTTCACTTTGCTCCAGAATTTTAAGCGTTGCTGTTCCCGCACTTACTGCTGTGGGATTTCCGGATAAGGTTCCCGCCTGATATACCGAACCGAGGGGCGCTACACATTCCATTACCTCCCGTTTACCCCCATATGCTGCAAGAGGCATACCCCCTCCTACAATTTTTCCGAGTGTAGTCAGATCCGGAGTAACACCATAATACTCCTGTGCCCCTCCGAGCGACAAACGGAATCCTGTAATTACCTCGTCAAAAATAAGCAGAGAACCATACTCTTTTGTGATATTACGCAAAAACCGGAGAAATCCTTCCTGTGGCAGAACAACCCCCATATTTGCCGCACACGACTCGACAATTATGCAAGCTATGTCCTCACCGTATTTTTTAAACAACTCCTCGACCGACTGCTTATCATTATAAACTGCAAGCAGTGTATTTTCTGTGCAGTTCACCGGAACACCGGCACTGTCAGGGATTGAATTTGTAAGAAGCCCGGAACCTGCCCTTACGAGGAGTCCGTCCGAATGACCGTGATAGCACCCCTCAAACTTGACGATTTTATCACGGCGGGTATATCCCCTTGCGGCACGGACAGCACTCATCACCGCCTCTGTTCCGGAATTTACAAGACGCAGCATCTCCATTGACGGAATATGCTTTGTTATCAGATTTGCAAGCTCAATTTCTCCCTCGTGACAGGCACCAAAGGTCAATCCCCTGTCACAGCTTTCCTTTACGGCTCTTATTACCTCGGGATGACAACTTCCGAGAATATTCGGTCCCCATGAGCAGACATAATCTATATATTCGTTTCCGTCAACATCATATATCTTATCTCCGACCGCATGGTCAATAAATAACGGTACCCTGCCAACGTTGCGGCAGGCACGAACAGGGCTATTCACACCTCCCGGCATAAATTTCAATGCCTTATTATAAAGCCTTTCGGACTTTTCTGTTTTCATACATCTTCCTCCAACCATCTTGCCGCATCAAGGGCATGATATGTAATGATAATATCTGCACCTGCCCTTTTAATTGCTGTCAGGTTTTCCATTACAATACTTTTTTCATCAATCCAACCATTTTGAGCCGCTGCCTTTACCATTGAATATTCACCGCTTACATTATATGCAGCAAGGGGATATTCATAACGGCTCGCTTCCTTAATTACATCAAGATAGGCAAGTGCCGGCTTAACCATAACTATATCTGCACCCTCTGAGATATCATCTGCAATTTCACGCAGTGCCTCCCTGCCGTTAGCATAATCCATCTGATATGTTTTTCTATCTCCGAAGCAAGGTGCGGATTCCGCTGCATTACGAAACGGTGAATAGTATGCTGATGAAAATTTAGCACTATAAGACATAATCGGAATATCAATAAATCCATTTTCGTCAAGTGACTGTCTTATTGCAGCAACCCTGCCGTCCATCATATCCGATGGTGCTATTATATCCGCCCCTGCTTTCGCAAGACTTACAGCCATTTTTGAAAGCAAAGGCAGTGTTTCATCATTCAGAATTTTATCGCCTTCTACAACACCACAATGACCATGGGAGGTATATTCGCAAAGACATACATCAGCAAAAACAAGCAGTTCGGGATAATTAGCCTTTATATGTCTGATTGCCATTTGGGTAACACCATTATCGTCATATGCTGAGCTTGCAAGCTCGTCCTTATGATTTGGTATGCCGAAAATCAGAAGTCCCGATATCCGGCTTCGATTAATCTGAATAAGTATCTCATCGAGTCTGTCAACGGAATACTGATATATCCCCGGCATTGATTCAACGGGATTTTTTATATTTTTCCCCTCTGCAACAAAAATCGGATATATCAAATCATCCCTGCTTATACTTGTTTCACGTACCAATCTGCGTATATGATTATTCGTCCTCAGACGTCTGAACCTTTTCATTGTGTATCTCCCCTAAAATAGTTTCAATAATCCCATCAATATTGCTTGTTGCCGAAATAATAAAATGATCTATACTATGTGCCTTAAGTGTATTTGCGGTGTTCTCACCTATACATATTATTTTAGTTTCAGATGAGATCTTAAAGCCATTTTCAAAAAAAGCATTAACCCCCGAAGAGCTTGCAAACGTAATCAAGTCAGTATTTATTTCTTTATTATTGAAGTCTTTAACATTGCTAAACACATCATAAACTTTTATATCATCATAGCTTATATTGTTACTGTCCAGAATTTCCGTAAGCTCAGTTGATCCCTTTTCTGCTCTTAGAATAAGAACCCTTTGATTTTTGCGTACATTACACGACAGCATTTTCCCAAGAGCTTCAGATGTGTAGATTTCGGGTACAAGATCAGCAATTATGCCATGCCTTTTCAGTACCTCTGCCGTGCCACTTCCTATTACGGCAAGTTTAATCTTTGATAAGGCTCTTACGTCTATTCCAAGATCTGTAAGTTTTTTGAAAAAAATTTCCGCTCCGTTTATGCTTGTAAGTACGAGCCAGTAATAATTGTTTAAATTTCTCAGTGCATCGTCAAACTTCGCATTATCACGATATTCAACCACATTAAGATAATCGAGCCTGTTGACTTCTGCACCAAGCACCGATAGCTTATCCGAAAGCTTTGCCGCAAATTTCTTTGTACCCGTAACGGTAACGGAAATACCTCTTAGCAGCAGTGAAATTGTCGGCATAAAATTATATTCCGCAGTATCTCCTACAATTATTACCACCGGAGTCCTAAGTTCTTGTTTTTTTACTTCATCAGCTATATTTTTTAACTTACCCCTTACAATCTGCTGCTTCTCTCCGGCACCGTTGGAAATCACCGCAGCCGGGGTATTTTCAGACTTCCCATTATGTATAAGCATTTCTGATATTTGCCCAATATTTTTCAAACCCATTAAAAATATGAGTGTACCATCAAGTCTTGCATATAAATTCATATTTTCCGGTATCAGATCCTCTGCCGTATGCCCGGCTATCACATGAAAGCTTCGGCTTACTTTCCTTTGCGTTACCGGTATTCCTGCAAGCTCAGGTACTGCAATAGCTGACGAAATTCCGGGAATAACCGAGTATTCAATACTGTTCATCTGCAGTGCTGCTATTTCCTCTCCGCCTCTTCCAAAAACAAATGGATCGCCGCCCTTTAGTCTTACAATGTTTTTGCCCTCCATAGCCTTTTTGACAAGAAGTGCATTGATATTTTCCTGAGATTCGCTGTGACAACCTGCACGTTTCCCTACACATATCCGTTCCGCATTTTGGGAAACAAAATCAAGCAAACGATTATCAATCAGAAAATCGTATATAACAGTATCACACTGTTCAAGAAGCCTCTTACCACGAATGGTTATGAAATCATAATCTCCGCAGCCTGCTCCGACAATATATACTCTGCCGTTTTTATTCATAACTGCAAATCAACTCCTCCGCCAGCCTGAAACGATTTTCGGTTTTATCCGTTCCAAAAACAGTCCTTTTGCCGTCCTTGGAAAGATAAACGGTAATATTACCGTTTTCCTTAAACGAATACGCCGCCAACGGAACACCGCAGCCGCTGTTTAAAAGCTTAATAATATATCTTTCGGTTTCAAACGATAAAAAAGTATTTCTGTCGTTTATTCTTTTTATTAGGTCAGTTTACAAGGAACTACACGCAGACCACGAAACGGGGGCTGCTGACAACAAATAAAGGCTGAGTATCAAGCACCGGGAAAGTGCGAGATATTCAGCCTGTTTTGTTGTCCGGGGTTTCCAAAGGGGCACCCTTTGGCACACGACTTTGCTTGCAAAGTTTAGTGTGTTATACGCTCTGTCGGCGTTGCTGCGAAAATGCGGTTGCCAACCGGGATGGCAAGAGCATTTGAAGCAGCAAGAAAACAAGGCTGTGATTGTGTGGCGTGGAGCCGCAAGCGCAGGGGTGGTTTCATCAGCAGACAGGGCGTATATGAAAGCCCCCGTCCCTCGTCCTATGCCGGACTTCGGGACAAAATGTCCCGAACTTGTGGACACACTCACGAAAAAGCAGAGGGATTTTTCTCTTAAAATTGAAATGGGCGGGAAGCCATTTTAGGGCTTTCCCGCCTTGATTGCCTATTGGCAAAGGTGGGCGGGACTGTCAACAGCGGCGCATTTGTGCGCCGTTCATCTTGACCGTTGACTGGCTCGACTGTCTTTGCTATCTCCCCGATAAATGGGAAGTTGAGAATGATTGCTGGAATGATCAGTTATCACGATGATTTAACCAGTCATCATAATATTGTTCTTTATAAGCTAATGGTTTTAGGGAAAACACACCTTTTCTTATCCCCCTGACAGGATAATTTCCACCCGGTACATAATCAATACGAATATAATCTATATCCTGATCAGATTTATACGAATATGCTTCATATATAATCTGACCGCTATTTATCATATATTCTTCAACAACATGGTCTGCGTCATATATTGTCACATATGTATAAGTAGGGTAATGTGTTCCATCTGCTGAAAAGGGAAATAAATACCGAACATTTCCAAACCAGCGTACTTGAAACAGGCAATCGATGCGTCCATTGCAATAGTTATCAACTTGAACAAGCTTTCCCGCCTTGTCTTTGAAAAACCGGAGATAGTTTTTTGATGTAGAACGAAGCTTGTCTGATTCTTTCATACCTTTTTCATTTCGGTCAAGAATATCGCTGTACCCTTCTTTGAATCCGACAAAGGATGTTTTTTTCTTTGGCATATAAGAAATACTACAGTCTGTAATATCAATTTCACAAAATTTGATCTGTTTACGAAGTTCGTTTACTTCAGTAAGAAGACTGTTTAAGTAATTATAATCTATTTCCATCTTTAACTTTCTCCCATCAATTCCGGTTTTCTGTTTCTCTTAACTCCCCGATAAATGGGAAGCTATCGCTTACATCATATAAAGAAAAATTATATTAAATTCTCAATAACTGTTTCCGTCATTTTCAGTGCTTCGGTAATGTTCGGAGCGACATAATAGATAAAATCCGGGTCATGCACATAACAAATAATTTGACCGATTTCACCTTTCTCGCTTGGGTTATAGTCCAACATCAGATAAAGAGAACCGGCATACTCAGCAAAGGGAAACCAACGCTCACAAAACAGATATGGCTTTATGCGTTCGTCTAATTGTTGCAGTTGTTTTTCACCGCAAAAATATAT
>CANQLX010000085.1 GCA_947624835.1 uncultured Clostridia bacterium
TCCGCAAAGCGTCGTCGGACGGCTGAGCGAACGTTTAATAATTTTCTTGAAATGGTTTTTAAAGGTAAAAAATTATGATATAATATCATTATAATAAATTTCCGAGGTGTAAAATGAAAACTTACGAAAACTTGCTCGGCCTCCCCACCCCATGCTATGTTATTGATGAGGCAGCACTTATAAGAAATTTAGAGATACTCAGAAAAGTGGAGACCCATACCGGCTGCCATATTCTGCTTGCACAAAAGGCATTTTCGTCCTACTGTACATATCCGCTTATTTCGGAATATATTAGCGGAACGACCTCAAGCGGTATCTTTGAGGCCCGCCTTGCACATGAGGAAATGAAAGAAAAACAAATTCATGTTTTTTCCCCTGCCTATAAGGATGAAGATTTTGATGAGCTTCTGGAAATATGCGACCATATTATATTTAATTCCTTTTCCCAATGGAAGCACTTCAGAAATAAGGCACTGTCACACAGTAATGTTGAGTTTGGTCTTAGGATTAATCCCGAATATTCCGAGATTGAAACAGATATGTATAACCCCTGCTTTGAAAATTCGAGGCTCGGTATAACACTTGATAATTTTGATGAAAATGAGCTTGAGGGCATAAGCGGTCTGCACTTTCACACCATGTGCGAGCAGGGTGAAGATACACTTGAACGTACGATCAAGGTTGTTGAGGAAAAATTCGGTAAATATCTGTATGACATGAAATGGCTCAATTTCGGTGGCGGTCATCATATAACCAAACCCGACTATGATGTTGATAAGCTTATTGGAACTGTCAACTATATAAAGGAAAAATATAAGCTTCAGGTATATATAGAGCCGGGCGAGGCTGTGGCTGTTGATGCAGGTTATCTTGTCACTACCGTACTCGACCTTACTAAAAATGGTATGAACCTTGCAATAGTCGATACCTCAGCCGCCTGCCATATGCCTGATGTTCTTGAAATGCCGTACCGTCCGTATATAATCGGCTCGGAGCAGCCGGATATTCTGCCACATACCTACCGTCTTGGAGGTCCTACCTGTCTTGCCGGTGACATAATAGGAGATTATTCATTTGCGGAAAGACTCAAAATAGGAGATAAGCTGATTTTTACGGATATGGCCATGTACAGCATTGTAAAAAATAATACCTTTAACGGTATGCCGCTGCCGGATATTTATCTACTTGATAAAAACGGAAATACACGACTTATTAAAAAATTCGGGTATGAGGATTTCAAAAGAAGATTATAAATTTAAGAAAAGGAGAATTATACCAATGGATATTAATGAACCCAAGGCAAGAGCCGAGGAACTGCGTTCTCAGATACTTTACCACAACAACAGGTATTATAATGAGGACTCACCGGAAATAAGCGATTATGAATATGATATGCTCCTCCGTGAATTAGAAAATATCGAAAATGAGCATCCCGAGCTTATCACACCCGACTCACCTACACAAAGAGTAGGAGGAGCTGCTGCCGAGAAATTTTCTCCGGTGGAGCATAAGGTACCTATGGAAAGCTTGCACGATTCATTTTCCCCCGAGGAAATACGTGATTTTGACAATCATGTCCGTGAAACCGTACAGTCACCCGAATATGTCGTTGAGCCTAAGATTGACGGACTTTCCGTATCAGCCGAATACAGAAACGGTATTTTTGTCCGTGGCTCTACAAGAGGTGACGGCAGAGTCGGAGAGGATATAACCGATAATCTTAAAACCATAAAATCTCTCCCTATGAGGCTTACCCGTGCTATCCCCTACCTTGAGGTAAGGGGCGAAGTATATATGTCAATAGAAAGCTTTGAACGGCTGACCGCAAGACAGGAGGAGAATGACGAAAAGCCATTTAAAAATCCCCGTAATGCCGCCGCCGGCTCACTTAGACAAAAAGACTCGAAAATAACAAAAGAAAGAGCTCTTGATATATTCGTATTCAATGTTCAGCAAATCGAGGGGGAGGAACTGACAGGCCACAAGCAGTCGCTTGACTTTCTTAGGGAGCTTGGATTTACTGTTCTCCCGTTCTATCATGTATGTAAAAGTGCCGATGAGGTACTCGAAAAAATAGATGAGATAGGAAATACAAGAGGTGATCTGAGCTTTCAGATTGACGGAGCAGTTGTAAAAATAGACAGCTTCTCACAAAGAGAAGCACTCGGAAGTACTTCAAAATTTCCTAAATGGGCGGAGGCTTATAAATATCCGCCGGAGGAAAAGGAAACGGAGCTGCTTGATATCGAAATAAATGTTGGTAGAACGGGTGTACTTACACCTACGGCAATATTTGCACCTATCACCCTTGCCGGTACTACCGTAAGCCGTGCAACCCTGCATAATCAAGAATTTATTTCCGAAAGGGACATACGCATAGGCGACACTGTTATCCTGCGTAAGGCAGGAGAAATTATTCCCGAGGTTGTATCAGTTGTAAAGCACAGGGAAAGTTCCGAGCCTTATCAGATTCCACGTATATGCCCGTCCTGCGGAAGTCCTGTCGAATCCGAAAACGGTGAGGCCGCACTCCGCTGCTCAAATACCGAATGTCCTGCTCAGCTTATGCGGCATATGATACATTTTGTATCGAGGGATGCCATGGATATTGACGGTCTTGGAGAAAAGGTTCTTCACGCTCTTGCGGAAAATGACCTGATACGTTCTCCATTTGACTTATACAGACTTACGAGGGAGAATGTATTGAGCCTTGAGGGCAAAAAGGATAAGTCGGCGGATAACCTTATCAATGCCATAGAAAAATCCAAATCCAACGACCTGTACAGACTTGTTTTCGGACTCGGAATACGGCATATAGGACAAAGAGCCGCAAAGCTGCTTTCCGATAAATTCCGCACACTTGACGAAATTGCAAATGCAAGCCTTGAGGAGATTTCCGGAATTGAGGGCTTCGGAGAAATTATGGCACAGAGTGTTGTATCCTATTTTTCTCTTGAAAAAACAAAGGAGCTTATAAAGGAAATCAAGGAGCTTGGTCTTAATACAAAAAATCTTACTGAGAAAGAGGAAATAAAGGATAATCCTTTCTTAGGGAAAACGGTCGTCATAACAGGAACACTTCCCACATATAAGAGGACTGAGGCTGCGGCAATTATAGAAAAACTTGGCGGCAAGGCGTCAGGCAGTGTGTCTAAAAAGACAGATTACGTTCTCGCCGGAGAAGCTGCCGGAAGTAAGCTTACAAAGGCTCAGCAGCTCGGCATAACTATAATTGACGAGGACGAGTTTAATAAAATGATATCCGGGTGAAATGATATAATATGGAAATTGAAAAAGAGAAAGAAATAAATAAGAATAACAAAATAAAAAGATTTATTCATGCCTATGCAAAAAAAATGAACAGACATCTTCTGCTCTTTCTGAAATGGACGCTTATTTCCGTAGCTGTGGGTGTTGTAGTCGGGGGTTTTTCAACACTGTTTGCATTTATTATGAATACTGTTACCGAGTATAGGGAGAAAAATGATTATATACTTCTCTTTCTCCCCCTTGCCGGTATCCTTACAGTATTTCTATACAGTGCATTCAAATATAAAAACGATAAGGGTACTAACCTTGTACTGTCCACAATCCACGCACAGAGCGAAATACCGTTCCGTATGGCTCCGCTTATATTCATAACAACAATCCTTACGCATTTTTTCGGCGGTTCCGCCGGACGTGAGGGTGCGGCTCTGCAGCTTGGAGGAAGTATCGGCAATCAGCTCGGCAGGTGGTTCAGGCTTGATGATGCGGACAAGCGTGTTGTCGTTCTGTGCGGAATGAGTGCGGCTTTCTCTGCATTATTTGGTACTCCGCTCGCAGCGGCTGTATTTTCTATCGAAGTTGTAAGCGTCGGTGTAATGTATTATGCCGCTCTTGTTCCATGCTTTTTCTCCTCGCTTATTGCATCCTATTTTGCTGTAAGCTTTAACATCAAGGAAATAGATCTTTCCGGGATAGCCTTTCCCGAGCTTGGGGTAGCCAATGCACTTGAAACCGTATTACTCTCAATACTATGTGCTGTTGTGAGTATATTATTTATTATACTCCTTCATACTACGGGCGATTTATTCAGAAAGTATCTTAAAAATCCGTATGTGAGAATTACCCTTGCTGCTGTTGTTATAGTTGCCCTATCCTTTATTTTGGGAACAAGGGATTATAACGGCGCAGGAATGAATGTCATAGCAAGGGCAGTCGGAGGAGAATCTGTTCCGTATGCGTTTTTACTTAAAATGATATTTACTGCAATTACAATAGAAGCCGGCTTCCGTGGGGGCGAAATTGTTCCCTCACTGTTTATCGGTGCGACCTTCGGATGCACCTTTGGTGCAATAATCGGATTTTCACCGTCTGTATGTGCGGCTGTCGGAATGACAGCAGTATTCTGCGGTGTTACAAACTGCCCTATAACCTCACTGCTTATCAGTCTCGAGCTATTCGGCTCCGAGGGTATTCCTTATTTTATGATTGCTGTTGCCGTCAGCTACTTTATGTCAGGCTACTATGGTCTGTACAAGGATCAGACTATTGTATATTCCAAATATAAAACAAAATATCTTAACAGAAAAACACGTAATTAAATTTAATACAAATGGGGCTATGCGTAAGATCTATATGACCTGCGCATAGCCCCTGATTTTTTACCCGTTTTTATAAAATACGAATTATATCAGTCATTATATCTTCTTTTAAAGCCCCTTCCGCCATTTCCGGAAGAAGAACGTCTGGGAGGAAGATCATTTTCGGGAGCAAGCCCCTCAACCTCAATAAGTGCTTCTCTTCGTGAAAGATTAAGCCTGCCCTTATCATCTATTTCAAGAACCTTTACGATTATGATATCATCAACATTGACAACATCTGTTACTCTCTCGGTACGCTTTACATCAAGCTGTGAAATATGGCAGAGTCCTTCCTTGCCCGGGGCAATCTCTACAAAGGCGCCAAAATCCATTATTCTTGTTACTCTTCCCTTATATATTGCACCCGGTTCGGGATCCCTTACGATTGTATCAACAATTGTAAGTGCCCTGTTGCAGTTCTCCTTGTCAAGACCACTGATAAACACATGACCGTCTTCTTCAATGTCTATCTTGACATCACATTCAGCACAAATCTTCTGTATAACCTTTCCGCCTGTGCCGATAACATCACGGATCTTATCAACAGGAATAACGGTTGAAACCATCTTCGGAGCATATTTAGAAAGCTCCTTTCTCGGTTCGGGTATAGCCTTGAGCATAACCTCGTCAATTATATAATCCCTTGCCTTGTGTGTCTTATAGAGTGCTTCCTTGACCATATCCGGTGTAAGACCGCTTATCTTAAGATCCATCTGTATAGCTGTGATACCCTCATGAGTACCTGCAACCTTGAAGTCCATATCTCCGAAGAAGTCCTCAAGTCCCTGAATATCAACCATTGTCATCCAACGGTCGCCTTCTGTTATAAGTCCGCAGGATATACCCGCAACAGGTGCTTTTATCGGAACTCCGGCATCCATAAGTGAAAGCGTCGAACCGCAGATTGAACCCTGTGATGTCGAACCGTTTGAGGAGAGTATCTCGGAAACAAGACGTATCGTATACGGAAATTCCTCTACTGACGGAATTACGGGAACCAATGCCCTTTCTGCAAGTGCACCGTGACCGATCTCACGTCTGCCCGGTCCTCTTGACGGTTTTGTTTCTCCCACGGAATATGAGGGGAAATTATAGTGGTGAATATACCTCTTGCTTGTCTGGTCGTCTATTCCGTCCATTGTCTGCTGATCACTCACCGCACCAAGAGTGGTAACCGTAAGCACCTGTGTCTGACCTCTTGTAAACAGTCCCGAGCCGTGTACTCTCGGCAAAATTCCAACCTCAGAGGCAAGCGGACGCATCTGATCCATCTTTCTGCCGTCAACACGCTTTTGCTCATCGAGGAGCCACCGACGTACTACAAACTTCTGTGTCTTATAAAGACACTCGTCAATCTTTTCAGCCTGATCCGGATATATCTCGTCAAATTTCTCATGTACCTTTTCATAAACAGGTTTGAGTCTTTCGTCACGGATCTTCTTATCGTCTGTATCAAGAGCTATCTTGATATCCTCGATTGAAAATTCCTTGACAGCCTCAAACATCTCATGGTCAGGCTCATTGCTCGGATATTCAAATTTCTCCTTGCCTATTTCTTCCTGTATGCCCTTTATAAATTCGATAATTTTCTGATTAGCCTCATGTCCCGCCATAATTCCGCTGAACATAACATCATCCGGAACGATATCCGCTCCTGCCTCAATCATTGCAATTCTGCTGTCTGTCGAAGCCACTGTTACAGCCATGCGAGAAACCTCTCTCTGGCTCTTTGTCGGGTTTATAACAAATTCACCGTCAACAAGTCCTACCGATACAGCCGAAATAGGTCCGTTCCACGGAATATCCGATATACTCAAGGCAATGGAAGTACCTACCATAGCGGCAATCTCCGGAAGGCAATCGGGATCATATGACATTACAGTACATACTATTGATACATCATTCCTCATATCCTTCGGGAAAAGCGGTCGGATTGGTCTGTCTATAACTCTTGAAACGAGTATAGCCTTTTCCGAGGGCTTGCCCTCTCTTTTACCATATGAACCCGGAATTTTTCCGAGTGCATACTGCTTTTCCTCATAGTCAACCGAAAGTGGGAAGAAATCTACTCCCTCTCTGGGCTTCGGTGATGCTGTTGCAGCAACATGAACCACTGTTTCACCATAGCGCACAAAGCAAGCACCGTTAGCAAGCTGTGTTGTTTTTCCCGTTTCTACAACGAGGGGTCTGCCTGCAAATTCTGTTTCAAACACTTTAAAATTTTCAAACATAATTTTCCTCCATTATTTTATTTTTAAGAGGTTCACTTTCGGTTTGGCAGTTAAACCAAAGTACAGATAGGTATTATCTGATCTTTCGTTTCACTGCTAAAATCCGAAAATTCCTCTAATTCACCGTTTGACCCTCACAGACCTTATAAATATCTGTTCTGTTTGTAACCGATTATACAATGGCGGTTTCTGTAATATTTGGGGGCGTCCTGCAAACGAGGACGCCCCGAATGACCGTTCGCAGCATTTACACCAACACTGCCCCTCTATACGGCAGAATCGTGGGAAAATAAACCGGTATGACAGTCCATAAAAATCACTTACGGATACCAAGTCTTGCGATAATTGAACGGTAACGCTCAATGTCAACCTTGATAAGATAGTTAAGAAGGCTTCTCCTCTGACCTATCATCTTAAAAAGGCCTCTTCTAGAATGATGATCCTTCTTATGTGTCTTGAGATGCTCAGTAAGGTCAGCAATTCTCTTTGAAAGAATAGCAATCTGTACCTCCGGAGAGCCTGTATCTCCCTCATGAATAGCATACTCTTTGATAATAGCGTCCTTTTCTTCCTTAAGCATTTTATTTCCACCTTTACAAAAATATCTTGTTTGCCCACTGCCGCACATATACGGCACAATCTGAGACAAGGGCTGTGGAATCCTCATACAGAGGCTTAACCCCCTGCCCCGGAACGGGCTCAACGGATATGATTATAACACATAATCGGTTGATTGTAAAGTTTTTTTTTGAAATTTGCACCTGTTTACGAATATTTTTATACATTATAGTATTAACCACTAAGCAACAGAATAAACTACCTGTTGTCCTGCAAATCAATCTGCGGCCGGATTTTCATTTTCGGAAAGGGCGACTGTTTTCTTGACGTGTGTTCCTATTATTTCGGACACATCACTTATAGCTA
>CANQLX010000086.1 GCA_947624835.1 uncultured Clostridia bacterium
GAAACTGCCGCTGAGGTGGATAAAAAGATATCTAACGGCGGTGAGATAGGACTTCTTGAGGGAATACCAATGACACTCAAGGATAATATCTCCACCGAGGGAATACGCACAACCTGCTGTTCAAAAATTCTTGAGGACTATGTTCCTATATATAATGCGACTGTATGGGATATACTCAAAAACAATAATGCAGTTCTTCTCGGAAAAACAAACATGGACGAATTTGCAATGGGTTCCTCCTGTGAAACTTCATATTTCGGGGGAGCAAAAAATCCTCATAACATTAATCATGTTGCAGGCGGAAGCTCTGGAGGAGTTGCCTCGGCTGTCGGAGGAAATATTGCAGTCTATGGTCTTGGCTCCGATACTGGCGGTTCGATAAGGCAGCCTGCAAGCTTCTGCGGAATTGTCGGACTTAAGCCTACATATGGTGCTGTATCAAGATACGGTCTTATTGCCTATGCATCAAGTCTTGACCAAATCGGTCCTATAACAACAAATGTCGAGGATGCTTCTATTGTATTTGATACTATTGCACAATATGACAAAATGGATTCAACCTCTCAAGGAAGAAAAGGTTCTGCAACTTATGACAGTTTAAAAAATGATATAAAGGGAATGAAAATAGGCATTGCAAGAGAGTATCTTGACGGTGTACGTGATGATGTACACCGGGCTGTTGAGGAAGCGGCTGAGGTATATAAATCACTCGGTGCGGAAATTGTATATTTTGATCTTCCCTCCCTTAAATATGCCCTGCCTGTTTATTATATAATAGCCTGTGCGGAGGCGTCATCTAACCTCGGTCGATATGACGGAATACGCTATGGCTATAAGGCAGAAAATTATACTGATGTAAATGATATGATAAAGAAAACCAGAAGTACAGGATTCGGAGATGAAGTTAAGAGAAGAATACTTCTCGGCACATATGTTCTCAGTTCAGGATACTATGACGCATATTATAAAAAGGCTCAGAACCTGAGGGGTACTATTATAACGGCTTTCAAAAGGGCTTTTGGGGTATGCGATGTCATACTTGCTCCGACCGTACCTATGACCGCATTTGAAAACGGTCATGCTGTCAGCGACCCAGTAGAAACATATCTAACAGATATATGCACTGTACCCGTCAATATATGCGGTTTACCGGGTGTTTCAATTCCCTGCGGCTTCAGTGACAATGGATTGCCTATCGGTGTACAGCTTATTGGTGACAGCTTCACTGAGGCAAAAATACTAAATGCCGCATGGCAGTATGAAAATGCGGCAAATAAATTCAAGACGACCAATTTCGGCGTAAAATTTTAATGATACAGGAGGAAACAAGCCATGAAATATGAATTGGTTGCAGGCTTTGAAACTCATGTTGAGCTTGCCACAAATACTAAAATTTTCTGCTCCTGTACCACCGAGTTCGGAGGAGAACCGAATACACACTGCTGTCCCATTTGCATAGGACTTCCCGGAACACTCCCGAAACTGAACAAAAAGGTTGTTGAATACGCTATCCGTGCCGGTCTTGCGACAAACTGCCATATTGCCGAGATATCGAAAATGGACAGAAAAAATTACTGCTATCCCGATCTGCCAAAGGCATATCAGATATCGCAGTATGACAAACCGCTTTGTGAACATGGATATATACAGCTTTCCAACGGCAGAAAAATACGTATTCTGAGAATACATATTGAGGAGGATGCCGGAAAGCTTGTACACAGACGTGGGGATACTCTTGTTGACTATAACAGGGGCGGTGTTCCACTTATAGAGATTGTTACCGAGCCTGATTTCCGCAGTGTTGACGAGGCGAGGGAATATGTAGAAAAGCTTCAGACAATAATGCGCTATATAGGGGTATCAGACTGCAAGATGCAGGAAGGCTCAATGCGCTGTGATGTAAATATATCCGTCCGTCCCGAGGGCAGTGATGTACTCGGAACAAGAACGGAAATAAAGAATATGAACTCTATCGCCTTTATTGCAAAGGCGATGGAATATGAATACAGCAGACAGGTTGACCTTATCGAAAGCGGCGAAAAGGTTATACAGGAAACACTCAGGTATGATGATGTTTCAAACACCACCTCCAGCATGAGAGGCAAGGAGGATGCTAACGACTATCGGTATTTCCGCGATCCGGATCTTGTTACGATAAATGTACCGAGAAGTCTTGTTGAGGAGATAAAAGAGTCCCTTCCCGAACTTCCGGAAGCTAAAAAAGAGCGTTATATAAATGAACTCGGTCTTCCCGAATCAGACGCTTTACTTCTGACAAAATACAGAAAGATAGCAGAATATTTTGAAAAGGCCATTGAGGGAACGAAAAATCCGAAAACAGCTGCAAACTTTATTATAGGACAGATTTTCCGCACGGTTGAAACGGAATCCGAGAAAGAGCAGTTCAACGTCGGTGTTCCGGCTGTGAATCTTAACGAGCTTATAAAGCTGCTTGACGAAGGAAAGATCAAGATGAATCTTGCAAAGTCTACGCTTGACAAGATGCTTGAAACTGGCAAGAAAGCTACTGAGCTTATTGACGAAAGCGATATGGGCGGAATAGACGAATCCATGCTTGATGAGCTCTGCAGGCAGGCTGTAGAGAATAACCCGAAAGCCGTTAATGATTATCTTGCAGGCAAGGAAAAGGCCGTTAAAGCCATGGTAGGCTTTGTAATGAAGAACAGCAAAGGAAAGGCTGACCCTGCTCTTGCAGAGCAGACTATTATAAATCTAATCAGCCGTCAAGCATAGTGGCAGAGCATGACTTATAGGATGTTAAATAAGTAATTACCCGACTTATCAATTCGTGTGATAAGTCGGGTATTTTTGTGCCTTCAAGCAAGATGTATAACACTATTCTGTAACACATTTTCCATCGGCTATAAATATCCTTCTCTTACAATATTCAGCAATATGCTTATCATGTGTTACGACTATAAGGGTTATCCCCTTTTTTTCATTAAGTTCCATAAGAAGCTTCATTATATCCTCGGCAGTATCACTGTCTAAAGCACCTGTCGGTTCGTCCGCAAGTATCACAGATGGTTCGGTTATCAGTGCTCTTGCTATGGAAACACGCTGTCTTTGTCCGCCTGAAAGCTGACTTGCTTTTTTATCTGCTTGATCCTTTATTCCAAGGCTGTCAAGTATCTTCAGTGCTTTTTCCTTCATTTCTTCGCTTGAATACTTGTTGTTAAAATAAAGCGGAAGCATGACATTCATCAGCACGGTTTTCTGGTCTATAAGGGAAAAATCCTGTAACACAAAGCTTATTTCCTCATTTCTCAGCTTTGCCAACTGCTTATCATTTAATCCGTTCACTTCTTTACCGTTCAAAAGATAGCTTCCGGAATCATACGAATCCAATAATCCGATTATATTAAGAAGTGTTGATTTTCCTGCACCCGATTTACCACGAATTGCTATACTTTCACCATCCTCAATTTTCATAGATACCTTATCCAGTGCAGTTATAATTTTTTTCTTTTTTCCCCTTCCTACTTTATAGGTTTTACATAAATTATTAATTTCTATCATAATACTTCTCCCCCTTTTAAAGCTCGGTTTTTGTTTTGATTATAGGATTTTTCAGATATTTTATAAAAAACGGCACCATAACCGCAATCGATAAAACAAGTGTAAAACATACTATCATAAGATAATCCCAGAACGAATAAATAGTTGTAAGACCATATACGTTCTTGAGAAAATTATCCTTTAAAATCAGATTGAATCCCAGTGAAATGATCGAACATCCAAATGTCAATATTACAGCTTCCGTCAAGGCAATTAACATCACCCTACTCTTTGATGCACCTATTATAGAATATATGGTATTTTCATAGGTGTTTATATCGAAAACATACTTGAACAGATATGCACAGGCTATGAAGCATATGATATACGTTATCGAAATATTCAAAATTTTTGTAATAATCTCATTTAATCTGCTGCCACCATCGAGACCGAAAATGCTTTCAGGGGAAATTACCTCCTTTATATTATATTTGTCATTGAGATGATTTGTAATTTCCGTAACAAACTCATCACTTTCTTTAACCGTCAGTTTTTGGTTCATCACTATTTTAATGCTGTAAATATCAAATTGATCTATATTTTCTGCATAAAGATCATGCTCCTTATATGATATATCCACAGCAACTATATCGGATATATCATATGTTCCGAGAAAATTCAAATCCCCGAGTTTAATATTTTCACTTGAGCTAAACACAACACTATATGTTCTTTCAATTTTCATAATCTCATTATAGTCATTTATCAAATCAGGAATACTGCCCCAGAATACTGAGAAAACAAAAATACAAATCGTTGTACCCAAAATATACAGAATCATTAAAGACGGTTGGTTAAGAAAATCATCTCTTATTCTCATAAAAGTTAATTTTATATTATTCAAATTTTGCACCCCTTTATGATTGCTTATGCAAAGTAATAAGAGTCATTTTCTTTCTCAATAACATGACATATGATAATACTGTTGCAATCAATCCCCCAATTATAAGGTATCCCCATAAAACCGAATATGACAACAATCCTACATAACGATGACAGCTTTCCGAATCTCCGTTCATAACCCCGTTAGACAGTGCATTTGACAGGAATACAAGATAAAAAGAACATATTATCCCGGCAATGACTACAATAGTTAAGATACCGCACAGCGATTGTATAAAATTCTGTTTTTTGGTTCTTCCGAGTATCAGATAAATATTATATTCTTTCTGCCTTGATCTTATCAATAGAACAGAAATAATTATAAACATAACAGTTGCAATTCCGGCGTAAAAACTCCCGTCTACCAGTATGTTCCTCATATTTTCCTCAAAATAGATATAAGAGTAATCCATCATTTCACTGTATGAAGTAAATATAGGAAATCCGTTTACATAAGAATCGTCCACCTCATCTTCACTGAAAAATGATCTATAAAAATTTCTGCATTCCTCAATCTCGTCAAAAGTTGAACCACTTTTATATTTTACTATTGCAGTTGTGGGATATCTTTTTATCTGTTCCCCGAACATATCAACAGTTCTCTGATCATTAAGCATAAATACTTTATCGGTATAGCTTATAGATCGTGCGAAATCGTTATCAAAATCTATTGTCATATAGGGTGCCGCAATCTTCCCTATAACATGAATCTTATGCTTTTCGGGGGATACATAATATTGCACTTCTATATCATCACCAACATTTACATCTGCAAAATTAGTACCGCACAATACTGCCGGAGGGTATTCACTGCTGTTATCGTAATCACTGAACCAGCACCCGTTTGACAAAGCAAACGAATATCTGTTGTATGTATCAATATTTGCAAAATACATAGATGTTGTTGTGTCATCATATTTCATAGCATATGGTTCAACGGTATAACTATACACCTTATCTACCGCCGACATCTTCTTTATTTGCGAATAAATATCGGTATTAACAAGTTCAGCATAGACATCATTAAAATCCCCACTGTCATATGTTTCTATATCTCCGTCTATACTTGTCGGCTCCTCCTTTTGAAAATAGTTTGATTGAAATGCCTCATAGATGCTGACTACATCTGAATTTTCTATTCCATCACCAACAAAATAATTTAAGGATTGTATGTTATAGTCAACACGAGTTATCATATCAGAAATGATAACTCCTAAACCAACCATTATTATTAATAAGGCCACAGATTTTAATATATTTCGTCTGAAAAATTCAAAGTATAACGTAAATCTCTTCATATTAAGTTATTTCCTTTCAAAAAAATAAGCAACGGTCACATTATAAATAATCAAAGCTCCGTAATAATAACTGCAAGACCCTCAAACTACTAAAATGTTTATATATGACCGTTGCCTACAAATTAACTATTTTAAAAAAACTATCTGTTGACATTAATCCTTTCCCTGTAAAGAACAGTTCCGGCATTATTCATCTTTTCTCTCCAAAAAATGATACTCTGAGCGGATGTATAACTTTTGTCCACTGTCACCCAAGGTGCACAAATCCAGTTGGAACTATTCTTTACAATATATCTACCAATATCTACAACACGCGTAGGAGTATTAGAACCACTGGGGTAATAATAAAGATAAGTATAAGCCCTACCATAAAGACTTCCGACATTGTAGTGAGTACCGGCCCTTGCTTTATGAGAAGAATTTCCGGTTTCAAAATATCCGTGCATATAACTCACATCTTCAAAATTATGATTGCGATCAAGCGGATAATTTTTATAGCTTTTTAGAACTGTAGTCGAAACTGCATTCACTGCTACAAAAGCATATGATGCTGTCACAACAGATAAAATAAGCGTACCGCATACTTTGGCAATTCTTTTCAGAACTTTTTTTTGACTTCTTCATTTGTAATACCCCGTTTCTCAATAATTTTAGGTTGATATATTGCCATAAAAAATATGGAATATTTAACCGTAAATTTATTATACCATATTTATATTTTTATTTCAACAAAATTTATGAATATTATCACATAAAAAATAAACGAAATTAGTTGTCACATATTATAGCTTTTGCACAAATTTTATATAATTAAAAAACATTTTTTCCCCATTGCTTAATAAAAAAATGAGTTCCATTCATCTATTAATACACCTTCTATAGAAAAGAGCAAGGTAATCCACCTTGCCCCGATTTAATAATTTATATTTTTTATACAACTTCTTTCATTAAACGCTAATTGAGTTAAAATTGCCAACACAGGCTTTTTTTAATATCAATATTGTGAAATTCCTATAAAATTAATTGCAAAATCCATGTGTATAGCCGGAAAGACTAACGTAACAAAGTAATTGTTTCCGTAATTGCGGCAAAATCCTCCATTGTTATTTCCTCTGCTCTTGCTGTCTGCTTTATGCCTGCCTGCTCCAATATCTTTGCTGCTTCCGGTTTTGGAATTGACAATCCGGAGCTTAGCGAATTTGAAAGCGTCTTTCTCCTTTGAGAAAATGCCGCCTTTACCACCTTAAAAAACATTTTTTCGTCCTGTACACTCACAGGCGGCTCTTTTAATATATTCAGCTTTATCACAGCTGAGTCAACTTTCGGTGCAGGCAAAAAGCTTCCCTTCGATACCCTGAATAACAGCTGCGGCTCACTGTAATAATGTACAGCTACACTTATCGCTCCTGATTCCCTTGTACCCGGGGCGGCACATATTCTTTCTGCCGCCTCCTTTTGTACCATGACCGTAAGCGAATTTATTGGCAATCGTTCCTCAAGCAATTTCATTATTATCGGTGAGGTTATATAATAAGGCAAATTTGCACATATAACGACCTCCCCACCATTAAATTCTTCGGTAATCAGCACTGACATATCAAGCTTCATGGCATCGCCGTTTATTATTTTTACATTATTATGTTCGCTTAGGGTTTCCTCAAGAACCGGTATTAGCCTTTTATCAAGCTCTATTGCAACAACCTTATATGAATTCCTTGCAAGCTCATTTGTAAGCACACCTGCTCCCGGCCCTATCTCTATTACACCCACATCCGTACCGCAGCCACATTCCGCAGCCATTTTCGGACATACATTCGGATTTATAAGAAAATTCTGCCCCAAAGCCTTTGAAAAAGTAAAGCCGTGTCTTGACAAAACATTTTTTACATATAATATATCTGTCAGATTGTTCATAATTTCTCCCTATTCCTTTTTAAACAAATCTTCATGTTACAATTATTATATTAAA
>CANQLX010000087.1 GCA_947624835.1 uncultured Clostridia bacterium
GTTTTATCATGCCGACTTTGTTGTTGTGATAATTCGGACTTTGTTGAGGTGAGCTTGTGATTCTTGAACTGAAAAGGATTTTTCTGAATGAGAATGAGAGTCTGTCTGTAAAAACCGAGCTCGATATGTCGGGTGATACGGTGGGCAGAGGCCCCGTTCCGGAAAAATTGGTTGCCGATATAAAGGTTAGCAATCATGCCGGAATGGTAGTATTTGAAGCGGATGTGCGTTTCAGATGTCATTGTGTATGCGACAGATGCTGTGAGCCATTTGACAAAGACTTTGCTTACAGGCTAAATCATATTCTTGTCACCGAGCTGCCCGAGGACAGCGGTGATGATTATATTGAAGCACCGGACTATATGCTCGATACTGATGTATTGCTCAGAGATGATATTCTTTTGGAGCTTCCGTCAAAGTTCCTCTGTAAGGATTCCTGTAAGGGCTTGTGTCCAAAGTGCGGAAAAAATCTCAATGAGGGAGAGTGTGGATGCGTAAAGCAGGAAGGACATCCCGCATTTGCAGCATTAAGCAAGCTGCTCGAAGAATGATTTTTGTACTTTAATATCAAGGGGGTAATTTAAAATGGCAGTACCTAAGAGAAAAACTTCTAAAGCAAGAAGAGATAAGAGAAGATCTACAGTATGGAAGCTCAATGCTCCTGCACTCGTAACTTGTCCCAACTGCGGCGAATACAAGCTTGCTCATAGAGTATGCAAGAGTTGCGGTCTTTATAAGGGAAGAGTTGTACTCAAAACTGAGGCTTGATTGCTTGATGGATTTGATAGAGAAGGAGAGATCCTTCTCTATTTTTCGTTAAGGCAGATAATATTAAACACAGGGAGGGATTATATTGGCAATTCCTGTTATTGCAATAGTCGGCAGACCTAATGTCGGAAAATCCACGCTTTTTAATAAGCTTGTGGGTGAGCGTATCGCTATAGTCAATGATACACCTGGTGTAACGAGGGATAGAATATTCGGACAGTGCGAATGGAGGGGAAGAAAGCTTACCGTTATAGATACGGGAGGCATAGAGCCTTATTCGGACGATATAATACTGAAACAGATGAGGAGGCAGGCGGAGCTTGCTATTGATGCTGCCGATGTTATCGTGCTTGTTACCGATGTAAGGAGCGGTGTTGTTGCCACTGACGAGGAGGTTGCGGCAATGCTGAGAAAAAGCGGGAGAAATGTTGTGCTTTGTGTAAATAAATGTGATACCGTCGGAGAACCGGATCCAAATTTCTATGAGTTTTACAATCTCGGACTCGGGGAGCCGATACAGGTTTCCTCGGTGCATGGTCACGGGACGGGCGATTTGCTTGATGCTGTATTTGAGTATCTGCCCGAAAGTGACGAAGAAAATGAGGAGGAGGATAGTATCAGGGTTGCCGTGATCGGCAGACCGAATGCGGGAAAATCCTCACTTGTAAATAAGATTACAGGTGAAAACAGATGTATAGTATCTGATATATCCGGTACGACACGTGACAGCATAGATACCGTGATAGAAAATAAATACGGACGGTTCTGTCTTACCGACACCGCCGGAATACGCCGCAAGAGCAAGATTGATGATGCGGTGGAAAAATACAGTATAATACGGGCAAGAATGGCAATCGAAAGAAGTGATGTATGCGTCATTATGATAGATGCCACAGCCGGAATAACAGAGCAGGACACCAAGGTTGCAGGTCTTGCACATGAATCCGGAAAGGCGTGCATAATAGCCGTGAATAAGTGGGATGCGGTTGAAAAAGACGGAAAGACAATGGATGAGTACCGCAAAAAGCTTGAAACGGAATTTTCCTATATGTCATATGCACCCTTCATCTTTATTTCCGCAAAAACGGGACAGAGGCTCGATCGTTTGTTTGATCTTATTGTAACCGTTGTCAATTCGGCAGCGATGAGGATAACAACAGGTATGCTGAACGATCTTCTTGCGGATGCAACGGTAAGGGTACAACCGCCGACAGACAGGGGAAGACGACTTAAGATTATGTATGTAACTCAAGCATCGGTAAAGCCCCCGACATTCGTATTTTTTGTAAATAATGCTGAGCTGTTCCATTTTTCGTATCAGAGATATCTTGAAAACAGGATAAGAGAGACCTTCGGTATGCAGGGAACACCCATACGTTTTATTATCCGTGAAAGAAACGACGATAAAAAATAAAATAATACCATTATTAAAAATGACCGGAATCAGGATACCGATTGTCTATATTAATGTAGATTTTATACGTTTTTTTAGCCTTTCTTAAGTGTTTCTTCTATGAGTTACCTCGTGGCAGCTTCCTGCCGCAGCGGTTCCGCCTTACCTTATTTTATATATTTTCCCGTGACGGCTTTCCATTACCTTGATATTGGTAAAATTATCTTTGTACTTGTTTGTATTTTTCAATGTATATATAAGATGAAAATATTGCGTTTAATATTAATAATTTGTATGCGGAAATTTTTTAGATTTTATATATGTCGTGGATTGATTTGTTGAGGAATATGATGTATAATTTTAATGAAAATTCAGTTAAAGGAAGATTATTTTGGAAATACTTACCGATCTGTTTTATAACCATTGTTTTTTTGTGATAATATCCTGTATCGGAGCGTACCTTGTAAGCAGTGTTAATACATCAATCATTGTTACATATATAGTGAGGCATGAGGATATACGTAAGCTTGGTAGCGGAAATGCAGGATTTACAAATGTGCTCCGCTGTGTCGGAAAGATACCTGCAATAATAACATTTGTGGGAGATTTTCTTAAGGGTGTCGTATCTGTACTGATACCGTATTTTCTGACATTCGGCTGGGACAGTTCCGAAATGCAGCCTGAAAGATCGTTGCTTATGTATCTTGCCGGTTTGTTTGCGGTACTCGGTCATATGTTCCCGATTTACTATAAATTCAAAGGCGGGAAGGGCGTAGTGACAACGGCATCGGTTATTATCATGACAGATTGGCGTGTGCTTGTTGTTGAGCTGATATTTTTCGCCATACTTTTTGCCGTTACCAAAACTATTTCGAAATGCTCACTTGTATGCTCGGCATTGTATCCGTTTATTGCAGCAGGACTCAGAATTTTTGACAGAGCTGAAATATTGCCGGCATTGACCCCAATAAAGCCAACAACAGAGGTATTTATACTGTGTGTTTTTATTGTTACATTTATAAACGGACTGGTTATAATAGTAAGACATAAGGATAACATAAAGCGAATACTGGAGGGCAGTGAGAACAGGATTACTGCGGATAAGCATTGAGACTTTCAGACACTGACATATGGACGTAAATTTTGCAGGGAAGATAAAATATTGGAGAGGTTACCGTATAGGTTTAGATCTTAATACGGCAGCCTCTTTTTAAATTGAAATTTTATTTTTGAATATATGTTATTTTAATTGGTTGAAAAAACTTTGGCGATATGGTATATTATATAGGCAAAACAATGATTTTATCGGGAAAGGAGGAACTTTATGAATTACATACTTGATATTATGGTAATTTCAGTTGTTGTTATATTCGTTATAAGCGGCTATAAAAGGGGAATACTCAGTTCAGTATCTCATTTTGTCGGTGCTGCCGTTGCGTCAGTGTTATCTGCATTTGTTGCTTCACTTATTGCAAATAATTTTTATTACAACTATATTCAGCAAAAGATCATAGAACTTGTCGAAGAAAAAATGCCGCAGACAACTCTAACAACAAGCTCTATGGATATTTCCAACGCCTTGATGAATGATCTTCCGGATTTTGCAAAAAATGCATTCGACCTTGTTGGAATAGACAGAACAAAGCTGGCAGATGAGATAAGCAATACAAAAATATCCGTACCTGAATTTGTTGAAGAGCTTATATGTCCGATTATATTGAAGCTGATTACTGTTATTCTTGCATTGGCTTTATTTACAATTATTGTAGCAGTAATATCCTTGTTTACACGTTCTTTAACATCCTCAATTAATTTTAACTGTCTCAGTCAGGTGGATAAAATATTTGGTGCGTTTTTGGGAATACTCGCAGCTGTAGTAATAATAATGATATTGTTCCTGGTGCTTTATATATTAATGGTATTTCTACCGCCGGATTCGGCAAAGGTGCTGAGGGAAAGTATAGATTCAACGTTTTTGATAAAGTATATTTATAATATTAATATTCCCGAAATTATAATAACAAAAATACTTGATCTGGGATGATTTCGGATGTATGGAAATATACCTGAAAGGGGTTACGGAATGTAAAGGATTCAGTGACCTGTTTTGCTGAAATATGCAATTATTGTATTACTTATTTATGAAATATTCAAAATCTTTGTATATTTTTCTAAGGATATAATTATTTTTCTTTTTTTATAGACAGTGGACCGTAAAATATGTTATTATAACTAAATAGGGATGTGCATCCCCGAAAAGTGCTCCAAATATAGTGCAGAAGTGGAGAAAGGAGAAAAGGGAAAATGATGTTATGCAGTAAATGTAATAAAAGACCTGCGGTGGTGTTTGTTTCAAGCTCGGCCGATGCTTCAAATACGACAGGATATTGTCTTGCCTGTGCAAAGGAGTTGGGTGTAAAGCCCGTTACCGATATTATGGAGAAGATGGGCATATCCGAGGAGGATATAGACAGTATTCAGGAACAGATGGACGATCTGGCAGATTCCGGATTTATGTCCGGTGACAATATATTTGAGGGAATAGAGGAAAATGAGGATGATGAGGATTTCAGCAGGGGTGGTGCACCGGCATTTCCTCCTTTTTTCAAGAACCTGTTCGGCTCAAAAAATCCGAGTGATAAGCTTTCTGATAAGGAAAAGACCGAAGAAAAGCAGAATAAGAAGGAAACACAGAAGAAACGTAAGGGAAGGAAACATATTGATGCCTATTGCACAAATCTTACTCAACGTGCTGCCGACGGCGAGCTTGACAGGATAATAGGCAGGGATAAGGAAATTGACAGAGTTGTACAGATACTCTCACGCCGCACAAAAAACAACCCCTGCCTTATAGGTGAACCCGGTGTGGGAAAAACCGCAATAGCAGAGGGACTTGCACTAAAAATAGCAGATGGAGATGTTCCTCACAGACTTAAGGACAAGGAAATACAGCTCCTTGATCTTACCTCTCTTGTGGCCGGTACACAGTTCAGAGGTCAGTTCGAAAGCCGTATAAAGGGACTTATAACAGAGGTCAGGGAAGCCGGAAATATCATACTGTTTATTGACGAGGTACACAGTCTTGTGGGGACAGGTGAATCAGAAGGCTCAATGAATGCCGCAAATATAATGAAACCGGCACTTTCAAGGGGAGAAATCCAGGTTATCGGAGCAACAACCTTTAACGAATACCGTAAATTTATAGAAAAGGATGCCGCTCTTGAAAGGCGTTTCCAACCGGTAACCGTGGTTGAGCCGTCAATCCGGGAAACCGTTGAGATGCTCATGGGTGTAAAGAAATATTATGAGGATTATCACAGGGTAAGAATGTCCGATGAAATTGTGCGTAAGACGGTTTCTATATCCGAAAGGTATATAACCGACCGTTTTCTTCCTGATAAAGCAATAGATTTGCTTGATGAATCCTGTACCTGTGCATCACTAAGAAATAAGAATCTTGAAAAATATGACAGATCAAAGGATAAGATGAAGGAACTTAATGAATGTCGTGAGGAGCTTGAAAGTGAAGAAAATATAAATTACGAAAAGCTTGCTGAGGTAAAGACGGATATTGCAAAGCTTGAAAAAGAAATTGAGGATATGAATGAGTATTCTATTTTTGCTGATGTGACAGAGGATGATATTGCTCATGTTATAGAGCTTTGGACAGGAATACCGGCATCAAAGGTACGTGAAAACGAACTGAAAAAGCTTGCTGACCTTGAAAATGTACTGAAAGCCAAGGTTATTGGTCAGGATGAGGCTGTTGAAGCGCTTGCAGCCGCCGTGAAGAGAAGCAGGGTACAGATAAGTCCGAGAAGGAGACCGGCATCGTTTATTTTTGTGGGTCCGACAGGTGTGGGAAAAACAGAGCTTGTAAAGGTTTTGGCTGCCGAGCTTTTCAATACGCCGGAAACCCTTATACGTCTGGATATGTCCGAATTTATGGAGAAACATTCGGTATCGAAGATAATAGGCTCACCTCCGGGCTATGTAGGCTACGACGAGGCAGGTCAGGTGACGGAAAAAATCCGACGCCGACCCTATTCCGTTCTTCTGTTTGACGAAATAGAAAAAGCACATCCCGATGTTCTGAATATACTTTTGCAGATACTTGACGAGGGTACGCTAACAGATGCACAGGGAAGAAAAGTCAATTTCAGCAATACAGTAATTGTAATGACTTCAAATGCTGGAAGTGACAAGCGTGAGAATGCCCTTGGATTTGCCAAAACTCAGGACGAGGCTGCAAAAGAAAAGGTTATGAAAGCCCTTTCCGAATTTCTGAGACCTGAATTTCTAAGCAGGCTTGATGAAATAATAGTTTTTCGGAACCTTAATGTGGATGATTTTGTAAATATAAGCAAGCTTATGCTCAATGAATATATCGCTTCTCTTAATGAAAAGGGTACGGCATTCAGCTATGACGACAACTTGTGCAGATATCTTGCAAAGAAGGCATACGGCGGTCAAAGCGGTGCAAGAGATTTACGCAATCTTATCCGCAAGGAGGTTGAAGACAAGATTGCGTCTGCGATTGTTGACAGCCCGGACGGTATTCTTACATCTGTAAATGTCACAGCAAATGATAATGGTGTAGTGCTTGATATAAAATAAAATAATATAATAAACAGATCCTGTATACGCACGGTTGTGTATGCAGGGTCTGCTTTTGTTTGTTTTTTTACTTTATATTTACGTATTGAGAGGAAAAAATGCAATAACTATATATCGCATATATTTAAATAAAAATTCTCAATTTTTTGACACGTCAAAAAGTTTTTTTATAAGATTATAAATATGTATGTGTTAAAATGATATGAACAAATTAAAAAGAGAAGTAACTTCAAAATATGGTATAATGGGATTACCAAAACAACACATTAACCAGAAGAGGAAGTTACTTCCCGTGAACATAATAACACAAGAAGCCAAGAAAAGTCAAGCAGTAGTTAAATATGCAATGAAAAAAGGAAAAAGTATAGCCGGTCGTCAATATGGAGTAAGTCTATCAAGTGTAAAAGGTGGTGTGCAAGATACTATGGAACATGGCAATCACTGAAGGAACGCTCCCACAGACCTCACAGCCATCCCAAAAGACACACAGAAAAAGAGGAGCGACAAATAAAAAACTCATTTAAGAAAAAGTTCAAAAGATATGGATGGGATGGAGTATATACAGATTTATTGAGAAAAGGGTACAAACGCAGTTTCTCAGAAATGGTGTATGCAGCCAAAAGGCTTGGGCTATGTGAGAAGAAAAAGGAAAAGAATAAGGAGCCGAACAACCAGACGTTCTCCTGAGTTTCTTACACCCGGAGAAAAAGTACAGATAGATGTAAGGGAAGTACTGTATAACTGCCTTAGAGGCGAGTTATTACGCAACGGAAAGCATCTTTACCAATAGACGGCAATAATGGAGTCATAGTCTTCTTTGGATTAGGGATTTGTCTGGACAGTGTAAAATAAAGTGTGTAAGTTTAGGACAGAAGATCAAGCTCGCACACTTTAATTTTTTTACAAAGTGTGA
>CANQLX010000088.1 GCA_947624835.1 uncultured Clostridia bacterium
GGTCTGTATATATAAAATTCTCCGCAGTTTTCAAAACCGAGCTTTCTATAAAAGCCCTCATTTTCCTCCCATGCTCTCATAATAAATACTTCTCTGTTGCCGAGCCTGCTTATAAGCGAGCTTACACATAACGAGCCATAACCCCTCTTTCTTAGTTCGGGGTGGGTGCATACCGCACCGATTATGGCTGATTCATCGGTCACGGCAACTGTCATAGCATAAGATATCACTTCATTACCGGACATAACCGCACAGCAGTAAGCACAGTCATGACGGAGTTTATGTGATGTATCAAGAATAAATTCCTCATACGGGGGACATTCAAAGCTATTACTCCCGCAAACCCTCAACAGCTTATGTACAGAGGACAGTTCCGGAGAAAAAACAACATTTGGATTATTATTGCAGCAGTCGCCGAAGATCCTATCACCCGATTTCATTATAACTCCGCTTTCACTACCGCCAAACATTTTTTTCATGCTCAAAACACTTGACATACCGACAAGTGCGATAAATTCCCTTATTTCATCAAAATTAGCATTTTCTCCAAGTGATACTGTCACATCCCCGCCGTATTTTATTATGACAGCCGTGGGGAAATTATTTTCGTTGTACTGTATCCAAAGTGATATAAAACCATCATAATCCCCATAGCTTTTAATAAGACACGATATACGGCATGAGCAGATATCCGCCGAATCACTGCACAGTCCGAGAGCTTTGCCGATTTTTTCCTTATCCTTACAGTCAATATAATATATCATCTGTTTCCTGCTATATTTTCCGCAAGTGCATACACAAGCTCATATACTGCCTTCGCATCAGATTCCAATATAAGGCTGCTTGAGGAATGAAGATACCTGCATGGTACGGACACCGCTATAGTACGCACACCGCCCCTTGAACGGTGTATCACTCCTGCATCATTTCCTCCGGCTATCATTGTTTTTGTCTGTGCCGGAATATTTTTTTCCCTTGCAATATTCATGGCGATGTTATAGTATTCCTTATCGTAAACAGTTGCCCTGTCCATAAAGGAAACAACCGCACCGTTTCCTACAATGCATACTCTTTTTTCATTTTCGGCAGTAGGAAGGTCCGCCGCCGTTGTTGCTTCAATTACTATTGCACTGTCGGGGGCAATAGTATATGCCGCAGCAGCAGCCCCCCTCAGACCTACTTCCTCCTGTACACAAAAAACAAAATTCATATCATACAACAAGTCCGATTTTATCATATCTATAAGCACAAGACAACCAAGACGGTCATCAATAGCCTTGCCTATTATTCTTCCGTATTTATTTTCATACGGACTGTCAAATACAACACTGTCGCCGAGTCGTATATATTTTTCGGCTTCCTCCCTGTTTTTTGCACCTATATCTATTGTGAGTGCTTTTACAGGAGGATTTTTTCCCTTTTCGTCCGAATCTAACAAATGAAGCGGCTTTGAGCATACTACACCCGGAATTTTATCCCTTCCGACAAAAAGCTGCTTTGCAAAAGCGGCACTGTCGTTTATTCCCCCGACACATTCAAACTTCAGCATTCCGTTATCCTGTATATCGGTTACAATAAATCCAACCTCATCCATATGTGCGGAAAGCATAAGCCTTTTCCCTGCCCTTTGTTTTCCTTTTTTAAACACTATCACATTACCCATAGAGTCAATGTTTATTTCATCGGCAAAGGGGCTTATCTCATCAAGAATTATACTCCTGACCTCTCCCTCATCGCCCGATATTCCGCAGGCTGTGCAGAGTTTTTCAAGAAGTTCAATCTCAAGCATTTCTTATTCCTCCCTCTGCAACATATGCCGATAAAATTTCAGCTATTTTTTCTATATCCCCTATATATACTGTTTCTGTCTGGGTATGCATATTTTTTTCGGGTACGGATAATACACCGCACGGCACTCCTCCGTGGGAAATTGCTATGCAGTCCGCATTAGTGCCCGTATTTCCTCCGTCTACCTCAAAATCACACTTTGCACCAAGCCTATGTGATATATCAATGAGCCTGTCGGTAATTTTTCTTGAAAGTACAGGTGCTATGCTTATTATTGCACCGCAGCCAAGCTCGCCGCTTTTACCCGACGGTACTCCCTCCTGCTCTGCAAAGCCTACATCAACAACTATCGCCTCGTCCGGATCAAGCTCAAAAGCTGCTGTCTTTGCTCCGCTTTCGTTTGTTTCCTCCTGTGAAGAAAATACAAACGACACTCTGCAAGGTAATTCATTTTCCGAAAGCAATTCGGCACATTTGACAAGTGCAGCACAGCCTGCACGGTTATCCAGTGCGGAAATGCTTACTGTATCATTAAGCATTTCCCTGAAATTACTTTTCACAAGTATACTATCACCAAGCGATACAAGCTCCTTTACATTTGCAGCAGGCAGACCTGTATCAACCCATATACTGTCACGGCTGAGCGGTTCCTCACCTTTCGTAAGGTGCGGCGGCATTACACATACCACCCCCAATATATTCTCTCTGCCTTTTACAGTAACGGCACTGCCCGGCAATGCTCGCAGATCCATACCCCCCACAGGCTCGGCTTTTATAAAGCCTCTGCCGTCTATATATGTTACGATAAGTCCTATCCTGTCAACATGGGCATCGAGCATTATATGATACTCATTTTCCTTATTTCCCATTTCGGCTATGATATTCCCGTTTGACATTTTTCTTACGCTTGCTGTTCCGTCAAACAATTCCTTTATAATTTCAAACATCTCACTCTCTTTGCCCGATGTTCCCTCCTCGGTACAAAGCCTTTTGAGTATATCTTTCATTCTTTTATTACTCTCCTCTATGTTATTTATTACATATGGCAGTAAAATAATTTTACTTCATTTCATTTACTATTTTCTTAAAATGCATTCCTTTTTCCGCAAAATTCTTATACATATCAAAGCTTGCACTTGCAGGCGACATAGCGACTATATCTCCGCTGACAGCATTTTCTCTTGCCGCTTTTACAGCCTCTTCCATATTATTTACACGGATAACCACAGGATTGTTTTCACAATAGTTCGGTGCGGCTTTTACAGCAGCTTCTATCTTATCCGCTGTTGCTCCTAAGAGGATAAGCACCTTTACTGTATCAGGTACTGCCTTTCCCATTTCGTCATATGGAATTTTTTTGTCATAGCCGCCTGCAATAAGGATAATTTTCTGATCAAACAGCGAAAGCATACCTTTTACTGTTCTTGTAGGGCTTGTACCTATAGCGTCATTGTAGTACTTCACCCCGTCAAGCTCCCGTACAAGCTCTGCACGGTGCTCAACGCCGCCGAATGTTCTTGCTGTCTTTACAATAGTATTTGTATCAACGATACCCCATACTGCGGCTATGGCTGCAAGGTAGTTTTCTATATTATGGAGTCCCGGTATTTTTATATCGGAAGCAGTCATTATTTCGGTTTCTTTTCCGTGTTCGTTGAAAATTATTTTTCCGTCCGCATCCATATAAACTCCGTTTTCGGGTTTATTTCTGCGTGAGAAGAAATAAACACTTCCTCTTGCTATATCTTTGAATGAGCAGGCAATATCGTTATCAAGGTTGAGAACAGCCTTTCCAAAAGCATTTTGGTGGAGTATTATATTTTTTTTGGAGTCGATATATTCCTGCATATCCTTATGGATATCCAAGTGATTGGGTGCGAGGTTTGTAACAACGGCTATATCGGGACTTTTTCTCATGGATATAAGCTGAAAGCTTGACAGCTCAACTACAGCTATATCATTCGGTTTTATAGTTTCTATATCGGGCAGAAGGGGTCTGCCTATATTTCCGCCGAGATGCACATTATAGCCCTGAGCCTTAAGCATTTCAGAAATTACAGTTGTTGTTGTTGTTTTTCCGTCACTGCCTGTAACGGCAATAATCTTACAGGGGCACAGGTCAAAGAAAACCTCTATTTCGCTTGTAACTGCTGTTCCCTGTTCTCTTGCCTCAACGAGTTCGGGCATATAGAATTTCATACCCGGTGTACGGAATATGATATCGGCACCGAGGTTTTTCAGATAATCCTCACCGAGCCTGAGCTGAGCACCGTATTGTTCCGCCATATCTGCATTTTCGCCGAGAGCTTCACGTTCTCTTTTATCGCAGGCAAGGACATTGGCACCGTATTTTTTAAAAAGTTTGATAAGCGGAAGATTACTTCCACCTATTCCGCAGAAAGCAACGGTTTTACCGTTGACATAATTAAAAAACTCATTAATTTTACTACCCATAAATAAATCCTCTTCTCTTGCAAAATATCAAAAAATTCTCCTCTTTATTATATGCCAAATCCCCCTGAAAATCAAGCCGCAGTGATTGACAGTATGAAGAGAATGCAAGTACGTATTTCCGACAAAAACAACAAAAGGGATGCCGCATTAAGTTTTAGTAAACTTAAGCGATACCCCATTTGTCACAGGTGTAAATATTACAAGCCGTCAGCAGTGACGTCTTTTATTGCAGATCTCCCAAAAACAGTCCACCGGAACACCCCTGCTGTCAATTCTTAATCTTAATTAATTTATAGTCCTACCGTAAATTTATTTTATGAATAATAGATAGTCATATCATTTATGCTTGCGGAGTGGCTCTCAGGAGCCAGTCACGACACCCTCCGCCCACACACTGACAAGCAAAACCAAGGCTGCGTGAACGAACCTGCCGCCCAAAATTCAGAGCGAACAAAGGGAGCAAAAACGCAGATCTTGTAGCGGCGGAAAACCGCATTAATCATTTTTATCTATAATTGGTCCGGATATGAACTTTGCATATACAAAACATCTGTACGGTGTCAAATTAAGCTCATTAAATGGATAGCAGGTGTACATAATCAGATTTTCACGGTCCACACTGAAATCATATGCACTCGAATCGGTACTTTGTTTAACTTGAATATCCGTTATTTCATATGTATATGTTCCGTAATATGTCCTTATGATGACTTTTTGACCTTTTTGGGCATACTTAAAGCCGTTAAATGCTGTATTGTTATGCCCTGCAATCATAACAGTTTTACCGTATCCGGGAATATATCCGCCTGTGTACATACCTACACCGTTATTAAGCTCATAATTTCCGTCACCAAAATACAGTGATGTGTATATCTGACAATCCTCAATTATAACCTCTCCCATACGCTGACCGAAATATGGGTACGTTAGAGAAGACAACGGTATTCTTTTCTGCTCCATCGGCTTTGTATCTTTGACAGTCTTATCCTCCGGTTTACTCTCCTCATCACGATTATCTGCCGGCACAAATATGTCATAGCAGTCCGAAGAAATATCTATACTGTTATCCGTTAAATAAGGCTTGCTCATTTCAACAAACTCACTAACGTAGGGATAACCTACAGCAACGCAAAACAAAATTATCAGCACAGAAAAGATAACGGGAAGAATTATAAAATTCATCCCGCCTTCCAAACGTTTTGAAGATTGATTTTCTTTCATAAAATCATCCCCTTATATTACACCTGTCCGGATCAGTTTCCTACAGCCTTGTTATACTTTTGCAGATATACAACAAAGCATATTACTGTCAGGAATAAAAGTATTGCCGCAAATATCCAGAAATACATAAACATTGAATTAAAATAACCCACGAAAAGGTTATACAAAGAACGTGTTGCCAAATTAACCTTTGGTATAATACCTGATGAAAATACCACTATAGGTATAACGATCACACTGAGGAAGCCTGCACCGAGACCGTACGTAATATATCTGTATCTTCGGTGCTTAAACTGATTTGTAAAGTATATGATTGCAGCAATGACCAAAGCAGCCGCAGCAAGACCGATTGTCACCATTCTCAACGGTGTATCCAGCTTATTTATATAATTTGCAAAAACCGCGAAAAATGACACATTCACAGTCTTTACATAGATCGAGGAAGCCTCGTCCACAAGATAGAGAATACTGTCTTCATTTGCTTTTTCTTTATCAATATTATTTTCTTCAATGTACACATTGATTGCGTCAATCATGTCCTGCTTGAATGTATTGGTATCAACCAGCGTGGAAGAACCTGTATAAAAAGAAGATACATAATTTCTTTCTACATTAACAATATCAATCTTTTTTACAAATTCATCAAAAAACTCATCCGGCAGACCACTCGCATGACCAAGACTTTTCAGCTTATCTCCCAATTCATCCTTTACCATTTCATAATAGCCTGAATTTGCCATTGAATCAAGCATAAAATCCTGAGAAAAAAAAGTAAACCTCAGAACCAGACAAATAGAAAGTGCAAAAAGGACAAATCCGAGCATAAAAGAAAGGAACCCGTAAATTACAGGCTTAACGTGAGATTTTCTTTTTGAATCCGACATATTGCACCTCACTTAATTTTTATCGTCCAAAGCCGGACCGGAAACGAATTTTGCATACACAAAGTATCTTTGCGGCGTAAGTCCCAGTTCGTCAAAAGGATAGCACGTGTACATAACAAGGTTTTCATAATCAGCCCCAAGATTGCACGCATCCACATCAGATTTATCTACTATTTTCGTTTCGTTTATTTCATAAACATAATTACCATAACTTGTACGTATCTTTACCTTCTGTCCTTTTTTGGCATATTTAAGGCCATTAAAGTAGGTATTATTATGACCGGCAACAAGTATAGTTTTTCCGTAGCCGGGAATGAAGCTTCCGGCAAACACACCTACACCGTTGTTCAATTCATTATCTCCGTCATTGAAGAACAGTTTAGCTTCAATCTGACAGTCCTCAATAATCAACTCTCCGAATTGCTCGCCATACGAAGGAAATTCCATCTGCGACATAGGTACTATTTTTCGTTCTCCCGAGGAGTTTTCTCCTTCCGAATCCTCGACAGGAACAAAAATATTGTTATATCCGGTCGAGAAATCCTTCTCTCCGTCTGAAATCAGAAACCTTGCCATGGAAATAAATGAATATGCGGACGGATAAACGATTGCTGTGCTTATGCCGATAATAAGCACACAAAAGATAATGGGAAGAATTATAAAATTCTTCCCACCTTTTGAACGATGTGAGGTTCGATGCTTACGCACCTACAGACTCTTTCTTTGAAGTTCTTGCAAGATAAACACCTGCTGCCGATACCATAAGGATACCAACACCTGCAACTGCTGCTACAGAAGGAACATCAAAACCGGTTGTTTTGATCGGGTTGTTGTCTGTTGAAGGACCTGTTGAAGGAGTAGGATTAGTTCCTGTTGTATCCTTCTTCGGTACAGAAACAGTCACACTTGTGCCACTTACCGAAACAGTAACACCAAGATTTGCATCGTCAGAAGCCTTCTGAGCGATAGATGCGAGCTCACTCTTCTGAGAAGCATTAAGCTGTGAAAGACTTGTTACACCTGAATTAGCGATATAAGTCTTACCTGCATTGATCTGACCAATAACTGAATTAGCCTGAGCATCTGTAAGATCTACGCCATCACTAAGAAGGTAGTTTTTAGCTTCATTGAGTCTTGCCTCTGAAAGATAAGCCTGCTCACCGTTAGCAAGTGTTACGCCTCTCTCGAGTTCAGCCATAATCTTTTCTTCTGCAGCATTAAGACCAGCCGCAGAAACAACTGCTGTTGCGGAAACTGCAACTATTGCAGAAAGCATAGCCGCAGAAAGAACCTTAAGTACTT
>CANQLX010000089.1 GCA_947624835.1 uncultured Clostridia bacterium
GCTGAAGCGGCTGATACTTTAAGGGTAAGTGTTTTAGCTACTGTTTTGTCTGTCTTATCCTTTACGGTAATTCTTATGGAATATGTACCGCTTCTCTTCGGTGTCCATGACTTTGTTGCCTTTGTAGTATAGCTCTGAATTACAGTATAACCCGTGTCTGAGCTTTGCTTTGCCTCGAACTTATAGGTATATGGGCCTGTTCCGCCGCTTGCCTTACCTGTGAGTGTAATCTTATTTCCCTTTGTAATACTTGTTGAACTGATTGTTGAATTATTAACAATAGGATTTGTTACTGTCACGTTGCAGGAAGCTGTTTTGCCGTTGCTTGTTGTTGCTGTTATTGTTGCCGTGCCTGTGCCTACGGCTGTTATATTTCCGTTTGCTACGGTTGCAACATTTTTGTTTGAGCTTGTCCATGTCACGCTCTTGTTTGTAGCGTTGCTCGGGGTTATTGTTGCCGTAAGCTTTTCGCTCTTACCCTTTTCAAGGTTCAGGCTTGTCTTGTTAAGCTTTATGCTCTCTACAGGGTTGCTCGGTTCTTCGCTTGGTCCCTCTATCGCAAAGAAGTTTACGTCATACGAAATAGGCTTTTCAACACCGTTTTTGTAGATGCCGTTTATTGTCACGGAAACCGTGTCGCCTTCTTCAAAAGTTCCGACGTTGAAAACTATGCATTTCGGTTTGCCGTAATAGGAGTTTTCAACGTTCAGATATTCGGAAATACTTGTGCTGTTCTTATTTAGATGCCAGGTCTTGTTCCTTTTTTGAGAAGTTACTGTAACCGTTACATTTGATATTGAAGGATAATCATAGTCGTCTCCCAAGGTAACGGAGAATGCATAATTGCCTTCTGTGCTATCGTAAAGTTCCATAGGCATATTTTTCGGCGGCCATGCCACATAATCGCCTATAAATGAATCCGAGCGGCTTTTGTCGAACGCATAGAGTGCGGTGTATCTGTTTACAAATCCAAAGCCCGTATACCGCATAGAGGGATTAAGTATCCAGCGTCTGTGTCCGACACGGTCTATGTTTTGGCTGTCCGAGTCATCCATATAACCGCCGATTATTGAGTGGACAATATTCATATATCCCATTCCGAGGTTTGATTTGCTCGCTCCTGTAAGGCCCTTATTATAAAGTTCGTCTGACATTCCAGAAGGACGGGACGGACTGTGGCTTAAACTGTTGTTTGCCGCATTTACGAGCGAAGCGGCCTGGGTGAGCTCGTTATACTCGTCTTTAAGTTCGACATCATCGGGAAGACCGGCGACAAACCTAACAAAATTCAGTGTGTCTAACGCATTTTTCCTGTCGGCGGACGAAATGTCGCCTGCGGCATATGGAGAAGTAACCGAATATTTGGCAGTGTATTCTACGGATTTTGTAAAGCTGATATTTAGCTGCTCATAGCGGTCTTTTATCTGCTGCTGTGTTGGGAGATCAAGCCCATAATAACTTGCGGCATTAGCCACAATCCCAATTTGTGCCACTTTTGGCAAAACCGTAACCGCACTGCCGACAAGCATAAGAGCGGCAAGGGAAACAGCACAGATTTTTTTCATGATCTTTTTTAAGTTCGCCATAATATTCCTCCATTCATTTTGACAAAAAATAAAATATATTGTCCTGACTCAGCACATATAATTTCTGCAAAACATGATTACATTATACAATTATATCTTACAAATTTCAATATTTTTCGTTGATTTTTATATATGATTTTCTAAAACAAATCACGACACATCAATCTGCCTGTATTACAAACACTATGTATCCGAAAAAATATCAGGTATCCGTTATAAACGTATCAGCATATTATAGATATAAAATCAATATATAGTATATCTGTTTTTTGGGTGATTTTATGGAAGTGAAAATCGTATCTACTTGTATCGAGGAGGAAAAGCTGAAAAAAACGGCTATATTGCAAACTATGAGAGTAGATTGTTAAACAACTGTATACTTGTGCTGATAATGTAAAGTATAAAAAAATTACCGGCAATTCTTATCATTGAATGTATAAGAAATAATAAATATATGAAGAAATAAAAATATTACAAATTTTTCTTTTGCTTACCCACTTGACATAATGCGGCGAAAATTGTATTATATGCTTATAACTATATCAAAATGCTATGAAAAGAAGGAGTAATGCCCCAAAGTTGTGCAAAGAGAGCCGCCGTTGCTGAGAGTGCGGTCACAGCCGGGCGTGAAGGTAGTCTTGGAGCAGCATTGCAGAACATCGCAAAAGCGTCAGTAAGCAATGCCGTGTGCCGACCGTTATTTCGGCTGATATTCGATTGTATATATACAGTCCGATATGAATTATGCCATATAAGAGTGGTACAGCGAATCCGGATGCCCGACTTCGTCTCTTTGTCATAGGGAGATGAGGTCTTTTTTCATCATTTATTTTTAGGAGGAGATTTTTTAATGAAGCTTAACGGTTCGGAAATTATAGCAGAATGTCTGCTTGAACAGGGAGTTGATACCGTATTCGGTTATCCCGGCGGTGCGGTTCTTAATATTTACGACGCACTCTATAAGTACAGCGATAAAATAACACATATACTTTCCTCACATGAACAGGGTGCTGCTCATGCTGCGGACGGCTATGCAAGGACAACGGGAAAATGCGGTGTTGTTATAGCAACATCGGGCCCCGGTGCAACTAATCTTGTTACCGGTATTGCAACTGCATATATGGATTCTGTTCCGGTAGTTGCCATAACGGGTAATGTTACAAATGACCTTCTTGCCCGTGACAGCTTCCAAGAGGTGGATATCTGCGGAATATCAATGCCGATAACCAAGCATAACTTCATCGTGAAAGATGTCAACGATCTTGCCAATGTTATCCGCAAGGCATTCAGAATAGCAATGAGCGGAAGAAAGGGTCCTGTTCTTATTGACATACCTAAGGACGTAACAGGGGCGATATGTGAATATGAGCCTGTTAAACCTGCTGCTATCGTAAACCCGACAGTATCAGAAAAAGCTGATTTTGAAGAAGCAGCAAAAATCATTGCCGGTTCAAAGCGTCCTATGATATACATGGGCGGTGGTGTTGTAAGTGCAGATGCGGAAAATGAGGTTCTTGCGTTTGCGGAAAAGGTGGATTGTCCTGTTGCTACATCTATAATGGGACTCGGGGGCTTTCCTGCTTCACACAGACTTTTCATGGGCACGATAGGTATGCACGGAGGATATGAAACCGGAAAGGCTACCGATAACTGCGACCTTATTATAACCGTAGGTGCAAGATTTTCCGATCGTGTTGCCGGTGACAGGGAAAAATTCGGCAAGAACGCAAAAATCGTTCAGCTTGATATTGACAAGGCGGAGATTAACAAAAATGTAAAGATAGATTCCTATATTCTCGGTGACCTCAAATCTACGCTGAAAATTCTTACCGACATTGTAGAAAAAGCGGACCATTCGGATTGGATAGCACAGGTGAACGAATGGGGCGAAAACAGCGGTGTATCGGAAACCCCAAAATCGGACAATTATGCTCATCCTTATCATGTTATAGAGGCTGTAAGAGCTTTGACAAAGGACAGTGATATAATAGTAACTGATGTGGGACAGCATCAGATGTGGGTATCGCAGAAATACCGCTTTGAGGAGCCGAGGACATGGTGTACCTCCGGAGGACTCGGAACAATGGGCTACGGACTCGGTGCGGCAGTAGGCTCAGCCGTTGCACATCCGGAAAAGAGAGTTGTACTTTTCACAGGTGACGGAAGCTTTCATATGAACCTAAATGAGCTTGCGACGGTATGCTCTTATAATCTTAACATTAAGGTTATAGTAATGAATAATACTGTACTCGGAATGGTAAGACAGTGGCAGAAGCTTTTCTACGGCAGACGTTTTTCTCAGACCGACCCTCACAGAAAAACTGATTTTGCAAAGCTTGCCGAGGCATTCGGAATAAAGGGAATGAGAATACATAATGATGAAGATGCGGAGTCGGTGCTCAGGGAGGCATTTTCTACAAATGATCCGGTTGTTATAGACTGCCGCATTTCACCGGATGAAAATGTTCTGCCGATGATTCCTCCGGGAAAAACGGTTGATGAACTGATTACGGAAATGGAGTGATATAAATGGAAAATAAGCAGATAATAGGTCTTTTGGTGCATAATCATCCGGGTGTCCTGCTGAGGGTTACAAGTCTTATTTCTCGCAGGGGCTTTAATATTGACAGTCTTACTGTCAGTCCGGCGGGCCTGGACGGTTATTCAAGAATGACGATAAGAATAAACGGAGATGACAGTAAGGTAGAGCAGTTTATAAGTCAGATGCTTAAAATTGTTGATGTGAAAAGGGCGGAGGTGCTGCCGGAGGACGATTCCGTTGCATCCGAGCTTATACTTATAAAAATCGGCACAGACGGTCACGACAATAACGAGATTATAGAGGTGACTGCAAAGTATCATGCGTCCCTTGTGAATATCGGAGAACATTCCATGACCTTCAGGGCAAGTGGGACGCCGCATGAGATTGACACACTTGTATCCGAGCTTGAGAAATACGGTATACTAGAAATGGCACGTACAGGCATTGCCGCCCTTGAAAACGGCGACAAGAAGCTGAGCAATTAATTGTATATTTCTGTCGCTCCGAAAAAAATCGGGGCGGCGTTTTTTTATTTAACAGAGAAACGATCTGACAAATTGCTGTCAGACCGTTTCTCTCATATCATCTATAATTTGTTGGATATGTGCTACTTTAACTTCGGAGAGTCCCGTTATTTCAATATATTTTTTATTGTCAAGCCCAAGGAGATAATCTGTGCTTACAGAGAAAAATTCGGCAATTTTAATCAGCATATCTATGGATGGCTGTATATTATCGTTTTCCCAATTTGATACACTTTGTTTTGACACTGAAAGCTCCTTTGCGAGTGTTACTTGTGTTATATTTCTTTCTGTTCTGAGTTCTTTTATACGTTCATTAAGCATTATCGGCACACCCTTTGTTGTCAAATATTCCAATACAATTATATAAAAAGCATTGACAAATTGTAAATACTATGATATTGTATCATTGGATGGTGATATAATTCACAGTGATTAATAATCTATGTTATATAATTCCCGGAACAAAAATATAATAAATATTTGAAGAAGAAAAATGACCGATTTTAAGGAATTGGAAAAAAGAGGTTATGAGAGCTTATGTTCAGCGTGTGACAAATTCAATCAACAGAAGATTGAGTATTTTTTGCTGTCTTATACTAAGTCCTTTAAAGAGGCTGTTTTTATCCTGAAATTCCTCTATAATCATTTTAAGCAGTTCGATTTGCGAGTTGCTTAAGCCGTCGGTATAGAGAGCCTCCGTTTTTTCCTTTCCGACCAAATAATCAAGAGAAACATTAAATTCGTTCGATATCTTTATCAATACATCAAGTGGTGGAGTTTTAATATTGTTTTCGTAGCTGCTTATGACAGGTTTGCTTCTGCCGATTCTTTTTCCCAAGGTTTCTTGCGACATATTGCGTGATTCCCGAAGTTCCCGTATTCTTAAGCCAAAATCAAACATAATCTATCTCCTTGTAAGTTTTTTAATAAAAACATTTTAAACCACTTGCGTTTTATAATCGAAAAGTGTATAATATAATCGTTTCCAAAACAAAAACATTTTTGCAAATATGTTTACTTTTAGAAAATATTAGTGGCATATGGGTTACATTGTTTTTTAGAGGAAATAAATATTATGAACGGAGGAAGAAAAATGACAGATTTTAAGAAACTGGCGAGGAGGATTTGCTGCATATCTCTTGCGGCATTATTAGTCGGCGGCAGTGCGGCTGTTGCTTTGCCGCAAATGATAGACAGCAGTATTACTGCAGAAGCGGCAGGAACAACTGACGACGGTCTTGAGTGGTCAGAAAATCGGGACGGTAGTGTGACAATTACAGATTATACCGGAAACGGAAGAGAGGTTGCTATTCCGGCTGAAATTGACGGGAAGTCTGTTACATCAATAGGCGATTTGGCATTTCGGAATTGCACCGGACTGACAAGCGTAACGATACCCAATAGTGTTACATCAATAGGCGGTAGTGCATTTTACGGTTGTACCGGACTGACAAGCGTAACGATACCTGACAGTGTTACGGAGATAGGGGAAGCTGCGTTTCGTGGTTGCATAGGGGTGAAAAGTATAACAATTCCTGATAGTGTTACGGAGATAGGCCGGTATGCGTTTTCCGGTTGCAGAGGACTGACAAACGTAACGATACCCGACAGTGTTACGTCAATGGGCGCTTGGGCGTTTCAGGGTTGCACAGGACTGACAGATGTAACAATAGAAAAAGGTGTTACATCAACAGGCTATGCAGCGTTTGAAGGTTGTACCGGACTGAAAAACTTAACAATACAGAATGGTGTTACATCAATAGACGATCATGCATTTGAAGGTTGCACAGGACTGACAAGCGTAACAATACCCGACAGTGTTACAGAGATAGGTCCGAGTGCGTTTTACGGTTGCACAGGACTTAGAAGTGTAACGATATCCAACAGTGTTACATCAATAGGCTATTTTGCGTTTTACGGTTGCATAGGATTGACAGACGTAACGATACCCGGTAGTGTTACATCAATAGACAGTAGTACGTTTAGAGGTTGTACAGGACTGACAAGTGTGACAATACAGGACGGTGTTGCTGGGATAGGTAACTATGCGTTTCAAGATTGCAATAAATTAGCAAACGTAACGATACCGGACAGTGTTACGAGGATAGGTGTGGAAGCGTTTGAAGGTTGTAATAAATTGGCAGACGTAACGATACCCGGTAGTGTTGCAGAGATAAGCGATAGAGCATTTGATGGTTGCACAGGACTGAAAAACTTAACAATACAGAATGGTGTTACATCAATAGGCGATAGTGCGTTTGCTGGTTGCACAGGACTTACAGAGGTAACGATACCCAATAGTGTTACATCAATAGGCGGTTGGGCGTTTAGTGGTTGCACAGGACTTACAGAGGTAACGATACCCAATAGTGTTACGTCTATAGGCGGGGATGCGTTTAAAAGTTGCACAGGACTGACAAGTGTAACGATACCTGACAGTGTTACATCAATAGGTCGTAGGGTATTTGAAGATTGCACAGGACTTACAGAGGTAACGATACCGGACAGTGTTACATCAATGGGTGATGGTGTGTTTGATGGTTGCGGTGACATTATTATTTATGGCTATGAAAACAGCTATGCGGAAACATACGCAAGTGAAAACGGAATCACTTTTATTGCGATAAGTAGGGAGCCAAGTGAAGAACCGAGCGAAGAACCGAGCGAGCCAAGTGAGGAACCGAGCGAAGAACCAAGTGAGGAGCCGAGTGAAGAACCAAGCGAAGAACCGAGCGTAGAGCCAAGCGAAGAACCGAGTGAAGAGCCGAGCGAAGAACCGAGCGAGGAGCCAAGCGAAGAACCGAGCGAAGAACCGAGCGAGGAGCCAAGCGAGGAGCCGAGTGAAGAACCGAGCGTAGAGCCGAGTGAAGAACCGAGCGTAGAGCCGAGTGAAGAACCGAGCGAGGAGCCAAGCGAGGAGCCGAGTGAAGAACCGAGCGTAGAGCCGAGTGAAGAACCGAGCGTAGA
>CANQLX010000090.1 GCA_947624835.1 uncultured Clostridia bacterium
AGGAACCCAGTCAGGAGTCAAGCGAGGAACCCAGTCAGGAGTCAAGCGAGGAACCCAGTCAGGAGTCAAGCGAGGAACCCAGTCAGGAGTCAAGCGAGGAATCCAGTCAGGAGTCAAGCGAGGAACCCAGTCAGGAGTCAAGCGAGGAACCCAGTCAGGAGTCAGGCAAAGAACCGAGTGAAGAACCCGGTGAGGTTGCAGTCCTTATAGACAATGTGACAGGAATTACAGTTGAAGGTACCATTCAGGACGATGTTTCACTGATCGTTAAGAAGCTTGATGTTGATACAACAACGGAGCCTGATGTTCTTGCTTCATTCGCTATTGATCTTGTAAACAGAGATGAAATAATTGTTCAGCCAGATGGAACAATTACGGTATCTATTCCTTTTGATAAGGACGGATGTACAGTAATGTGGGTTCAGAATGACGGAACAAAGACAAATATGAATGCTCAGTATACCGATGGATGTTATGTATTTACAACAAACCATCTCTCTGTATATCAAATTGTCAAGAGCACGGATACCTCTGGTGAAAATCCCGATGTTTCCAAGGAACCGTCAAATAATAACGGTCAGAGTACACCGAGTTCTGTACCCGTGAACAGCTCCGACAACAGTACACCGAGCACCAGCAGTCCTGATTCCGAACTGCCGGTAACCGGTGATAGTATGCCGACAGTAACTCTGTTTGTTTTGGTTGCAGTAAGTTGCAGTGCAGTATTCGTTATTTCTAAGAAAAAGAAACATGACTGATTAATTATTCAACCCTTAGTCTTATCCCCCTATTCAATTTGAGAATTGGGGGATAAATTTACTTGAAAATTGATTTTTTTAAATAAGACTTATAATATAATTACAGGTTAATTCATAACGGATTTGACACACCGATGTACACATGAACAACGGCGATATTCAACTCCCAACTGTAACGACTTGCTGAATGTGAAATATTCTCCGAAAGTTTTATGCTGATGATAGAAGGTGCAGTATTGTGGCGGAAATAAAATCAGATCCTACCAAAAAAATTCTTGATATCTGTTCAGGTTTGAGTTACAAATTCGGTATCAAAAAAATAAACGGGGAATTCACGATTTACAAGAATCTCGGAAACGGATATGATATTGTTGTTTCGGGACTGAATAACTCCGGCAAAAAAATATCTGCCGAAATGACTGTCCGAATCCTTTACCCCAAAATTAAGGTCGTGGAAACCAATTCAAATATTTCATCAATAGAACAGCTTGATTTGTTACTTATAATTACTGTCGAAAAATATCTTTCTATGCAGGATGAAACAGAGTATATGCATTTTCTGTTCGATCCGGACTCCAAGTAATTTTATTTGCTAATGAAAAATATTTATGTATGCAGCTTATTTTCGTCCTGAGCAGTTTTTCCGTATTTGGACGGCATAAATCCAGTATTAAATAATTTTGTTTAAAAGGCTGGAACACAGCGGACATTTCCATGCTCGCTGTGTTCTTCATTTAAACGGTAATCAGTGTACTGAATTTACATATTATTAATTTACTCTATATAACCGATACCGTAAATGTCAAAGTATCACTGTAGTTTCCTGTATAAAATGCTTTATCCTTTAGAAGCTCCGTTTGAAAATGCAGTATAGCCCAAGCTGATTTTTCTCCGGACTTAACAACCAATATGTCCTGATAATTGTCATTTGAAACTATATGAGTATTTACCCTCAACGTGTACTCTATTTCTGCTTCACCGTTTTTCATTTTGAAATTATTAAGGCTTGAAATATTGACCTTAAGACTGCTACCCTCTTTAATAGCGATGTTATCTACCTCAAGTGGTCTTTCCGCTGTTCTTTCCGTGTCGGTAAAGCTTATACTTGCAGGAATTGTTACGGTATAAGATTCCTCCATATCATAATCAACAGTGATTCTCCCTGTTTTCTCAGCATTGTCCTGCGTTATTATCGAATTTTCGGCCGCAAATGAAGTAATTGATATCATTAATATCATAGTGGCAGATATAATAACAGATAGCAATTTTTTCATTTCAATTCCTCCGTTCTATCTTTTGGGAGTCTTTGTAATACCTGAAAGCTCCTTTTTATTCAACAATCAATTCGGTTTTTATATCGGCATTATTTGTTGGTGTTCTATCCTCATCCATGCAATAGGGCTGAACATGAACAACAGCCTGATATACACCCGATTCAAGCCCCCGCGAAAGTGTTATGTGTTCAATACGTTTTCCCGGTTCGACAAGACCGGATGTATAAAGTGTTTCATAGCCGCTGTCATCTATAAGTCTAAGCTCAAAGGTCTGGTAATACATATCGGCATTTTTATCAGGGTTATAAAAATTTACGGTTACATTTTTTTCTCCCTGCGGGACTGTTATTGTCGAGAATCCCGATATTGCAACCCCCTGTTCCCCGTCAATGCTCTGATCTTTGACACTATCCTCCGCATTTGAATCTATTAACATTCCTACTCCCCCATCGACACTGTTTCTCTTATTCTGCACCGATGTTGAAACCGTACAGCAACATTCCTTAGGTATAAGCATTATTGCTGTTATTACACATAACACAAACAAAATAAAGCCAAGCAGGATAACAATATATTTTTCAGTGTTATTTTTCTCCTTATTATCCCCTGTTTTCACTTGACATCTCTCCTTGACATCAAAATTATCCCTTTAATATAATACGCTGCTTATCATAAGCAGTTACTTATGCCATTCGTACTGATTACCTAAAAATAAAAAAACGGAGAGGCTCCAATAAAACTCTCCGAATTTTTATTATCTATTATGTTAGATTTCTTATAAGACCTGCCGAATCTCCTGCAACAACCTCGTATTGTCTGGAACATCCTTCGTAACTACTGCACCCGCTCCGACAAGTCCGACAGGCTTGCGGGTTATTATTTCCCTGTCATGCAAATCACGATTATTGCATATAAGAGAACATTTGCCGCTATCCTTACATCATACTCAATATCAATTCTTCCTACCGCCATAAACAGCCGGCCTGAATTTATAAATACATTTTTTCGATTCTGATCATATTATAGCGTGTTCCAGATATCGGGGCATTTACCACTGTATATCTTTGAAGTGTTGGCATTGTATGATTAAATTCAGATACAAGCTCCATATATTTCCTCTTCGCTCTGTGCTTTAGGATCTATCCCTATTTCTTACATCTGCACCACCCGATTATCCTATTTAACTGCCTTTTTTGCAAAGGCTTTAACCTGTGAAGCTGACGTAGGTGCACTTCCTCCGTGTACGGCAAGACTTTTACCGATTATTGCTCCTTTGCACGAATCCTTTATCGTCTCAGGCACACCACCGAGTCCCGACCCCTCATGTGTCACAACATAATGTACTGTCTTACCCGTAAAATCCAGCCTCTCAAGCTGTGTATATACTGCCATTGGATATATCCCCCACCAATTCGGTCCCACTATAAATATATTATCATACCCGTCAATATTATCAATATATTTTTTAAGATCAGGTCGAGCTTTTGCTTTAAGTTCCGCCTTTGCTTCCTCGGTGCAGAGCATATAATCTGTGCTGTACGATTTTACGGTTTCTATTTCAAACACATCCGCACCAACAGCATTACATATAAATTCAGCTATAACCTCTGCATTTCCTTTTACAAGGTTTTTTACACCGCCGTTAACATAATTTTCCCCCTACGTGAATAATAAAGTACAAGACTTTTGTTCATAACAATCTCCCCCTCGATATGTCAGCTATCTTTCCTGCCTTTGCTGTTTAATTATGGCTGATTGACCTAACCTTGTAAACCTCCGGACCCAAACCACTTATAAAATAATTCACATACACTCTTTAAGCATTTCAAATATTTCCCAACGCTCAAGTTTCTTACAGCAGCCTGACGTAAGAATACAGGTATCAGCAGTTTTTCTCAATACTTCAATATCCTTTATATTCATTTCCGATAGCTTCATCGGCAAACCTATCTCACCTATATATTCCTCAAGGGCATTGATCCCTTCAACTGCAATTTCTTCCTCGCTTTTGCTGCCTATGTCAACTTCAAACACCTCACTTGCAAGGCGAGCAAACTTATATGGTGCATTTTTATAAATATGCCTATACAACGTAGGTTGTATAACGGCAAGTCCCATTCCATGGTTACAATTTGTATATGCCCCTAACTGATGCTCTATCATATGACATTGGAAATCCGTAATTTTGCCAAGCTTTAATATCCCGTTTTCCGCCATCGAGGATGCCCACGCAAGCTCTGAACGAGCCCTGCTGTCATTCGGGTCAGCGATAACCGCCCTCGTATTCTTTATTACATTACGCATAACAGCTTCATTGATATCATCCGAAAGATTATTATGCTCATTTGGCTTTCCGAGATATGTTTCCATACAATGACTCAGTGTATCAAAGCAACAGCTTATATACTGCTTCATCGGAACACTTTTCGTATATTCGGGATCTATAATTACAAAATCGGCAAAGCTTCCCCAAAGCGGCGACTTCTGCTTAAGCTTTTCATTTGTGATAACTGCACCGTTATTCATTTCCGCTCCTGTACCGGTCAATGTAACAACAGCCGCCATTGGTATCCCTTTATTTGCCTTACCTCCCTTGTCATATTGCAGCTCCCATATATCCTCTTCCGTCCTTGCCTGAACGGATATTATTTTACAGCAGTCAATTACAGAGCCTCCGCCTACCGCAAGTATCAGGTCAACCTTTTCGGACTTTGCAAGCCTCGCACCCTCAAGAACCTTTTCATAGGTCGGGTTTGGCATAATACCGCAAAACTCAGTAATACTTTTACCCGCCGCCCTGAGAATTGACACAATCTCATCATATATACCGCTTTTCTTTATCGAACCGCCGCCGTATGCCAACATTATATTGTTTCCATATGGTACAACAGCATCCTCAAGATACTGTGACACTGCACCATTTCCAAAATATGTTTTAATAGGATATTGATATATAAACTTATCCATATCTGCCTCCTGTTTATTTCAGATTCAGACTTTTTACCCACTCCATTACCTCAGCCTCGTCATAGCTCTCGGGAAATCTCATGCCCTCCTGCCAGCTGCCTGTGCCTGCCATAGCTGCAAGGTTATTTCCGCTTTCTCCCAAACCTGATGCCTGTGAGGTACAAAAAGGTATCACTGTCTTTCCCGTAAAATCATTATTCTTAATAAATTCATTTACCACCCACGAAGCATTCTGCCACCATATCGGATAACCGATAAAAACAGTATCATATTCTTCCCAGTTGTCAACCTTTGTCGTTTCAAGCTCAACAACCTGCAACTGCTCATCATCATGCTCATGTACAACTCTGCTGTCGTTATTCGTCCAGTCAAGATCCTCCTCAGTATATGGTTTTTTCGGAGTAATAACAAAAACATCGGCACTAAGTTCGTTCGCTATAAGTTCGGCTGCTCCTTTCGTATGCTGTTGTGCAGAATAGTATGCTACAAGGATTTTTGATTTTGTTTCACCCGTACTATCGTCCTCAGATATCCCACTGTCTGATTTATCATTCACAGATATATCATCATCCGACTTTCCATCTGCAGATACCGTTGGAGCCACATTTGAGGTATCGGTTTCTGACCCCTGCGGTAGTGAATCACAGCCTGCCGATGTAAAAATAAACACGAACATTATAAGGAACAATGAATAAATTTTTTTCATTCTTGACTCCACCTCAATTCTCAAACATTACAATTTTTATTACTTCTGCGAATTGAACTCGGGTGAAAATGCAAGAAATCCCTCAAGTGCTTCTTTCGTAGAAATATAGTAGGGTGTATTTTTATTAAGTGAGGATATTTTTTCTATTTCCTCATTAGTAAGGGTAAAATCAAAAATATTTATATTATCCTTTATGTGTTGGGGATTTTTTGAACCCGGTATAACTATATTCCCTGTCTGTATATGCCAGCGAAGTATTATCTGCGCATTCGTTTTATTATATTTATGTGCAAGCTCGGTAAATATTGTTTCCCTAATAAGTCCGCTGTCACCGTGGCCGAGAGGATACCATGCCATAATACGGATATCGGGATATTTCTCTTTAAGCTCATTCTGAGGATAATATGGATGTGCCTCTACCTGTAAAACAGACGGACGTATTTCTGCATTTTTTATTATTTCCTCTATCTGCCCAACAGAAAAATTTGAAAGACCGAGAGATTTGACCTTTCCTTCTCCCACTGCTTTTTCCATTGCCCTATATGCACCGATATAGTCACCAACAGGCTGGTGCAGGAACAACAGGTCTATATAATCGGTATCAAGCCTTTTAAGCGTATCATCTATTGCCACGTCCGCCGTTGTATAGACGCTTGGCCATAGCTTTGTTGAAAGATATATCTCCGAACGTTTTTTTCCGCTTTCCCTTATTCCTCTGCCCACCGCCTTTTCATTCATGTATGCATTTGCCGTATCAATGAGTGTATAACCATTTTTGAGAGCCGTCGAAACCGAGGTCTGTGCAGCATCCGGCTCAAGAAGGAATGTTCCTATCCCTGCCGAGGGTATCTCCGTTTTGTTATTAAGTATCAACTTTTCCATAGTAATAACCTACCTTTCATAACATAATTCTTATATGGATTTCCTATACGTTAAATATATTTTATATTATTTTTCCAAAAAAGTACAATATAAATACGTCATAGTGCTATAATTAAAATGCATACTGAAAATCGGAAGTGATTTTATGCTCGAAATATATCTGCTTGAACAGCTTGTCGCACTAAAAAAATACGGAACTCTGTCGGTTGCAGCTGAAAAACTGAATATTTCTCAGCCTGCTGTATCAAGGTCGATGAAAAAGCTTGAGGGTGAGTTAGGTGTACAGCTTTTTGACAGAACAAAAAACAGAATAACCATCAATGAAACAGGAAATCTTGCCGCCGCATACGCCGAACGCATACTCGAACTTGAAGAAGAAATGAAAACACACATCAGAAATTTTAACTCCATAAATATAGGAAGTGTTTCACCGGGACCACTTATGCTTATTCTTACAATGCTTGCTTCGAGTGGCATTGGTATATCATCAAATATATATTCCGCTCATGAGCTTACAAACGGACTTGAAAATTCTAAATTCAGACTTATTATACTTAATTACCCTATTCATAATGACAATTATATCTGTCGTGAATTTATAAGCGAACATTTATACATATCCGTAAATCATTTTCATCCTGCCGCCATGCTCAAAAAAATAACTTTTAAGGAAATGGACGGACAAAATTTTATCATGTACGCTCATGTAGGTCTTTGGGAGGATATCGTCAAGGAAAAGATGCCACATTCCAAATTTTATAAGCAGGAGGATATTGACGCCGTCGGTGAACTTGCACGTTCTTCCGATCTGCCGTCCTTTTCTACGGACATTTCTCAAAAAATTATGACTTCAAGGGATAATGGAAGAATTAATATACCTCTTTCCGACAATGAGGCAAAATCCGACTTTTATCTAATCTACCATAAAAGGGACAGAAAAATCTTCGATAAGCTTTATGTTT
>CANQLX010000091.1 GCA_947624835.1 uncultured Clostridia bacterium
ATAAAGAGAGTACTGCACAGTGAGCGGTTTCTCCCGTTTTTTGGATGTTTAAAGAAACACCGCCAAATGGGGATTGGGCGGTGTTTCTTGTTTTATTATGTAGATAAAATCAAGAAATTATTTCTTGCCATTACGGTCTTTCATGACCGTATAGACAAGAGTGATAACTGTTGCCAGCATGATTATACATTGGTATAATTCTGAAGACGTCATAGTTATCACCTCCCTTTTAATTCAGGGAGAAACCGCCTACCACTTTATGCAATACTCTTGTTATATATTACCATTGATGTAATGAATTGTCAATAGTGTTATATATATGCCGGGGGCAACCGGAAAAAGGCACTTGATCAAACAGATATATATTAAAAACAAGCAGGGACACGAGGAATATGTTCCTGCTTGTTTTGGCTATTTGGCGGTTACCGTCACAAGCGCAAATTATTAGTGCTTTTTATTAAGATGCATTGTCACAAATGTTGCAGATAAGTTTATCATGAATTTAGTAGTATGCATACATTTGTGTATAAAAATGGTAAGATAGTCGTTATTTTTGGCAAAAAGTAATAAAAAAATTAATGTTTTTGTCATTTTGACCTATTGACAAAGTAGATACATAGTGTTAAAATAAATCTAGGTAGGATGCGGGATTCGTACCGTCTATGTCGGGTTGTTTATGTCGGGAACCGTGAGTTCTGCCAAAAGTACATATGTTATTTTTCAAAGATAGAGGATTTTTATGCAAAATAAATTGACAAAAATTCCACTTTTTTTTACTTTTGTGTCCGTTGACAAACGTATGTTGCAGTGCTACACTTAAACTAAAGGTTTTCATGTGTATATGTTCGCTGTTTAACCCGGTTGGTATAATGATGTGTACTTAATTTTTTGAAGGAGGAATTTCTATGAACATTAAATTTAAGAATGTACACAGTGTCAGATATAGGTCGCTTGCCTTTATCCTCAGTCTTACCGTCCTTCTTTCGGGGCTGGTTTGGTATGGGGTAGCGCAGAGCAATCAGAAAGCAGAGGCAGTTTATCCGTCAAGAAATATTGTGTATATTGATGCCGACTTCTATGATTATTACTATGATAATCAAATAACCCAAAGTGTCAATACAGTCGATCAGGGTGATGATAAAGAACCATATGGTATTTTTAATAATGCTGTCTCAAAATACAGCAGTGAAAACGGTTGGCAATTTCCTTTGTATTTTGGTCAATTTTGGATTAAGGATGAAGTCGCTGACACGTATAGTCAAACAAGTGCGAGAGACCAAAAGGGATATGGCAACACAGGTCTAAATAATTTTAAGTGGAGTGCTAACCTTGCTTTCAGACCTGCCAGTACGAAAACTGATGATGGAGAAAATATTACACCACAATTTTATACCGTTGCGAGTGGATTGGTAGACGGTGGCGAGTATGACGATAATGGTAATTTGATTCCAACGTGTAATGGTGTGCGCCTGCCATATTTTGATGAGGATTTTTTGAGCGCAAAGTATGACAATTATGGAAATAAATCAGGAAGTGGCAAAAATATTGCAAGTGTAAAGAGCGGTCAGGCATATCCATTTTATGCATCAAATCAAAATGTAGAAGTCGGTGTTCAAAATAAAGGTGGAAGTATTGTCGAATCCTTTGACACCTTTGGACCGGGTTATAGATTTGATTCCAAGGTTAATGCTGTGTATTTTGACGATGATGGTAATCTGAAGGAAAGTACTTCGGATCACCATGTAAGTGATCATGACGCTGATGCGGCACAGAATGGATTTTTCCCATTTAACAGCGAAGATCCGGGAAATAAAAACGGGTTGAACTATGGATTTGGAGCAAAGTACACAATCAATTTTGAGATGAATGAGAACGGAACCATAGACGGAGAAAGTTGGTCAGGGATTAATGGCGGCAGTGAAGATAACAGAGCATACTTTACATTTAAGGGTGACGATGATGTATGGGTATTTATTGATGATAAATTAGTTCTTGACATGGGTGGTGCTCATAAAGACGCAAGCGGATATATTGATTTTGCTAATCAAAAGGTTGGCGTTGTTTATTCGGCAGATGCGCAAACATATCAGTATGGTATTAAAAAGGATGTAGATGGAGATGTTTTTCCTTCTAAAAATGTTACAAAGACCTTTTCAGAGTTAGGGATTGGCTCTATTGGCAGCGATGGTGAAGAGCACACATTAACAATGTTCTATATGGAACGTGGTATGCTTAATTCAAACTTGTTTGTACAGTTTAATCTTCCGGTAGATCCACATGAGGATATGCTGACTATAACTGATAAAGTTAGCGTTGAAAAAGTAAACAAGGGTCTTCAGTCACAGACACTTGCAGTGGCAGATAGTGATGTTGTAAACTATACTGTATCGAATAAAGGAACGAAACCGAGTGAGGTACACGACACAGGTTTGTTATATCCCGGCAGTACGGTTATAAGACGGTATAACACGGAGTATTTTAGCACACACCCAACCGGTGGTGGCACTGACCATTATGAAGATTACGGACAGAAAGTGTTGCTGGCGGATGGTTCCGGTTATGCTGCTACGACAGAGCAGGTCCTTGATGAGGAGCATATCTATATTGATTTCTCAAATGTTAGTTCGTGGTGGTTTAATGATGCAGTAACATATGTATATACGTTTGGTGGAACCAGTAGTGCAAAATGGACTCCTTTGACTAATTTGTATAGTTGCGGAAGCAATATGTACAGAATGGATTATGATGGAAGATCATTTCAAAATATTATTGTTGCTCGAGTCAATCCCTCTAGGACAGGTGATATTCCAAATAGTATAAATTGGAATCCTAACGGTACATTTTATAATCTGACGATGGATACTCCAAGTACAAGGATAAGTACAAAAATGAGTGCAAATGTAAACTGTTTTAGAATACTTGATTCAAAGCAAAATCATAATGGTTTTGATAAAAATCAGACGTCCGACGGAGCACCTCAATATACAACTCAAATTACAAGACCGAGTAACCAGTCTGATAAAAAATATTTGAATGAGTTTTCAAGTGATTTCGGCTTTGATTCGGATAGTCCTCACGCAGTAGCGGAAACCAACTATGAACTTGTTGATCCGAAAGCACAAAGAAAAAATACCGGATCTACATCCGGTGCAAGACCGTGGCTTTCGTATGCAACATCAAGTACGGCAGAACAAACAAGTAGCAGCGGCGCACTCAACCTTATGTATGATCAGTCCGCAGTATTTACGGGACAGTTTACGGTTGGTTCGAAAATGCAGATAAAACAGTCTGATACGTTGTATAAACCGAGTGTAAACAGTAGTACACAGCTACCGACTTACAATGTAACATCGAGGACGCTTGGAGACTATTACAACATTTCAGAGCCTAAGTTGGAATATGGTTCGGGTACACCTGGCAGCAATCCGACTGAGGCAGTACCAGGTACAGACGGTACTGACACGTTTACATTTGATGATGTAAACAAGGATGCTAATGATAATAAAGTCAACATAGAAGCAATCTACACAAGAGAGGTAAAAACCGGCAGCATATCCATAGAGAAGAAGCTGAAGAATGCCGGTGAAACATCAACTGATGGATTTACAATGAAGGTTGAAATGAGCAGCCTGCTTGGCACAACAGAGAGTGCTCTGGGTGATGTTACTGATTACAGCGGGGTAGATATAGAAGATTCTTCGCTTAGCACAAAGCTTGACTCGGATGGAACATTCAAGATGAAAGCCGGAGAAACAGTAAAAATTGATGGCATACCTGTTGGAACGGTTGTTAAGATTTCCGAGGAAAATGCCGGCAAACATTTTGACTTGACAAAAGTTAATATACAGGGCAACACTACTACCGGAATAGCAGTAGATGAAGAACGTGAAGTAGTCATTACCAACACAAGAAGTACCGGCACGATGTCATTCACAAAAGCACTTGGCGAAACTGCTGAAGGCTATGAAGACAAAGTATTTACATTGAAAATCCGTTTCGGCGGAGATTTCGATGGCAAAGTGTATAATGCTGATAAGATTAACTTGAATGATTATACCCTGCAATACTATTACAGTGAAAATAATGTTGCAGGTACACCGCAAAATCTTCAGCTTGAAAATGTGGGAGGTACAGCAGCCCCTGATTTGATTTATGAAGCTGAATTTAAAATAAAGGTAGGTCAAAAGATTAACATTACGGGTATTCCTAATGGTGTTAGATACTGCTACAAAGAAGAGTTCACGGATGGTGCCAATTTGACATCGGTAAATAATAATGGGACATATACTTCTTCCTGGTCACCGACATATAAAAGAGGTAGTAAAGCGGATAATAATCCTCAAGCTGTCAGACAATTTTTAGCCACTTCTACCTATACCAATGATTACACCATAACGAATGAACAGGCAGTAGGAAGTCTTAAAATAACCAAGGTTCTGCAGGGTGCGAACGGCGCTGAAATAACCGATTCTACATCGAGAAACACCGCGTTCAAAGCAAAAGTGGAGTTACAGTTGCCCGAGGGATTCGATGTGAATAAGCAATATTTTACCGTCACTGATATCAATAGAAATAATGTAAAAACTAAAGCTGATCGAGTAGATTCGGGTAATAATATAGCCTTTTTTGATATAACCTTCTCGTATAATAAGCCGTGTACGATTGGAAATATTCCGTTTGGTACGAAGTGGAAAGTTACGGAGACGGATATTCCGAGTGGTTGGGAGTATTCAAAAACAGAGTATCGATCAACGGAGCAATATAAGTCGTTTGACTTTTACACTACGGGCGAATCCACAAGTGGAGGTGGCGGATCCACAAGTGGAGGTGGCGGATCCACAAGTGGAGGTGGCGGTGAAGAAATTAATCCTCCTGATGAAAATAAGCTCCGGAATTGGTATGAAACAGAGAAGGGTACGCTTAACAGACTCATTTACAATTACAAGGATGACCATGATGAAATAGCGACTGAAAGAGAGATAAGAATCACCAACAAAAAGGCTGCATACCTCACAATCGAAAAATACATTGATGAGCTGTACTATGGTGAAAAAGACAACCCGCACGATTTTCCTGCGGGCAGCAGTGGAGTAACAAGTCCGCTGAATGATAACGACCCGTTCGGATATCTGAACTATACAAGTGCAGAGCAGGATTTTGTATTCAAGATTGAGAAGTATAATCTCGGCACAGACCCCAGTGAAAGCACGAGTCCCATAAGTACGAGCTATGTTGTATTGAAATTTGACAAAAACTCTGTTCGTGATGAAAACGGTTACGGTATTGCCAGTACTACATTTGCAGGCGGAAGTCTGTTAGAACCTTCGGGTGGTGCCTATAAGTATAAACAGTCAACAACCGTAAAGGTTGATCCGGGCTATCTTTACAAAGTCAGTGAGGTTACAACCGGTATTTCTTGGAGGTACAAATTAACTTATTGGGGAATTGAAGCTACTCAGGGTGTGGATGGATATGCTTTGGTGTACAGTGGCAGGTCAGAATATGTTGCTGTTGCATATGGTCTAAAAGCTGACTTTAGCAAAATACCTGTGGCACGCTTCTTCAACAACCGTACAACAGCAAGCCAAACAATCGAAAGCGATATGTCATCTGTTAAAAACAAACTGATAATAAAGCAGTAAAGCGAAGAGAGGAGTAAGTCGAACATTGAAGGCACTAAAGATTTTGGAGAACGTTATGACGGTCATATTGGCAGCGGCGGTCATTCTCGTTGCGGGAATCTACTATGTACCTAAGATGTTCGGCTATGACCCTAAAGCTGTGGTGAGCGGAAGTATGGTGCTTGCAGGTGTCAGCGACAGCGATCGGCAGTACTACAAGGAAGAATGCGGGATTGAGAATTTGCACGGATATGATGTCGGCTGCCTTGTGTATGTGCATCATACGGATTTTGACGATATTAAAAACGGAGATGCGATAACATACCGCCTCAGCGATGATTTCATTGTGACACACATGGTTGTGGATATCAATCCCGAAACACAAACTTTCACTACCCACGGCATAGCAAATGATAGGAATCTGAACGAAAAGGATATACCATATTCAAGCGTTCTGGGAAAAGCGTCGGATTTTTCAATACCTCTTGCCGGATATGTTCTCGATTGGGCGAGCTCAGCGGCGGCAAAGATATTGTTAATCACATACATTGTAGTTTACATCATTGTTATGGTTACGAATAATCTTATAGATAAAGATTCTGACGGAAACAATGATGACAACGAAAAACAAAATAATACATCGGAATAGAGGTGAAAAGTGTTGAATATACTCAATAGATTCAGAGGAAAGCGAGCGAAAAAGCGGTTGGAGTATTCACTTGTTGCGGTCGGACTTACCGCAGTGACTGTACTTACAGTAGCCGTTACGTCAGCTTACATGACAGCCCTTACCGAGGAAAAGGCTAATGTGTTCGAGCCGTACACCGTCACGAATACGACTGCTGTTGAAAAACATGGCGATAAATATGAACCGAGCGGCGGCACGTATGAGGTTAGTAAAGACGGTGACACCGGTGTTACAACTGATAAGAATTTCAGCGTTGCAAATCCTAAGGGAGATCGTATGAAAGCAGTGTATGTACGTGTCTATCCGGTTATAACCGGGGAGAGCAAAACAACCGGTGAGGATTCCACCTATGAGGAGCTTACAAGCGTCGAAATTGATGATTCAGACCTGGGTTCCGGCTGGGTAATAGGCGATGACGGATACTATTACTACCAATATGTCCTCGAACCGGGATACAGAACACCGGATCTCTTCCAAGACGGTAAGATAAAGTTTAAGAATCTCAATACGGAAGATAATGACACGATTAATCTCACATTCATAGCCGATACTGTTCAGGCGTGGTCAAACGGCAGCAGGACTGTAAATAAAGAGTCTGTGACTAATGCATGGGGAGCAAATCCCGGTGCTGTTGATCCCGGTGATAGTGGGGTTACTCTCTACGAGGAAGCGAGCCCGGATGCCGTGGAACTTCAAGCTAACGATGTACTTGACTGAGTCCAAAAGCCGGTCGAGAGCTTATCTTGGGATCTTATCTCTCACAAGGAGAGTTAAGCGAAATAAAAAAATCTAAATTATATTTAGGAGGCAAACACTATGGAAAAAACTACTAAGAAAAAAGTAAAAAAAGCCATACTCGGTGTAACTTCCGTAGCACTTGTTGCAGGAGTTACTTCTGCACTGACGATGGCTATGCTGTCCGATGTGGATAACGCAGAAAACACATTTACGGCTACTCCGAACTTATCTGTTCAGCAGGTTGAGCCGAAATGGGATGGAACCAACGCTAGCGTTCCCGGCGGCATGACTCTTCGTTATATGGATAGGGATGGAGAGACCAAACAAAAATATAATGGCGGTGATGTGAAGGGTGAAACAACCGCAAAAAACTACGTTCCCAATAGTCCGATTGCCAAGAACCCATTTGCTGTTAATACTTCAGATTCAGATGAGTATGTAGCTCTCAGAGTTTATTATCAGGTATTGTGTCGTCGGGATG
>CANQLX010000092.1 GCA_947624835.1 uncultured Clostridia bacterium
AAATCGGCACTTACAAACAGTTCGGTATTAAGTGCATCAACCATAACCAAGGGCGGCTCTGTTACACTGACAGGTAAGGCAAGCGGCGGAACAAGCCCCTACACCTATAAGTTTGAAGCAAAGCAAAGCTCCGATCCGAGCTACACCGTACTTCAGAGCTACACAACAAACGCAACGAAGAAATGGACTCCGAGCAGAAGCGGTACATATTCTATAAGAATTACTGTAAAGGATAAGACAGACAAAACAGCAGCCAAGACACTTACCCTTACAGTAAAAGCCGAACTCCAGAATAACTCAAAGCTTTCGGCAACAACAGTAAAACTCGGAGGCAGTATCAAGGTTACAGGAAGTGCAACAGGCGGCACAGCTCCGTACAAGTACTCCTACTACTACAAGAGATCTTCATCAACCTCTTGGAGCACAAAAGCCGAGAACTCAACCTCAACTTCTGTAACTATCACTCCGACTGCGGCTGTTCCCTATGATATCAGGATAGTTGTCAAGGACAGCAATGGTACTGTTGCTGATATAATTTATACATTGACTGTAAAAAAATAACAGTTGCCTGAAATTTACTTTGAGTACTGTATAACCACTAAGGAAGGTGCCTGTGGAAATTAGAGCATTGGTATTATATATCAAACAACAGAAGCACGGCTTTCCGTATTGCTGTAAAAATAAGTAGAAATTTCAATGAGGATCGTTTTCAGATATCCGGAAACGATCCTTATCCTTTTGTTTGTTGTTACATCAACAAGTTTACAGCATTTAAAACAGTCGACCGGGAAATATAAAAAGACACAATAATACTAAAAATAGCACTGATTTCATATTTAGCCGCATTATGTGAGGGTGCTTTTGGACAAAAATACTTAATATAATTATTTTTAGGAAAATTACTGTATGGTTATTACAATATATGCTAAATTTTGGATTAATTGTTGACAAATTTTAAAAAAATTTGTATGATGGGCATATGGGATATACCGATAGGTAATATTTGCCTGACGGTCTGCCTGTGTTCGGATTTTTCTGTGAATACGGCATTATTTCTATGAAATGTATTGTAGCTATGTCAAAATACCTGTTTTTATGTAGCTTTTTATTCAGTATCTGCATTATATGCCGTTGAGAACAGGACGGTTTGATATATTTGTCCGCAAAAATCTAATTGCGGAGCAGATTTGGGGGTGAAGGGATTAATTTTTAGTTTTGTGCATGATTAAGGTTAAAATATTTTTTAGTAAAGGAGGCATGGTCAATGAATTTTTTAAAAAAAGCAATTTCAATACTGTTGAGTGCTGTCGCTATGCTGGGAGTATTTGCTGTTGGTGCGGTTAATATGACAAATGTCAAAGCAGCAACTGTTGTGCATAGAGGGATAGACGTGTCAGTGTATCAGGGAAGTATTGATTTCGGCGAAGTTAAGGCGGCAGGATATGATTATGTTATTATCCGTGCAGGCTACGGACAGGTACTGAGTCAGAAGGATCAGTGCTTTGAGCAGAACTACAGCAGAGCAAAGGCTGCCGGTCTTGATGTGGGAGTATATTGGTATTCCTATGCAAGCAGTGTAGATGCTGCAAAGCTGGAGGCAAATGTATGCCTTCAGGTAATCAAAGGGAAGAAGTTCGAGTATCCGATTTATTTTGATCTTGAAGAAAGCTCTCAGCTTTTAAAGGGTAAGAGCTTTTGTGACAGTCTTGTCAGAACATTTTGTGGTAAGATAGAAGAAGCAGGATATTATGCAGGACTTTATATGTCAAGATCTCCGCTTACCACAAATATTTCTCCTTCAGTTGCTGCCGATTATGCACTTTGGGTAGCAGAATACGGAAGTGCCTGCAATTATAACGGAAGCTACGGTATGTGGCAATATTCCTCAACGGGACGTGTTAGTGGAATAAGCGGCAATGTTGATATGAATTATTGTTATGTTGATTATCCGTCAATCATAAAAAAGGTAGGGTTAAACGGATATGCTGCATCGGGAGGTGGTTCTTCCACTCCGTCAAAGACAATAGACCAGCTTGCGGATGAGGTTTTTGACGGTAAATGGGGTGACGGTAATGAGCGTAAGCAAAGGCTGACAGATGCAGGTTATGACTACGTTGCTGTACAGAAAAGAGTTCAAGAGATTGTGGATGAGGCTGAAAAGGCTGTTTTTACACTGAGCAAAACCTCACTGACAATCGAGAACGGCAGAAGTGTAACGGTAACTGCAACGGTTAATCCTAAAAATGCAGCAAACAAGAACATAAAATGGGAAACAAACAATAACAAGGTCGCAACGGTGTCGGGAGGTAAAATTACCGCAGTCGGAGTGGGTACTGCTGTTATAAAGGCGACGGCTTATACCAAAACCGCAACCTGTACGGTAAATGTGACTCCGACTAAAACAATAGACCAGCTTGCGGAGGAGGTTTTTGACGGTAAATGGGGTGACGGTAATGAGCGTAAGCAAAGGCTGACAGATGCAGGTTATGACTACGTTGCTGTACAAAAAAGAGTTCAGGAGATTGTGGATGAGGCTGAAATGGCTGTCCTTAAGCTTAGCAAAACCTCACTGACAATCGAAAAAGGTAAAAGCGAAACAGTAACCGCAACGGTTGTTCCTAAAAATGCAGCAAACAAGAACATAAAATGGGAAACAAACAATGACAAGGTCGCAACGGTGTCGGGAGGTAAAATTACCGCAGTCGGAGTGGGTACTGCTGTTATAAAGGCGACAGCTTATACCAAAACCGCAACCTGTACTGTAACGGTTAAAGAGCCTGTTCCGAACCTTGTGAACAATTCAAGCGTATCTTCTTCTTCGATTACATTTGGCGAATCCCTCGAGATTACGGGTTCGGCTACGGGCGGAACAGGTCCGTATACCTATAAGTTTGAGGCAAAGGGAAGTACTGACACAGGGTATACCTTACTGCGGGACTACACAAGTACTGCAACGAAATCATGGACACCGAAGAGAAGCGGTACATATTCCGTGCAGATCACTGTAAAGGACAGCACCGGAAAAACAACAAACAAAATACTTACAATTACGGTAAATTCTATACTTACAAATAACTCAACAGTGAGTGTGGGAAGCATAACCAAAGGAAGCTCCGTTAAGCTTACAGGTAAGGCAAGCGGCGGAACAGGTCCGTATACATATAAGTTTGAGGCAAAGGAAAGAGCTGATGCAGGTTATACCGTACTCCAAACCTACACTACCGCTGCAACAAAGACATGGACACCGAAGAGAAGCGGTACATATTCTGTAAGAATTACCGTAAAGGATAAGACAGACAAAACGGTAGCTAAGACACTTACCCTTACAGTAAAGACTGCACTTATAAATAGCTCGACCATTAGTACAGGAAGCATAATCAAGGGAAGCTCAGTTGTTCTCACGGGTGCAGCAAGCGGCGGAACAGGTCCTTACACCTATAAGTTTGAAGCAAAGCAAAGCTCCGATCCGAGCTATACTGTACTTCAGAGCTACACGACAAACGCAACGAAGAAATGGACTCCGAGCAGAAGCGGTACATATTCCGTGCAGATCACTGTAAAGGACAGCACTGGAAAAGCAACAAACAAAATACTTACACTTACAGTAAATTCTATACTTACAAATAACTCAACAGTGAGTGTGGGAAGCATAACCAAAGGAAGCTCCGTTAAGCTTACAGGTAAGGCAAGCGGCGGAACAGGTCCGTATACCTATAAGTTTGAGGCAAAGGAAAGAGCTGATGCAGGTTATACCGTACTCCAAACATACACTACCGCTGCAACAAAGACATGGACACCGAAGAGAAGCGGTACATATTCTATAAGAATTACCGTAAAAGATAAGACAGACAAAACGGTAGCTAAGACACTTACCCTTACAGTTAAATCGGCACTTACAAACAGTTCGGTATTAAGCACATCAACCATAACCAAGGGCGGCTCCGTTACACTGACGGGTAAGGCAAGCGGCGGAACAAGCCCCTACACCTATAAGTTTGAGGCAAAGGGAAGCACCGACCCGGACTATACCTTACTGCAAAACTATACAAGTACTGCAACAAAATCATGGACACCAAAGAGAAGTGCTGCATATTCCGTACGTATTACCGTAAAGGATAATACAGGTGCAACGGTGACTAAGGTACTTAACCTTACGGTAAAAGCCTAAGTTTTGACAACTGAGGAGCTTATGACTGTACAGAGATCATTATAGTAATGGTCTCTTTAAGTGTCTTTTAAATGTTTTTGTAATTCTGTCAGATTTTTAGGGTATTATTTGCACAAAACAATTATATATTATATGTAATTTACAGGAAAATTTTTTTACAGAACAAATCAATGTGTAATGAGGACTGTTATTAATATCCGTAAATAATTTTTGCAATTTTCTTTGTACATAGCCTCTGTGATGTGTATATTATTTGTGTTAAATTTCATTGTTAAATTTGACAAATAGTACGATTTTGCATTGTGCATATCTTATGAAAATTAGAATATTTAATAAAATATATTGTATAGTTCTTGAAAATAATTAAAAATAGATATATTTATGTAATATTACTGTAAGGCTTTTTTGCTGTGAACTGTAGATCAGATTGATTTCAGGAGGTTTGGGGGGATGAATTGGCAGTATATATAATTGTTATGTTCGGAGTGATATGTTATGCTAACATATCCAAGACACAGAGGGAAAACCTTACCGTGTCAGCTTAATTAAAGCAGAAAAATCAAATTTAAAGAATGGAGGACTAAAATGTCACGAAAAAACCACAGCTTATTAAAAAAAATACTTAGTACAGTGCTTTCAGCTGCTTGTTTACTTTCAACTGCGGCAGTGACCGGGGTAGCGGCTACAAGTGTTTCGGCAGCTTCCACTGCAGCAGCATCTCCATCAAAAGCAGGAGATCCTTCCACATTCTCGTGGGATAATGCCACTGTTTATTTCCTGCTTACTGATCGTTTTTACAATGGTGACAAAACAAACGACAATGCATATGGAAGGCAGGATGCAAATGTAGGTGATCAAAGAGCTACATTCCACGGCGGTGACTTTGCAGGTATAACCCAAAAGATTCAAGAGGGTTATTTCGATGACCTCGGAGTAAATGCAATATGGCTTTCCGCTCCGTATGAGCAGATTCACGGATATATTCAGGGCGGCAGTAATTATTACCATTATTCTTACCACGGTTACTATGTTCTGGATTATACGGAATCAGATAAGGCATTCGGAACAAAGGAAGAGTTTAAAAAGCTCGTTGATACTGCCCACGAACATGGTATCAGAATTGTTATGGACGTTGTTATGAATCATGCCGGATACTGCAGTATGTATGATATGAATGAATATGGCTATGGTTCTTTGAAATCCGGTTGGGATACGTTTTATAAGAACCCCTCATCCAACGCACAGGAATATCAAAGTTATATGCTCTATGATGAAGGAGCCAACAAGTGGGCAAACTGGTGGGGTCCCGAATGGATAAGATCGGGTGTTGCCGGCTACAGTGAAGAAGAAGGCAGTGACCTTACACGTTCTCTTGAAGGCTTGCCGGATTTTAAGACCGAATCAAAAACTCAGGTGGGTCTGCCAAAGTTACTTCAGACAAAGTGGACAAGTGAAGGTACATTATCGCAAAAGCAGGCAAAATACGGTACGTCCAATACCGTAACGGGATATATTTCAACATGGCTTGCCGAATGGGTTCGTGAATATGGTGTGGACGGTTTCCGCTGTGATACTGCAAAGCACGTAGAAAAAACCTCATGGAAGGTTCTTCATGACAAATGTACAGAGGCTTTGAGAGAGTGGAAGAAGAATAACCCCGATAAAAAGCTTGATGATCTTGATTTCTGGATGACAGGCGAGTGTTGGGATCACGGTGTCGGTTATGATGACTACTACACTGTGGGCGGATTTGATTCTATGATTAACTTCGACACTACAGGCGGCGGAGTTCTCGCAAAGGGTACGGTTGCGGGAAAGTACAATGATTATGCGGCTGCAATTAACACAAAGGACGATTTTAATGTTCTTTCTTACATATCCTCGCATGACACAACCCTTGCCAGAGGAGATCTGATAGGACTGGGTTCCGCATTCCTAATGTTGCCCGGTGGTGTACAGATTTACTACGGCGATGAAACAAACCGAGGTAAAGTTCAGGGTGTTGAGGATGACAGCTACAAGGCAGGTCATTGCCTAAGAAGCGATATGAATTGGGACAGCATGGATACTGATGTGTATAAACATTGGTGTAAGGTCGGTACATTCCGTAGAAACCATATTTCTGTCGGTGCGGGCAGCAATATAGGTTTGACAGCATCTGACGGTGTTGCTTTCGGCAGAACTTATTCTAAGAACAGTATTAATGATAAGATTGCTGGTGTTATCTATGCCGATTCAAATCGTGATATTACGGTTGATGTTTCCGATCTTTGGGCTGACGGTACGATTCTTGAAAACTATTATGATGATTCTGTATCGGCAGTTACCGGCGGTAAGGTAACATTTAACTCCGGAGTGAATGGAACAATCCTTATTCAGGAGCCGAACGGCGAAAGAGGAAGAGTGACAGTTGTTCATAAAAACGCTGATACAGGTGAAACGATAAAGACGGAAACACTTGTCGGTCTTATTGGAGAGTCATACACCACCTCAGCTCTTAAGGAGCTTACTGACTATTACACGGTTACAAAGGTAACAGGCAATAAAACAGGCGTTTATTCGGAAACTGATGTTACGGTTACATACTACTATAAGTTTGACAGTGCAAATAACGGTATCATCAAGGTTTCGTATGTTGATGCCGAAACAGGGGCAGCGATTGCGGATCCTGATACAAAATACGGAAAGATAGGTTCAAGATATTCCGTTGAACCAAAGACAATCAAGAATTATGAGGTTGACGAAAGTAAAACAACAAATGCATCGGGAACGGTAAAATCCGGAACAATAAATGTAGTATTCAAGTATAATTATGTTGAACCTACAAATGTTCAGGTGCACTACTATAATTCAAAATCATGGCCGACCGTTTCAATGTATGTCTATGATGAATCCGACCTGACAAATGTAGTTAAATATTGCGGCGAATGGCCCGGAAAGGCTATGACCGCAGAGGGCGACGGCTGGTTCTTTGGTGAGGTAGATGCGGAAACAGCTCAGTTTATCGCTAATAACGGCGGAGCCGGAGCACAGGATCCGGCAGGCACAAATGTCCCCGGTTACAAGGTTACAGGTGAGGTTTGGATCAAGGACGGCAAAGTATATCCTACCGGTAAGGTAAATGTAAGATACGTTACTACCGATGGTAAGGTACTTGCAACGGAGACAATTAAGGGAATGGCTGACGGTACCAATACATACAAGACAACAGCAAAATCATTCAGCGGATACTCTCTTACTTCAACACCGTCAAATGCAAGCGGCGTATTTACGGAAAACGCAATAACGGTTACTTATACCTATTCGGGAGGTTCTTCTGTA
>CANQLX010000093.1 GCA_947624835.1 uncultured Clostridia bacterium
AATTTTCCGGCGTTATTCTCGCCGAATCCATATCATGCCATATATTTTGCATAACCTTCTCCCCTTTTTTTAAGATAGCCTAATTATAACATATATGTACATAAATTTCCATAGTTTTTGAAAAAAGAAACCGCCGCAAGAGGAAAAATTCTGCTCCGGTCAAATTTTTTTCGGAAAATTGAAATTCAGTTCTTATTTCGGAAAAATTAATTTACCCATCCCCAGACCGAAAGGCAGTTTATAAAATACAATTTTTAATATCTGTTTTTTATATTCAGGGAAATTATTTAAAAATTCAGGAGTTATAAATTCACTTGTGGATTTATAATCTTCGGAATTATCTTTCATATTCTCGGAAGATTCTTCCGCTTCTTTAATATAGTCATCAATATGATCTAACATCATTTTAAAATTTTTCTGAATAGTATCAATATCAGCCCGCATTTTTTCATATTTACTTATTTCATATATACTATCATAATCAGGATCTTTTAAACCGATAATAGTATCCGAATTTTCCAATTTTAATATAACCCAATGATGATCATATTTCCTTCTGACATTATAGGAGGTAGTGTAATTCCCTACTTCGGTACACTCCGCCACTCTGCACTGATCTGCTCTCAAAATCAACAGAATGTACAACAATACCGTGACAGCTAACAGAGCAACCATTGCCCCCAATACATACGGCATATAAAATTCACATTTGGAAACCAAAAAAATACCCAAAAAAATAAATAGCTCTATACCAATGGCAATCCACATATTGCTCATAAAATTCTTTACAATTATTTTTTTATCGTTCCGATTTACTTTTGAAAAAGAAAAAATATCTTTATCGTATTGATTGTAATTCTTATTGCAGACCTCATAAAGACTGAACTGAAAAACTGGGGAATCATGGCTGTTAGGGTAAAAATTCACCCACAGAACATTATTTTCCCTTTGGAGATTCGAAGTTGTCAGAAGTGTATGTCTTTCAACCTCCATCAATCTCTTAAAACACGTTTCATCGGGACAGCCATGGTCGTATTCAAATTTAAATCTACCGTAAAGACTCCAAGAATCTTCTTTGTTATTAACCCCTGTTGCCAATGCCTCCACGCACTTAGCCTTTCCGTTATCTAATTGACATAAAGCACTGTCCTTATTTTTCTTTCGTATAATAAAGAATACTAAGAAAATCAACGTATATATAAAAGTACTGAGTCCGAATGCGTACAATAAACCATCAGGGAAAAGTGATTCTGAATATAATATTGAGAAAGATATAGCGAAAATTATAAAGAGCGGCAACTCCACTATCAAAAAAGCCCAACCCGCCAAACGCTGACATCTTAATTTGAAATCATATCTGTATATCTCGGCAATATTTTTTGTTTAAGTTGAGTTCGGCGAACGCCAGTCTTTCATCATATTCCCCTCCTCAAAATCCAAACGGCTAAATTATATCATGTTTTATAAAAATTCAAATAAATCGTATTTCAAAAGATTACATATAATATATCAAAACAGCAACTCCCTCATGGAAATTGCTGCCTGATATCAAAACTATATTATGCCTTTTCCGTCTTTTTTTCGGAATCTTTAGCTGCTTTTTTACTTTCCTTTTTCTTCCTGCTTTCCTTTTCAGCCTTTTTCTTATCGCTGTGATTTTTCCACATTACCCAAAGCGGAGTAGCTATGCATATTGAGGAATAACAACCTGAAACAAGACCTATCATCATAGGAAGGGCAAAGCTTATTATTGAATCAATATTGAAAATAAGCGAAACAACAAGCACCGAACCGATTGCGGCGATAGTTGTGATACTTGTACAAATTGTTCTTGTAAAGCACTGGTTTATACTTGCGTTTGTTACCTCCGCCGTAGTTGCTTTCGGACCCATCTTTCGTCTGTTTTCTCTTATTCTGTCGTATATTACTATCGTATCATTTACCGAATAACCGAGAATCATAAGTACAACGGCAATGAAATTATCATCAAGTGACATATTAAACATTGCAAATACAAAATACACTATGATAAGGTCATGGATTAATGCAACTATTGCCATAACACCGGCAGAAAGACCGCCAATCTTTTTAAATCTTATCGCAATATAACCTATTATAATGACTGCCGCCAGTATAATCGCCGCTATACACTTATAAAAGAAGTTTGCGCCTTTTGAAGCATCAACCGAAGATGATTCCTCAACCTTAAAATTATTTTTCGGAAAAGCTTTCGTAAGAGCATCCGTAATTTCATCCTGCTCATCAACACTGATTGCTTTTGAATTTGTAAATTCAAGTGCTACCATATGGCTGTTGGAATCAGAAGATGCAAGATTTTCTGAAAATGTAAAGGATATGGTTTCCTTTGTTGCCTTTTGAGCGGCATCGGAAATCTTTTTTTCATCAAGATTACCGCTGTAACTGTATTTTACTATTGTACCTCCTGTAAACTGAATATCCACACGAGTAGGTAAAACAAATATATTCAGTATAAGGCATATAAGCATCAGACCAAGTGAAACACAGAAAAAGATTTTAGAGTTCTTGATGAAATCTATATGGAATCGTTGTCTCATGATTTCTTCTTACCTCCATACAATCTTTTATTTCTCAGGAACTTAATTCCCGAAACAGAGCGGAGCATAAGTCTTGAAGCACCCACACCCATTATAAAGTTAGCAATTACACCTACAAGCAATGTGTATCCGAATGCATATATCAAACCGGTTGTTGATACTCCGAACAATGCGGAGAATATATTTGCCGGACCAAAAACAAGTATAAGAATAACCGCAACAACTATAATTGTTATATTACCGTCTATAATTGCGGACAAGCTTCCTTTTGTACCATTGGAAATACATCCGTCAAGCGTTTTTCCTGTCCACAGTTCATCTTTTATTCTCTCAGCCGTTATGATGTTGGCATCAACTCCAAGACCTATTGAGAGTATCATACCTGCAATACCCGGAATAGTCATTGTAAAGCTTGCGAAAACCGGGAAATATCCCGAAACCGCCATAACGGAAATTGCAAGCTGACCTAACAGTGCTATAAATGCAATAAATCCGGGCAGCCTGTATACAATGCACATAAACAAAAGTATAAATATAAGTGCGGCGACCGCAGCATATGCCATAGCCGTAAGTGCATACGTTCCCAAAGACGGACTGATTGTACCATAGCTTTCAATGGAAAGGTTGAACGGAAGTGCGCCGGCATTTATCTTATTTGCAAGTGCCGTGGCATCCTCTGTTGTGAAGCCTTCCGCACCGCCGTCTATATAGCAGTTTCCATCGGAAATGACACTTTGCACTGTCGGAGCGGAAATACAGGTATCGTCCATCCATATTCCTATCTGCTGATTGAGATATTTTTCGGTGGCTTCGGCAAATTTCTCCTTGCCCTCGTCTGAAAATTCAAGACTTACAACCTTTTGATATGTACCGCTTGAACCCTGTATGTTGCTCACATAAGCGTTCTTTACATCCTTACCTGTAAGAATTTCCTCCCCGTCCTGTTCGGTGCCACCCCTAAATACAAGCTGAGCCGTTGAGGAAAGCTCCTTAATGGCCTCTCCGGGATCATACTCCGTATCGTCCGATTTCCACGGGAAACGCACCGTTATTCTGTCGTTTGAATAGTCGGGATAAATTTCGTAGTCAGTTATGTTTTGGTTAACCAGACGCAGGTCAATAATAGATTTAACAGCATTCATCTGATCGTCTGTTGCCTCTACCCCCTTTTCGGGTGCAAACACTGCCTCTACGCCTCCCTTAATGTCGATGCCCCATCTTATATCCTGAATACCCTTGATATACGTCAGCGTATAATCACCATTTTCGCCATATATACCGAAAACCGATGTATACGTTAAAAAGAGTATCAGAAAAAATATGATGAAGAACACCGGTTTGCCAATTCGTTTCATTAGGGTATCCTCCAATATTATTCTTTATCCTGTCAATTTGCTTAAATTGCTTTACAAACTGACAAAACACATCAATGTTAATTATATAATTTTCAAAGATAAATGTCAATTCTTTTTTATAGGTTTTTACATATTGCCCATACATTTCCTCAACAGTAATAAAGGTAATCCATAAATAACTGCTTAACAGCCAATCGGTGGAACAGTTGTACCGCAAATATTTTCAGGAAAAAATTTATTCTCGGAAGTAATATTACAGAAAAAATCAAAAAGTGCAGTATTGCCGTTTTTGGGTAATTGTCGGAAAGTCAAACAGGTATATATTGATATGTCGGTGAAGTGCATAAAACCTCGGAAGGTGCATAGAATTAAAAGAGGATGAGAACCGTATAGGAGCATACAGCAAAAAACACAAAAATACTACAGTCAAATATGAAAAACATTCATAAATGAGCAATAGTAAAATATATTCCTCAGGGAGCATAGGAAAAACAATATGAACACCGAGCAAAGTGTTTTAGTGAAAATTCAAAGTGGGAATACCAATGCCTCCCACAAATGTAAAACCTATAGAGAGTTGTATGGCTTAAAAAATTTCGGAAAAACAAAATATTCATATTTTACAGCACAAAAAAACAATATTACGGAAATATAGTATTTTGCTTGACAAAATGAAAAAATAGTAATATACTACAATTAAATATAAAACAGAAAGGAAGCTTTCGTATGAATAATAACTCATATGATCCGAACAGTTTCTACAATAGCTACGATAATAACGCAAACTACGGCGGAGGCGGTTTCGGCGGAGGAATGAATAACCCCACACCGTATGTAAACAGTCAGCCTGCTGTTTCCCTTGCAGATTATACCAAAAAGGTATTTGGCTGGATGTTCGTAGGTCTTTTGATTACGTTTGGAATTTGTGCCGCCATAGTCAACGATCCGATACGCGTGATGATATTGCTTGATAAATACATTGGTGCGTATTATGTGCTGCTCCTTGTAGAGGTAGTTATGGTGTTCGTGCTCGGCATTTTTGTTTCCAAAATGCCGCCCGCAGTTTGTTTGGCGATTTTCTTTGGGTATTCTGTACTGAACGGTCTGACAATCGGTCCCCTTCTTGTACTGTTTGACGCTATGACTGCTGTTTTTGCGTTCGCTATAACGGCAGGCATATTCGGAGCAATGGCTGTATACGGAATGGTAACGAAAAGGGATCTTACCAATTTTGGAACAGTTCTGATGTTCGGTCTTATCGGTCTTATACTTTTCGCAGTGATTGGCTTCTTCATAAACATTCCCATGCTCGATCTCATAATCTGTCTTGGTGGTATTGCTGTTTTTGTAGGCTTTACTGCTTATGATACTCAGAAGATTAAGAGATATTACGCAGCAATGCAGGGAGATCCCAAAATGCTTGCTAAAGGCGGAATAGTCGTTGCGCTTGATTTGTATCTCGACTTTATCAATCTGTTCCTGTACATTCTGAGGATTTTCGGATCAAGAAAGTAACTGAAATAAATTTTTTTGGCGGAGGGCAAATGTCCCCCGCCGATTTTTTATAGTTTTGCGACCTTTTCGGATTGATTTTTATACAAATTTGGGGTAAAATAGTAAGGTAAATTTTTATAGCTTTATTGAAGCTATAAGCATATTATACAAGGAGTGCAAATTATGAAATTTTCCGAAATGAAATATGAACGTCCTGTTATTGAACAGGCTGCTTCGGACGCAGATAGAATAAAAAATAATTTAGAAAATGCAGAGACCTTCGAGGATGCGGAAAAAGCATTTCTTGATTGGGAAAAGCTCAGCTCCCACATTGACACAATGATGAGCATTGCCTATATAAGAAACAGTATTGATACAAATGATGAGTATTACGAAAAGGAAGTTGAATATATAGACGAAACATCTCCCCTTTTTGTTGAGCTTGAGCAAGGATTTACAAAACTTCTTGTGAAAAATAAATTCAGAAAAAAGCTTGAGGTAAAATATGGAGGTCTTTTATTTAAAAATGCCGAAATGTCACTTGAAGCATTCTCGCCCGAAATAATTCCCGAAGTACAGGAAATCAATAAGCTTGAAACCGCCTATCAAAAGCTTATTGCATCCGCACAAATTGAATTTGACGGCGATAAACGTACCCTATCTCAAATGACACCCTACAAACAATCCCCCAACGACGAAATACGAAGATCCGCATGGATTGCCGAGGGTGAGTTTTATAATGAGCATGGCAAGGAGCTTGATGAAATATACGATAAAATGGTAAAGCTAAGAACAAAGGCTGCTAAAAAGCTTGGTTATGATAATTTTATAAAGCTTGGCTATCTTCAAATGACAAGAAACTGCTACACACCCGATGATATTGAAAAATTCAGAAAATCAGTTGTAAAATATATAGTCCCTGTCGCAGACAGACTTTATCGTGAGCAGGCTAAAAGAACGGGACTTGAATATCCTCTTTCTTTTGCCAATGCCGCTTTGAAATTTAAAGACGGTAATCCTACACCGCAGGGAAATGCGGAGGACATACTTGAAACAGGAAAGCAGCTGTATCATGAACTTTCGGGGGAAACCTCGGAATTTATTGATGTCATGCTTGAAAATGAACTTCTTGATGTTCTCAGTAAGAAAGGAAAAGCAGGCGGCGGTTACTGCTCTAACCTCTTGGATTATAAAGTACCCTTTATCTTCTCTAATTTTAACGGTACTGCCGATGATGTTGAGGTTATAACTCATGAAGCGGGTCACGCATTTGCTTTCTATACTTCAAGAAATATTGTACCATCATCTAATATAAGTCCTACACTTGAGGCTTGCGAAATTCATTCCATGACAATGGAGTTTTTCGGCTGGAGGAAAAGTGATGAGTTTTTTGGAAAGGACAGCATGAAATTTAAATACAGTCACCTGTTTTCCGCAATTACCTTTATCCCATACGGCACTATGGTTGACCATTTTCAGCACCTGGTGTATGAAAATCCCGATGTTACACCGGAACAACGACATGATATTTGGAGAAAGCTCCTCAGTGTATATATGCCATGGATGAAACTTGACGGCTCACCGTTCTATGGTGAGGGCAAGGGCTGGCAAAGACAGATGCATATATATGAAAATCCTTTTTACTATATCGACTACTGTCTTGCACAGACTGTTGCACTTGAATTTTGGGATATTATGCAGAAAAGTCATGATGAGGCTTGGGAGCGTTATATGCGTCTTGTTAAAAAAGGCGGAACTCAGACCTTTACGGA